>JANYIL010000239.1 GCA_025362075.1 Chloracidobacterium sp.
TTTTCCGACGCCGTGATCGCTATCATCATGACGATCATGGTGTTTGAGCTAAAAACGCCGCATGGTGCCGATCTCGAAGCGTGAAAGCCCGTGCTCCCGACCTTTCTGGCCTATGTGCTCAGCTTTATTCACCTCGGGATCTACTGGAATAATCACCATCACATGCTGCAGGCGACGCGGGCCGTCAACGGCAAAGTGCTTTGGGCAAACCTGAATCTGCTATTTTGGCTCTCGCTATTTCCGTTCGCGACCGCGTGCGTGGGCGAAAATCATCTCTCGTCGATCCCGATGGCTATTTATGGTGCTCTCCTGCTGATGGCGGGGATCTCGTACTCGATCCTACAGACCAAGCTGATCCACTACGTAAATGACGAAAACGCGCTGCTCGCGTCGGCGGTCGGCGGCGACATAAAGGGGAAAATATCGATGCTCTGCTACGCTGTCGGCATCACGTTGGCGTTTTCGTCAGCGTCTGGATATCGCTGGGCCTTTACGTACTCGTCGCCGTGATCTGGTTTATCCCGGACCGCCGGATCGAGAAGGTTATGGACAAAGAAAAAAGCACGGAATGACATTGCAGTGCCATCTCGCGCTTTTCCCGATGATTCGCTGCTTAGAAAATGACCCGCAACAAGAGCAGCAGGCCAATGGCACCGAGAATGGACACGATCCACCCGGCCTTGTAATTCTGCTCTTTCCAGATCGCCCGGCCCACGAAAGTTCCGATAAACGAGCCCGCAACGCCGACTCCGGCGGTCATAAGCCAGCCTAAAAGGCCGCTAGACATGGCTGTTTCCTTGCCCGGAAGCAGGAAACGGGCGATGATTCCGATGAGAAGTCCGACAAAAAGTTGACCTAGGATGTGAAGCATATTTTTTTCTCCTTTCCGAATTAGATTTATTGTCCCGAATACCCTCCATTTAACTACAGGCGGCGACAAACAGCAAGGTATTTTTCATAGAATGGTATACGCCGGGCTTCTCCGGATGTTCACGAAAAAACTATTTGCGGGCCGCAGGAAGCAGGCGAATGTAAGCGAACTCAGCCGTTACTTCCCTAGCTGTATTGCTTGCGACGAGGCCGGCCATAATCGTCTCGGGATAATCCGACTCAAACTCACCCGCAACGCGCCATTCGGCATTTTCGTCGGCCCGCCAATAGGCTAAGAATGTTTTGCCGGACCGGACGTCTTCATGTCGACATCTACCGCGTCAGTCTGGATCTCGCCGGGGGCCGCGAGCGGCTCGAAAACACCATTTCGACTAACATCGAGCCGGATGCCGCTGCCACCGCCGCCTTCGCCGCCATAGGCACGCTCAAATCTGAGGTAGTTGTCTTCGTCATGATAGATCAGCAGGCCGGCTCCCTGATAGTTCTCTTTCGGGTTAAATCGGACATGGGTCTTGATCTGAAAATCGCCGGAGATCGGCTTAATGTGCCGGGGGGCATTCGTGAGCTTGTCATTCAGGTTCTTCTTGGTGGTGAGATTGACGCGAAGAACTCCCTTTTTAACGTCGTGCGGCGTCGGGGCGTATTTTTCGTCGGGATCGATCCACTGCCAACCGACAGGCCATTCTTTGGAATAAGTAGAAAAGCTAACATTGGTCGCCTTTTCGATCCGCTCGGGCGGGGGCGGAATCGGAGTCGGCGATTTTGCCGCTGCATTCTTGTTTTCAACTGGGGCTGAACCGCAAGCAATAAAAAAAACTGACGCCAAAAAGATCAGAGCAATACACTTAATCAGTTTTTGAGCCGCTCCATTTTTTGCCTTTTTACTTTTGCCTTCATTTACCCCTGCCTGATCCATTTCCAAACCTCTGGTATGGTCGCACGTTTTCCGTACATCAGCATCCCGACGCGATAGACCCGCGACGCCAGCCACACGAGACCGGCGATCGCCAGAGCATTTATGCCGACCGAAAGCGCGATCTGCCATAACGGAGGTGTCTCAGCCAGTATTCGCACGGGCATCGTGATCGGTGCAAAGAAAGGCGAGATCGATACCCAAAACGATAGGCTCGAATTTGGATCGCGGATAACTGCAAAACTAAAATAAAAGCCGATCAGCATCAACATTATCGGCGGAAACGCAAACTGCCCGCCTTCCTGAACGGTCGTGACCATCGAGCCAATAAGAGCAAAGATCGCGGCGTAGATGAAATATCCGAGCAAGAAGAACAATAAGAAGTAAAAAACCATCAACGGCGTGATATGCGGCAGACCGGCAAACATCGCCGAAAGGTTGGACTGGACCGCGATAAACGCTAGCAGAGCAACGATCGAGGCTACCCAGATGCCTAGTTGAGTTAAACCGGCCAGCCCGACACCGACGAGTTTCCCCATCATTAGTTCGAATGGCCTGGCCGATGAAAAAAGGATCTCGGCGATGCGCGTTTCCTTCTCCTCAACGACCGCAGCCATGATAACCTGACCGTAAATTGCCAGGGTAATGTAAATCATCAAACCGATGGCAAACGAGGCAGCAAGCAGCATATCGCTGTCCTTTTCGCGGCCCTGTTCGTCGATTGCCTTGGCGTCGAGATTGACCTTCGCACTTAGTTGTTTTAAGGTGACCTCGCTAATATGCGCGTCCGAAAGCCGCTGTGAACGAACAGCGTCGTTCAGGGCCTCTTTGATCAAGTCGCCTGCTACAAAATCGCCGGCCTTTCGCGAGAGAAATTCAAATTTAGCGTCCGGTGCCTCGACATTATCGGGCACGAGCAGGTAGGCGTCGATCTCTTTTGAAACGGCCAGGTCACTAAGCTCACTGCGGATCTGGTCGGCGGTTTTTCCGACCGAATCATAGTCGACGAACAGGAAAACCGCGGCTGCCTGTTTCGCACTCTGGCGCAACTGGTCGTTTTGCGAAACGCTGAGATTCTTGGCCGAATCTTTTACAGCCTCTTCACCCTTGGCAGTGATCTTCTCGGCCGAAAGATTTTCTTTAAGGCGCGGAGCTATCTTGTTTGTCCTATCTACTATAACGATCCGCGTCGGCTCGCCTTTGATCGAAAAAATAATGGCTGGGATGATTGCAAAGCAAGCGCCAATTATTGGAAATAAGAGAGTTCCGAGCAAAAAAGTCCACTTGTAGACGACCTTTTTGTACTCATGCCTTACGACTGCGAGAAACTTACGCATTGGAGTCGTGCCCTCCCACCTGCTCGATAAAAATGTCATTCAGACTTGGTTCGACCTGCTCGAATTTCGTTATGGTCGCCCCGCTTTCGATGAGGCGATGCAGCAGAGATTGAGCATCCGCCCCGGAGGCAAGTTCGATCTCTTTTTCATCCGCGTGGGCCTCCATTTTTGCTACTAATTTTGTGTCCGAGAGCACAGCGTTGCCGCCGGTCGCGCGGAGGGCGATGCGGTTTTTACAGTAGCCTTCCTTGACCTCGCGGAGGCTGCCGCCGACAACTTTCTTCGCTTTATTTATCAGGATTATGTCGTGGCAGAGCCGCTCGGCGGTTTCCATGAGGTGGGTCGAAAAGATCACGGTCTTGTCCTGTTTTTTGAATTCCGCTAGCACATCGATCATGAATTCGACATTTACGGGATCGAGCCCTGAAAACGGCTCGTCGAGGATCAAAAGGTCGGGGTTATGCAGGACGGTCGAGATAAACTGGATCTTTTGCTGCATGCCCTTTGAGAGGTCTGTGGTCTTCTTGTTTTTCCACTCGGCGAGGTTCATCCGTTCGAGCCAAAAATCGATCCGTTTATCGGCCTCGGCCCCCGAAACGTCTTTCAAAGCGGCGAAATAACGCAGCTGATCGACGATCTTCATTTTCTTGTAAAGCCCTCTTTCTTCAGGCAGATAGCCGATCCGGTCCTGTAGTCGTGCAGACATCCGCTCACCAAACAGCTCGATCTTTCCCTCATCGGGAATGGTGATTCCAACGATCATCCGAATGGTCGTCGTTTTGCCCGCGCCATTGGGCCCGAGAAAGCCAAAGACCCGCCCGGCCCGCACGTCAAAGCTCAGCTCGTCAACAGCCGTAAAATCGCCAAAGCGTTTCGTGACATTCCTGACCCGAAGCGTTACGTCGTTTTCGCTCATAAATATAGATCCAAAGATGCCATACGAGCAGACTCGGCGTAAGGCTCTTCGATTCTAGGAAACCGGGAAAATCATACTTTGGTGAGGTGGACTGCACCAAGCTTTGGCGGTACGGCTTTGATGAAACGTGCTGGGTGACAGTCCGCGTTACCGTATCAGCGATTGACCAGTTTTTGCGAGGCTTCGCCGTAACGTTCACCCTGCACCTCGATCTGCGAGGTCAGGCCGTCGATCTCGCTCAGGTCGTCGGCCGTCAGTTCGACATTCACCGCTTCGGTATTTTCCGTCAAACGGTGAATTTTCGTCGTTCCGGGGATCGGCACGATCCAGGGCTTTTGGGCAATAACCCATGTGAGGGCAACCTGTGCCGGTGTCGCGTCCTTTGCGTCGGCAAAACGTGCGATGAGATCGACCAGCGCCTGATTTGCCTTGCGGGCATCAGCCGAAAAACGCGGGGACGTGTTGCGAAAATCATTCGTGTCAAAAGTGGTGGTATCGTCAATCTTCCCCGTCAGAAACCCACGGCCCAGCGGACTGAACGGGACAAAACCAATTCCCAATTCTTCGAGTACCGGAAATATTTCCGCCTCCGGTTCGCGCCACCACAACGAATATTCGCTTTGGAGTGCCGTCACCGGCTGAACGGCGTGGGCCCGGCGAATCGTCTGTACACCGGCCTCCGACAGGCCAAAGTGCCTGACCTTGCCGACTTGGATGAGATCTTTCACCGCACCAGCGACATCCTCAATCGGCACGTCCGGGTCAACACGATGCTGATAAAGCAGGTCGACGTGGTCAATCCCGAGCCGTTTTAGCGAACCGTCAACGGCCTGCCTGATATGTTCGGGTCGGCTGTTGAGCGGCGGGTCAGCGTGTTGGGTGCCGTCCGCATCAATGTTGAAACCAAATTTGGTTGCGATCACCACCTGATCGCGAAGCGGCGCGAGGGCTTCCCCAACCAGTTTCTCGTTAGCAAAGGGCCCGTAAACCTCAGCGGTATCAAAAAAAGTAACGCCTTTCTCGACCGCCGCGCGAATCAGCTTAATGCCCTCCTCGCGTTCAACCGCCGGTCCGTAGCCAAAACTCAGCCCCATACACCCCAGGCCGATCGCCGATACTTCCAAACCGCTCTTCCCTAATATTCTCTTTTCCATTTTTGCCTCCGGTAGCCTTTCGCCCAGTTTGTTTCAATTATTGATATTAGAACATCACCCAAGTGTATTTTATGTCGCCGCGCGAACATAGACTAGAGTGGAAATCTTTTCGGGACTGCAATGCGACGTGATATCGCCCGATTGCGGGGCGGCCTTGATGTTTTGACTGGCTATTTTACGGCCCAAAACGGAAGTTTGATATACGCTGTAGAGAACGATTCGCCAAGATTGAAATCGCGTCTGACGATTCGAGCAGGGTCGAAAAACCACAGCCCCAACGGATCGCTCCGGTGATAGTTATCAAACCAGCCCCACGGCGGTCGGGCCATGTTGACGCCGCCTTCGTTCCCCAAAAACGCCGAACCGAGGCCGCCGACGTTTATTTTTTGCGTTACGGCCTTGCCGTTCGGCTGCATTACGTCGATCGAGATAAACGAATAATCATGGGCCGCTCCAAACGTCGTCCCCGTAGCCTTGGTCCCGATGCGGGCCTTCGGCCACAACGTCGTTTTTATCGCCAGCAGATCGTAACCGACCGGCCCCGACTTTTGCTTCCCAGGGTCATCGGCCTTGCCGGTGTATTTGTAGATCAAAAATTCCCTGTCCGCCGTCTGTTTTTCGTCGCCTGTATAGGCCTCAATGCCGTGACCTTTGGCCTCGACGTAGAGCACCGGACGTCGGCCCTCGGTTTTGAAGTTTTGCGGTGTCGACTCACCCAGCATGTAATCTGAAAAAGTGTTGTGGTGCAGCGATTCGAGATAGGCGACGTGCTCGGATCCCGATTCCTTGCTCGCCTTGGCAACGACGACCAGGCAGCCCTCCATGTCGTTTTCGTGAGCGAGTACGGCTTCGTCGAGCATACCGGTCGGGTCGTTGGCCCCGACAGCTTTCGCCCCCTCCTGAAATATTCTGCTCAGCACGCGCCCCTTTTCCTCGCCGCCCTTATAATCGCGGGGATGAAAGACGGCGTAGTGGATAAAGTAATGCGTTCGGGTCTCGCTGACCGCGAAGTAGATATATCCACGAAGGGCAAATTCCTTATTATCGGCGTTGTCCCAGTTATTGTCGCCCCGCCAGTCACCATCAAAGTCGAAATTTGTGATGTAATCACTACGCGGATGATCGCCAAGAGCCTGATAGAAAACTGGAGCAAATCGAGCAGCAACCTCACGCTCGACGTTCGTCTGACCTCGGACGGAAAGAAGCGATGCGATCAGTAAAAATAGAAGTAATATGGCGGGTTTGATCATCAACTGGTTTCTTAAAAACAAGAAATCCAAGATACCACAAGATCGACGAAGTTCTAAGTTGAGGTCGTATCCGCGACCTCTTGATTTATTGCGGCGGATGAGCCGTACTGCTATGCTTTGTCAGGAAAGGGCAATTCGAGCCCTTGATCAAGGAGGACTATGACAACACGACAATTATCGCTGTACCTGATTGTTTTTGCGCTGCTTACTCAGCCGCTCATGCTTTTTGCTCAGAAGAGCCCGGTGCGCGACAACTGGACAAGCGTTAAGGCCATCCCGGCGGGGGCCGGCATAGAGGTCGAGACAAAGAATGGGAAAACTTTTGAAGGCAAGCTCGACGCCGTTTCAGACACCGTCGTCACCATCGCCCACAACGGTAAAACCGACAGCGTCGCGATGGCCGATGTTAAGAAAGTCTTTCGGACAGACGGTGGATCGGCGGGAAAATCAATCGCGATATGGACCGCTATCGGTGCCGGAGTCGGTGTCGGAGCCGGTGCGGCCGTACTCGGGCGACCGGCGGCAGCGACGACACGGCAAAGGTTCTAACGCCTTTTGTTCTAGTCGGGGCCGGGATAGGAGCGGTCATTGGAGCGGCGATAGGCCGTCATAGACGCTCCCTCATCTACCAAACCAAGTAGTCGCCAAACATCCATCGAAAATGGAAATTTTTGTCCTTAGGAAAGACAGCAAAAACGTCGAAGAGGGCTTTTCCCGGGAAGAGATGACTGATTTGCTCGCGGACGAGACCAATCTCGTCTGGGTCGATCTGCGCGGAGATTCGCCCGAAGAACTTGAAATGGCCAAAGACGTTTTGGCAAACGTCTTTAAGTTTCATTACCTGACGATCGAGGACTGTCTCGAAACGCGCAATCAACCGAAGATCGAGGGCTTTCCCGACTATATCTATTTCATCGTCCACGGCGTAAAACCGGACGAGACGACCTCGACCAATTTTGTGACCAAGGAACTGGACGGCTACCTCGGCAAAAATTACGTCATCACATTTCACGTCGAAAAATTTCAGAGCATCAAGATCGTAAAATCGCAGGTCCGCACTAGTCCATTTGCGATGAAACGCGGCCCGGCGTATCTGCTGCACCAGATACTCGACCGGCTCGTCGATCTTTATATGCCCGTGGTCGACGATTTTGACAACACGATCTCAGTGCTCGAAGAACGTGTTTTTGGAATGAAAAAGAGCAGCAATGTCGTACTTGCCGAAATAATGGACGTTCGCCGCAGCGTCGCCCGGCTAAAACGTATCTCTTCGCGGCAGCTCGATGTTATGTACCGCATGTCGCACGGCGAATTTCCGCAGATACCTGAGCCGGTACTGCCATTTTTTCGCGACGTCCACGATCATCTTCTGAGGATCTCGGATCTGGCCGAGAGCTATCGCGATCTGGTTGGCGGGTTATTTGAGATACATTTCGCAGTCGTTTCAAATAAAACCAACGAGATCATGAAAACGCTGGCCGTCCTGTCAGCGATAATTTTGCCGCTCAGCCTGCTCGCCGGTATTTACGGCATGAACTTCGAAAACATGCCTGAGCTAAAAAGCGAGCACGGCTACTGGGTAACCCTGGGAGCGATGGGAATTATTACGCTAGTGCTGCTCTGGTATTTTTGGCGGCGGGGTTGGATATTTCAAAGTAGTGACGATACGCCGACGATCGGGAACACGTCGAAGAAGGATTAGGCTTTCTCGATAAGGGCCTGGACCTGCAGATCACCGTAGCCGTAGACCCCTGCCCTCTTTCTGAACTCGGCAAAGATCTTGCCAAAATCGGTCTCGCCACCGGCGGTGATCGCACGAACGACTTCGAGCGGTTGGATATCCTGAACCGCAGCGGCGGCGGCAACTTCGCGGAGATGTGGAAAGGCGAGGGTGTCGGTTTTGGCGAGTTCCGTGAGACGGGCATTTTCCTTATGACGATAGGCTTGCCAGAGAGAGGCTCCAAGCTCTACGTCCTTGTCCGTCAGTCTTGTTTTCATTTCAAAACAGGCCCGCAGATCGTCCGCCTCAAACTGGCCAAAGCCGTCCCAGCGTTTTTCTTCGTCAAGCCCGATTGGCTCTACTCGAAAGATTGCGGCACCTGTCTGCTTGAGAAACGAGAGGCAAAACCACATATTAACGCTGCAAAATAGCTCGTATTCGAACCAGAGGTTGACCTCATCTTCTTCAGTCAGGTCCGCGAGGCTCGCAAGCTGGTCGGCGACCTTTTCGTGGTACTCGATCTCGTCTTCGGCATACTCCGCAAGCACGAAATAGGCCCGCTCGGCCCAGAATGCATCGAGATCATCCGCATCGATCGGCCCCGCGATAAAGGCTTCGCGACAAACAATGGTTGATCCCTCGATACCAGTTTTCCTGAATTCCGTCGCGACCGAATCGCCGGGTAATACGTGGTTGATCATACGAACAAATATACGGCGTGTCCGATCGCAAGGCAAAGGCCGGCGTAGACACCCGCCACGATGTCGTCGGCACAAATACCGAGCCCTCCGGGCAATATCTCAAGATCGCGAACCGGATACGGCTTCCAGATATCGAAAAGCCGAAACAGCAAAAACCCTGCCAAAATAAATGGCCACGGCAAACCAAAAGGGACGAAACAAAACGTCACGAGCTGGCCCATTACTTCATCAACAACTGCCTCTGACGGGTCATTGTTGCCCAGGAACGGTATCGACCGGCCCGCAGCCGCAATGCCGATGAGACAGAAGAGCGTCAGCAGGACCGCGTTCACCCCCGCATGGATGATCGTTACATCGTTAAGCCGCAATCCGCTAACAATGGCATGAAGCGACGTTGAAAACTCAAGTCGCCCAATAAAGAGATAAGCTCCGACCGCAACCGCCGAACCATAAGTACCGGGAGCACCCGGAATATAGCCCACGCCAACCGTCGTCAACGCAAGTGCGAGGTAATCGAGTATGCCGTTAGGTTTGCGTTTTTCGACTGGTGTTTTCATTTAAATTGCCTCCAGCTTTAGCTGGAGGTAAGTATGTTCTCAAATAAGACTCGGGCTTTAGCCCGAAGATTCGGCTAAAGCCGATTGCTATTGTGACATCTTATCCACGCTCTAAAGAGCGTGGCAATTGATGACCGAAGGCTTAAAACTCAATTCCCTGCTGAGCAAAAATGCCTGCATGAAACGGGTGCTTGATCTCCGTCATCTCGGTGACGAGATCGGCCTCATCGATTAGCTTTTGCATGGCGTTATCGACATTTCGGCCGGTCAGGATCAGGTGCAGATTTGGCTGAGTTTCACGCACCGATCTGATCTCGGCAATCACAGCGTCAATGTCGAGAAACCCGTAACTCAAAACATACAGCAATTCGTCAAAAACCAGCATGTCATATTCGCCGCACCGCATTTTTTCGACGCAGAGTGCCCAGGTTTCTTCGGACGTTTTGATGTCCTGCGATTTGTCGTTGGTGTCCCACGTAAATCCGTCGCCCATCGTGTGGACCTCGATGCCGAGCTTGTCGAACGATTCATGTTCGCCGTAGCGGTCAGTCTTGGCCTTCATAAACTGGATCATCGCACAGTGCATTCCGCGGCCCGCCGCACGCACGAGTACGCCTATCGCAGCCGTCGTTTTGCCTTTGCCGTCGCCGGTATTTAGCATTAACAGGCCCCTGGTTTTCTCGCGGTAATCATCGCGGCGCCATTTGTAGCGTTTTTGGTCCGGCATAATGATCAGTTTTCCAATAGGTCCGATATCCGAACGCTCGAGACTTCGCGAGGAATACAGAAAACGTTCGCACCGTTGTCATCGTAAGTAAATTGCTCAATTTTCCGTACTTTATTTCGCGGCTCATCAACCGCTCATAATCACCTCGCGATCTAATAAAATTTATCAGATCGTTTGGTAAATATCCGAAAGGCCGGGTTTGGGCCAAAGCCATTTCCATCAAAAATATAGGGGGGATTTTTTGTGTAAATAACCTCTCGGCTCCCCGTAAAAACATCATTTCCGCACCCTCAATGTCAACCTTTACAAAATCAACGTCGCGAACACCGTTCTCGCTAAGGTAATGGTCCAGGGTTGTCATGGGGCATTTGAATGAC
>JANYIL010000267.1 GCA_025362075.1 Chloracidobacterium sp.
CCTTAAATCAACGGGTTCCTTTTGGTTAAATCTTGGCGACACTTATAGCGCCAAAGGACTTCTTGGGATACCGTGGCGCGTCGCTTTCGAACTAACGGATAACCAAGGCTGGACACTACGAAACAGCGTTGTGTGGAATAAGTTAAAAGGCGGGATGGATAACAGCAAAGATCGTTTGGGGAATGTACACGAGCTTGTTTTTCACTTCGTTAAGCAGCCTAACGGGTACTATTACAACGCCGATGCAATTCGCTCTCGGCCCGGTCAGTCAAAGGTCGTTAATGGTTCTATCGTCTCAGCTACTGGAGTTTCGGGAGTTCGCTATAAGCGGCAAATCGAACTTTCGACCGCACTCTCAGACGATGAAAAGAAATATGCTTTTAGTTCACTCGATTTGATGTTGTTCGACCTCGCCCAAGGAAAGATTTCGGATTTCCGTATGGTCATTCGCGGTCAACAACGCGCGACGCATTCAGATAGTGAGAAAGTCTCAGGTAGGGCGAAAGAGCTGAGGGATAAAGGCTTCTACTTCCTGAAATATCATCCCAACGGAAGCAAGCCGAACGATGTTTGGGACATTATTCCGGAGGACACTCAGCGTCGCGAAAGCCATTTTGCACCATATCCCATCGATTTATGCCGCATTCCGCTATTGGCAACTTGCCCGAAAGATGGCATCGTTCTTGATCCGTTTTGTGGAACTGGGACAACGCTAGTCGCGGCACGTGACGGTGGAAACAAGTCGATTGGAATCGATATATCCCGTCGGTATCTGGAACTCGCACAGGAACGCTCTTGGTCATTGCTATGAATAAAGTAGTCGAATTGTTTGGCAACAATGCACGCAAGAAAGGGGCGAAGTGGCGCCGAATCGTTGCCGCCCAAGGCTGTCCTTTCCTCGGCAAACGTTGCTACAAGGTCAGGAAATCTGACCCGACAACATCCATCGGCACTTGTACCGTCCTTTACGGCGCCAACGCCGCACCAATAATAATCTGCCCAGCGCGACTCATCGAGAGAGGTCAGATTTTCACGGACTGCCTTCATCTCCTAACTACGCACGAGCCTGGTAACGAGCTTCACGTCGTTTCCGAAGTTACAATACCTGGTGGGAGCGTTGATTATTTCCTTGTGTCGGTGAAGCGCGGGAAAGTACGGGACTTCGTAGGAATCGAATTACAAACCTTGGACACGACGGGTACGGTTTGGCCTGAAAGGCAACGATTACTCAAGGACCTTCGTGTTCCTAGAATTGATAACGCAGAAGAAGGAACCAAAACTTTTGGAATGAATTGGAAGATGACGGCTAAAACAATTCTGGTTCAAATGCATCATAAAGTTCAGACGTTTGAACATATAAATAAGAAGCTCGTGCTCATCGTCCAAGACAATTTATTAAACTATATGACCAGAGAGTTCCGGTTCGATCATTTAAGCAATCCAGTCGTCATTGGTGATCCAATGCATTTGCATTCATATTCGATGACTTGCGACGCTGATGGCGAGTACAGTCTTTCGCTTGCATCGCGATTAAGCACCGATGTCGAGGGAATCGCGTCTTGTCTGGGTTTACAAGCCGAGGCCCGCGTCGAGCTTGTGGAGATAATTACTCGGTTGGAGTCCAAAATCTCGCCTGCAACTCGTTTTCGACCGGTGTGAAACTTTAACTAGTCTTATGACATACGTTCGACCTTCATTTCGGCATCCGGCATTGCCTAAGAACGCGTCGGTGCTACACGATCGATTATTCGAGGGCTCGCTTTCGACTCTATGCTCCGATAGAACTCTTCCGGCTCCGCCGCTCGATGTGCGAAACGGCTCTGCCTCCGGCTCTGCCTTTCCGAGCGTTAGAAAAATGATCTGCGGCTCCGCCCCCCGCTTCCGGCAGTAAGTGAGGTTACGCGGGAAACGGCGGCACAGCCGCGATGAAGAAGTTTAAACGCCGGGTTTACGCCGGGCAAAGATTTTTGTTATCTCGACGATAACGACAGGAATAATCACCGCAAGCAAAATCACTATAAAATCAGCATTTGCCGGCGGAACGGTGTCTAACACTCGCGCCAGCGGCGGGAAATAAAGGGCGAGCAGTTGTAAAGCAATGACGATGAGCGATGCGATGAAAATATATGGATTACGGAAAAAGCCCTCGAATGCCGAACGTGTTCGTGAACGGCAGTTATAAAGATGTCCGAGCTGTACGCCGACGACGGACAACAGCGTAACGGTGCGGGCGTGCGCTCCTTCGCCGTAAGTCTGCAAAGCCCAGAAATAAGCGGCAAGCGTTATGGCGGCGAGCATCGTCCCCTGCCAGGAGATTAAGAATAAAAAAGGCGCTGACAATAATCCTTCCTGTTGTTGCGGGCGGCGACTCATCGTTTCCGGCGATGGCGGCTCGACGGCAAGCGAGAGAGCCGGAAAAATATCGGTGACCAGATTTACCCAGAGAATTTGCAATGGAAGCAGCGGCAACGGAAATCCGGCGGCAATGGGAATGAAAATAACAATAATCTCGCCGAGATTGCTCGAAAACATCAAATGAACAAATTTAGTAATGTTGGCATAAATCGAGCGTCCACCTTCGACGGCTTTGACGATTGTCGAAAAATTATCGTCCGTCAGGACAATATCGGCGGCTTCTTTTGCTACCTCTGTTCCGCGCATTCCCATTGCAATTCCTATGTCGGCGCGTTTTAGGGCTGGAGCGTCATTTACTCCGTCGCCCGTCACCGCGACGATTTCACCGGCTTGCTGCAAAGCCTCGACGATGCGGAGTTTGTCTTCGGGCGTAACGCGGGCGAAAACGTGGGCTTCACGCGCCATTTGAGCGATCTTTTCGCTGTCAGAGTCTGCCAGATCGTCGGAATGCAGTGCAAAAATATCGGCGCCTTCACTTAAATGAAGTTCTTGAGCGATGGCGCGGGCTGTATTTATCTGGTCGCCTGTCAGCATTACGACGCGAATCCCGGCTTGCTGAGCTTCGCGGACGGCTTCGACAACGCCTTCGCGCAGCGGGTCGATCATCCCCGTAAAGCCTAAAAAAATGTAGCCGTTCTTCGTTTCGTCATTTGAATTGAAATCAAAATCGCCTTTTAATGGCTTTTCGGCAAAAGCCAGAACGCGTAGCGCACGGCTCGCCATTGCTTCGTTAATTTTTAAGAAATCGCGGCGTGCTTCTTCATCGAGGACGCTGATTTTCCCGTCTCGGGCGACATAGTTACTGCAAGCATCGAGCAACACGCCGGGAGCGCCTTTCATCGCCGCAAATTGTTTTTCATCTTCTCCTTCTAAAACGGTTACCATCCGTTTAGTGGCGGCATCGAAAGGATGCTCGAAGAGTTTCTTATAAAGTGAGCGTTCGGTTTGGGCGTTTAATCCAAATTTATGAGCGGCCACGAGCAGAGAGGTTTCAGTCGGGTCGCCGATGGCTTGTTTTCCATCGGCGCTGCTTGGGTCAAACGAAGCCTCGTTACACAAGACACTGACGCGCAAAAGCCGCTGAAGATTTTCATCCGCCAGATTTGTTTTAGTGTGTGCGGAAACTTGAATAACCTCCCCGTTTGCCAGTTGATATTCTTGCACGGTCATCCGGTTTTCGGTCAGCGTTCCGGTTTTGTCCGTGCAAATAACCGTCGTGCTGCCGAGCGTTTCGACCGCCGAAAGTTTTCGGACAATCGCGTTGCGGCGAGCCATCCGCAAAACGCCGAGAGCTAAGATCAGAGTTGTCACGGCGGGAAGTCCCTCCGGAACTGCCGCCACCGCTAAACTGACTGAAACTTCTAGCATCAGCCACCACTCATCGCCGCGTAGCAAACCCGCCAGCATCACGGCGGCAGCTACGCCCAAAACGATATAAACGAGCTTTTTGCCCAACTCCTGCAACTTTTTCTCAAGCGGCGTTTGTTCAGACTTTGTTTGATTGATTAACTGTCCGATACGACCGATCTCGGTCTGCTTCCCAGTTGCTGTTACTACGGCAACGGCGCGGCCTCTAACAATATTTGTTCCCAGAAACAGTATCGAAGGTCGTTCGGCGAGCGGCGCGGAAATTTTGCTTACAGTGACTGATTTTTCGACTGGCACGCTTTCGCCCGTCAAGGTGGATTCATCGGCACTTAAATTGATCGCTTCGATTAAGAGTGAATCCGCCGGAACGCGATCGCCCGCAGTCAAAATGATAATGTCGCCGGAGACAAGGTCGGATGCCTCGATGACTTGTTCGCGTCCATTGCGCCGCACACGAGCATTGATATGCGTCGCCTTACGCAAAGCATATAGTGCACGTCCGGCTTGCCATTCGATGGCAAATCCAATCAGCGCGTTGAGAATCAGCACCGCCAAGATCGCCGCAGCTTCGACCTGACTTTCTGTGAACCACGCGACCACAGCCGCAAACGCCAACAGCCACACCACAATACTAGTAAATTGTCCGAGGAGAATCCTCAACGGACCTCGCCCGACAGCGGTTTCCAGCGTGTTTGTTCCGTCGCGGAGCAGCCGTGTTCCAGCGTCTTCGTTTGATAAGCCCTTTGAAACCTCAACATTTAGCAAACTCGTAATCTGTTCTGACGAATAAGCATGTGGCGCAAGCAAGAGTTGGAAACTCTCGTTCGCTGAGGGCGGCCGGTTAAACCTTTCACTAGCGTTTTTAGCAGTTTTTGTTGACATTTTAGATGAGTGTTCGAGCAAGGATCTCAGGGTTTAAAGTCTCGTAATCAAAAATTAATAGGCACAATTCGTGCCGAATCAAATTTATAGAGACAGGACGATTCTATATCAATTCCTATAACCCTTATTCACGAAATAATTTTGCAGCCGCGAAAAATTACGCGGGCTTCGAGAATTTTTTCACACCTTGCCGTCTGTCGCAGTGGTTAAGCCTGAATAAATAAAGAAAATGGAGAATGGAACACGGGTTGCCTTTAAGTAATATCAGTATGTCTTTGGACGAAATCAAAAGTGTTTAACCGGGAACTAAAATTGTCCTAAGATGGAATAGTTTCGGGGAGATTTGTTTATGTTTATCAAGGAATTGACAACCGAGGAGTGTTTCGAGGTTCTAACTGCAAAACGGATCGGCAGACTTGCTTGTACCCGTGAAAACCAGCCGTATATCGTACCGTTTCATTTTGTCGTTGACGGCGGCAAATGCTTTTACGCCTTTTCGATGCTAGGAAAAAAAATTGAATGGATGCGGGCGAATCCGCTGGTTTGCGTCGAAGTGGACGAAATCAAAAATCAATTTGAGTGGACGAGCCTGGTTGTATTCGGACGCTACCAGGAATTGACGGATGCGTCGGAATTTGAAACCGAGCGAAACCGGGCTTATGAACTACTTTCGAGCCACGCATTGTGGTGGCAGCCGGCGTATGTTACCGGAGCGCACCTCCCTCCGGCGACGGATGACAAACCGATCTATTTCCGCATTTTTATTGACAAAATTACCGGGCGGTGCGCTTTTTCTGATTAACCGTCATTTGAATCGAGCGAGGGAAAAATTGTGCCGGAATCCAGACAAAAATGGTTTTGAAGTTTTTGGAAGTCTTGAAATCCGGGCAGCATTAATATTAAACAATGAAAAGGCGGACAAATTCTCATCAAACGATGAAAGCGTGGGTGCTGGAAAAAACCGTGTCAGATGGCGCCATTCACTCCGTTTGACTGAAGTTCCAATTCCGGTTCCTTTGCCGGATGAAATTCTCGTACAGATTACGGCCTGGGTAATTTACTGAACAGATTTGCACGGGCTGCCGAACGAAGACTTGAACAGAACGGGCGTAGCTTAACTACTTTTTAACTTTATCAGAACATCTAAGATTAAATTTGGTTAAAATTTGCGTGACCGTCAAAGTTGCATAGTTTTCGGGTGAGAAAAAATAATGGGCAAGGAAATCGAAAAGAAGTTTTTGCTGCGCCGTCTTCCAACTGGAATTGCGAATGGAGTAAAAATTCTGCAAGGCTACTTGAGGGTCGGCGACCCGGAAATGCGCGTGCGGGCAAAAGGCGACCAGTTTTTTCTGACCCGAAAAAGCGGTGAAGGTTTCGTTCGCAGCGAGGAGGAATATGCAATTTCAAAGGAGATTTTCCAAATTCTGTGGTCGCTGACGGTAAACGCCAGAATCGAAAAAACGCGCTACGAAATCAACGGCGCGGACGGACTTTTGTGGGAAATCGACGAGTTTGATGCGGCGTCAGGCGAAAAACTGTTTCTCGCCGAAGTAGAATTGCTGGACGTATCAATCGTGCTTGAGATTCCGCCCGAGATTGCCAAAGTCATTGAAAAAGATATAACTACTGATGAAATGTATAAAAATAAGAACCTGGCGATTAACGGAACATTGATAAGACAGTAAGGATTGTTTCGATTTAAAACTATGGTAAAAGCAAAAGAAATAACCGGACTTGACTGCGCAGCGGACGCCCTTCTTTGGGCGGCGGACGTTCTTCGTGCGAGTTTCGGTGAAGTGCTGGCTTTGCGTGGCGCGGCGCTTGATTTCTCGGACATTGAAGGCGTTCATGCGATGCGTGTGGCGACCAGACGGCTCCGCAGTGCACTGCGCGATTTTACGCCGTTGATGGTTCGGCGTCCGCCAAAACGGGTAAGAAAAGAATTAAAACAGCTTGCCGACACGCTCGGCACGGTCCGCGACCAGGATGTGGCGATTGTCGCACTCGAAGCGCTGCAAAAGGAAGCGGAAGACGAACCGATTAAGGAAGGCATCGGACGATTGCTAGCAAAAATGAATGATTCGCGCGATGCTGCCCGACGGGATTTGAAGAAAGCTCTAGCTGTCGAAATTCTTAACGATTTGCAAACGCTATTTACGACTGCTATTGGTAAATTGAAGGGCCGGAAAAAATTGAAACGAGTAATCACCTTCAACGAAGCCGGACGAGAGGTAGTCGCCGACGGTTCGCGGGATTTGCTTGAATTGGGCGCGAGTCTTTACGAGCCTTTTAATATCGAGGGACTGCACGAGATGCGTATCGCCGCAAAACGTCTTCGTTACGCGGTCGAACTTTTTACGGCTTGCTGGGGCGCGTCTATAGCTCCGTATGCTGAAGAAATCGCCGCGATGCAGGGTTTTTTGGGTAAGGTTCACGACTGCGACACTTGGATTGAAGGTTTAGGCAAGCGTCTGCGACTCGGAACCCAGAAAAGCGGCGCGACGAACGAAAGCGATTATCAAACCGCCGTCTGGCTCTTATCCGAATTCGTCAAAAAGCGAAGCAAAGAATACCGCTCGGCGCTCAAACTCTGGAGCGAATGGCAGTCAAACGATTTTGCCGAAAGAATGCGGGCGATAGTTGAAACTTCATAAGGCGCAAGCAAATCGCTTCAACCGACTCTTTCTTTAACAGAGGAAGATGTGGTCATAGGAGGAATGATGAAAATTTTACTTTCCCTGGATGGCTCGGATTTCAGCAAGGCGGCGATTGATTTTTGCCGAAACATTGTTGCCGACCCCAAAAATACTAGTCTTAAAATCATTTCAACGGTCGGGCGTCCAATGCCGATTGACGTTGAGCCGGCCGCGTTTTCGGCGGAATACTACACCGAGATGGAGAGATCTTTGTGTAAACAGGGACAAAAAATCATCGAGCAAGCCGAAACGGAGGTTCGTTCGTTGTTTCCGGGCGGTTTGCTTGATTTAACGGCGGAAGTAATTACCGGTTTGCCGCAGTGGGTCATTGTCGAAACGGCGCGAGAATGGGGCGCGGATTTGATCGTCGTCGGCTCGCACGGTTATGGTTTTTGGTCGCGAGCACTGCTCGGTTCGGTTTCGAACTCGGTGATGCATCACGCTCCGTGCTCGGTGCTGGTGGTTAGAACACATAAAGAAGATAAGGGAATTAACAACCAGTAACAAAAACTTTTAAGACAAAGATAGTAATTTCAAGCACCGGCATCGGCCGGTTAATTACGGCTGAAAGCCCTTCACAAACGCTTGGATCAGAATATCAACTACGGTCGTTCGGCCGAGTTTGTTTGCCGAAGCAACGGCCTCCGGTTATGCCGGATTCTTTCTTACGGCCTCCACCGAGCAGTGCGATCGCTCCGCCACTGCCGCCGAAACACTGCCGAGCAAAAATCTTTCAAGTCTGCTGCCCGCGGCGTTGGCTCCGACGAAAATCGCATCGGCGTTCCAGCGTGCGGCTTCTTCAACCAAGACTTGTTTAGGATTTCCCGCGATGATTGAAAGAGTCGCGATTAATCCGGCATCCTTTAATTTTTGCAAAGCGGGTTGCGCTAGTTTTTCGAGCCGTTCCCGCTCGCCTTCATTGACTTCTTCAACCAAATCGGCAATCGGCGGCACAAAACGTCCGATTAACGACGGCGTAATCGGATCGCTGACCGCGAGCAGGCGAACTTCACTGTTTTCCAACCAATTTCTCGAAGCAACCACTTCGACTGCGGCCTGTGTGCCTTTCGAGCCGTCGAAGCCGATTACGATGCGGACGATCGTCGGGTCAACTTCAATGCGCCCGCGAGCAACTCTTACGGAACAATGAGCTTCGGTTAAAATCTTCTGCGAGATGCTGCCGAGAAAAAAACGTCCGACGGCCGACCGACCTTGCGAGCCGGCGACGATCAAATCCGGTTTGAAATTATCGGCTTTTGTCAGTACTTCCCATGCAGGCGAGCCATATGTGGCTTCCGCCGAAACCGTCCAGCGCGGAAACATTTTTCGCAGACGCTGGGCGGCGTGATTTGCCAGAGTTTCGACCTCGGCGACCGCTTTTCTGTTTTTTGCACAATGTTTGCGACTTAGTTCTCTTAAATAAGGATCTGAAGTTTCCGCGTCCCATTCCGGTGACTTTTCAGGCGGAAGCCAGACTTCGGCAACGGACATTACCGAAAACTCGCCCGCCTTCGGCAATCCGGCTCGTACTAAATCATCGAGAGCCGCTTCCGCGCAACTTGAACCGTCGTAAGCAATTAATAGTTTCATAACCTTTCTCCGAAGCGTTTCGGCAACCTTCTTTTGAGAGATGCAATGCCTGTGCCAAGCGGTAGAACAAAGATTTGCGGCTCGCAAGCTGTTTTCACACGGGAAAGTTTTTAATCTTTGGTGCGAAATTTTTCGCACTTTTGTGTTTACAGGTTATTGAAAAGAAATCATTACGTATATAGTTATTTTTTATCTCGTTTTACACACCGAATACACCATTCGAGGGAATACCTCATATGCAGATGACGCGCGGTAAAATTTTGATCGTGGATGACGAGCGTTTTATTCGAATGACGCTTGCGGAAGCCTTGCGCTCGTGGAATTACGATCCGGTCGAGGCGGCGAGCGTCGAGGAAGCCACGCGCCTCTTTTCCGAAGAAGAGCCGAGCGTTGTACTGCTCGACATTGATCTACCGGACGGTTCGGGGCTTGACGTTCTAGATGAAATCAAACGGCAAACACCTGAAACGATCGTCATAATGATTACCGGAAACGTCGACGTTCCGAATACAATTGCCGCCTTGCGCGGCGGGGCTCACGATTTTATCGAGAAACCAGTCAGGCTCGAAGAGTTGCGGGTAACCTTGCGAAACGGCCTGGAAATTAAACAATTGAGGCGCGAAGTCAGCGCGGCGCGGCGGGAGCGGGTGAATCAGTTCAATTTTTCAAAAATCATCGGCGAATCGCCCGCGATCCTTCGCGCCAAAAAACTCGCGCAAAAAGTTTCCGCCTCCGACTCTTCGATTCTTTTGCAGGGCGAGACGGGAACCGGCAAAGACCTTTTCGCCCGAGCGATTCACTACGCATCAGAGCGCGCAGACGGGCCTTACGTTGCGATAAACTGCGCAGCTCTTCCGGCGACGTTGATTGAAAGTGAGCTTTTCGGCTATGAAAAGGGCGCCTTCACCGACGCCAAACAGAAAAAGGAAGGTTTATTAGAACAAGCACAGCACGGCACGATTTTTCTTGACGAAATCGGCGAACTCGAACTCAATCTGCAAGCGAAACTTTTGCGCGTTTTGGAAGAAAACACTTTTCGACGCGTCGGTGGCCTGAAGGATCTGCCGCTCGACGTGCGCGTTATCGCCGCCTCGAATCACGATTTGAAACGTGAAAGTGAAGAAGAGAAATTCCGGCTTGATTTATATTATCGCTTGGCCGTGATTCGACTTGATATTCCGCCGCTCAAGGAAAGAGGCGATGACGTTTTACTGCTTGCCGGACACTACATCGAAAAGACGAATGAAAAACGGCGGGGAGCGAAACAACTGCGCGGGCTTTCAAAGGAAGTCGTCGCGATTTTCAAAGATTACGATTGGGCGGGAAACGTTCGCGAGCTGCGAAATGTCATCGAACGCGCTTCCATTTTAGAAGACGGAGAGTTTATCACGACCGAATTTTTACCATCGGATTTAACGGCAGGGAAGCTACAAAGAGTGGCAAATGGAAATTTTACGCTTCCGCCGGACGGCATCCCGCTAGAAGAAGTCGAACTTCTGCTTGCGCGACAAGCCTTTGAGCGGAAGGGCGGAAATTTAACGCAAGCCGCCCGGCTCCTGCATATATCCCGCGACCAGCTTCGTTACCGTTTAAAGAAACCCGGCGCATACAAAATGGAGTCGGCGTCCGGGCAAAGGGCCGAGGACGAGTCAAAATGAGCGGAATTATCAAAAACGAGACAAACGAAATCGGTCTGGACAAATCTGAATACGGAAGTTTGTTCAAAGAGCTTTCCGAATTAAAGTTCGCGCTCGATAAATCGGCAATCATCGGCATCACCGACAAGAGCGGGCGGATAACTTTTGTCAATGATAAATTCTGCGAGATCTCGCAATACTCACGCTCCGAGCTAATCGGACAAGATCACCGCATCATCAATTCCGGTTATCATCCGAAAAAATTTATCAAAAATCTTTGGACAACGATCAAGAGCGGCAATACCTGGCGCGGCGAGATTCGTAATCGGGCGAAAGACAATTCGATTTACTGGGTTGACACCACGATTGTGCCTTTTCTGGACGAAGACGGAAAGCCTTATCAATATATTGCTCTTCGGACTGAAATTACCGAACGAAAGCAGGCTGAAGCATCTCTCGCGGAAAGCGAAGAACGTTACCGTTTATTGTTTGAGAGTAATCCGTTTCCGGCTTGGGTGATGGATGCCGAAAATTACCAATTTTTAGCGGTTAATACTGCGGCTGTCAAACTCTACGGTTACAGTCGCAAAGAATTTTTGAAAATGAATGCCGAAGCTGTAGGTTCGCCCGCTGACGCTTCCGAATTCTTTTCCGCAATGAAAAAAGTAGAAGATTCGGATGCCGTCATGATGCTTCCCGCTAAACACCGCAAAAAAAGCGGTGAAGCGATTGACGTTGAAATTTCCTATCACCGAATCATTTTTGAAACCCGTCCGTCGCTGTTCGTCGTAGTGCTGGACGTGACCAGACGCAACCTGGATGAGGAGCGCATCCGCCAACAGGCATCTCTGCTCGATAAGACCAAAGACGCGATCCTCGTTTGCGACCTTAGTTACCAGATTTCGTATTGGAACAAAGGCGCGGAATTGCTTTACGGCTGGCAAACCAAGGATGTTTTGGGCAAAGATATATGCGATGTTCTCTGCGGTGGAGACGACTCGCAGCTTCGCGCCGCGCAAAAAACGTTTGCCCTAAAGGACGAATTCAATATCGAAGCGAATCACACGACGCAAGACAATAAAACCGTGGTTGTCAAAAGTCGCTGGGATTTAGTGCGAAACGATCGAAACCAGCCGGATTATTTTCTTATCGTCAACACCGACGTTACCGAACAGAAAAAAATCGAAGAACAGCTTTTACGGGCGCAGCGAATGGAATCAATCGGAACCCTCGCCGGCGGCATCGCGCACGATCTCAACAACGTCTTATCGCCGATTTTGATGGCGACTGATATGCTCGCAATGAACGCTACGGACGACGACTCGGCACGTTGGCTGTCGATTATCAGGGAAAACACCGAGCGGGGCGCGGATTTAATTCGGCAGGTTCTGAGCTTTGCGCGCGGCGTGGACGGCGACCGCGTCGTCGTTCAGCTAAAACATATAGTTAGGGATTTGGTGAAAGTTTTGCGGGAAACTTTTACCAAATCAATCACCATAAAATTCAACATCGAGCCGGACCTAAGCGTTATTTCGGCCGACCCGACCCAGATTTACCAGGTTTTGATGAATTTATGCGTCAATGCGCGCGACGCGATGCCATCGGGTGGAACATTAACGATAACGGCCACAAATACCCTTTTGGATGAAAATTACGCTCAAATGAGTTTGGAAGCCGAAGTCGGATTCTATATCAATGTCACAGTTACGGACACAGGAACCGGAATGGCGCCGGAAGTAGTCAAACGCATTTTTGACCCGTTCTTTACGACCAAAGAAATTGGCAAAGGAACTGGCTTGGGCTTAGCGTCCTCGCTTTCCATCGTCAAAAGTCACGGCGGCTTTGTAAACGTCTACAGCGAACCGAACAAAGGAACACAGTTTTCCATTTACCTTCCAGCATCGGGAAGTGCGAAAGCCGACGGCGACGAGCAAAAGGCTTTACCGTATCCTACTGGCGACGGCGAATTGATTCTGGTGGTGGACGACGAAGAAAACATTCGGCAGATAACGCGAGCTACGCTCGAAAAATTTGGCTACCGCGTTTTGACCGCCACTGACGGCACGGACGCGCTCGCCGCGTATGCCGAACACCGCGACCGAATCGCGCTCGTCCTGACCGATATGATGATGCCCTTTATGGATGGAGCGGCGACGATTCGCGCTTTGCGGCGGCTAAATCCCGAGCTGAAAATCATCGCCGCTAGTGGTCTGACAACTAACGAACAATCCTCTGACGTGAAAACCGTAGGCGTCAACGCATTTCTGGCAAAACCATATACTGCGGAAAAACTTCTGACCACCATATCCGACGTTCTACAAAAAAAATAAAAGAAACTCTCGTTCTGATTACGCAAGAAATTTCAGAGTGCAAAGGTATATGCCGCGTTTTTGTTTTGACTCAAAATCTATTACAAAAATAATAATTCAACCAAAATCATGCAAAAACCGTCGCCAAAAAGGTACATTTAATCTTGCGACGCGTTAGGCAAGACATTTTCCGGTTCGTTTCGGCGGGAAAAACGGCGAAAAGCCAGCCCGGAAATCAAAAATAAAATTCCGGGAAGTGCGAAAATGATAAACGACGATCCGAGCCAAATTTGACCGTTCAACTGCCACCCATAAATCAGGTAAAACCCCAATAAACTCAAGACCGTTACGCCGCCTCCCAAAACTTCGCGCCACCAGCGGAGAAGCATTCCCGCAATCACACCTATGGGAAAGAAAAAAAGTCCGACCCATTCGTTCGGTGCGACTCGTCCGAACGTCGGCACGTCCCAACTGAAGAACGTCAGAATCACGACGATGCTGACAATGCTGAGGATGATGATTAAATTATGAATCGTTAGCAATAATCGAAAGCGGTTAATATTCCACACGTGCATCGGATGTTCCTCCTGAATATTTTTGTCGAAATGGTTTCGGCAGCAAGTAATTCTGCAACCGACATACCACGGATTCGAGGTAGAATTTCCGTGGTTCGTCGTGAAAAAATCACCTTTTTTCAAAAACGTCGTGCCGAAGTGCGAATTCCCCCTCACCGAACGCGAATTTTTCCACTCTTTTTAATCAATAAAAGTCGATTTAGGAAAAAGTTCGCCCAAACATTGACTCTTTGCGAGCGGAACAGCTTTTGCACTTAAGTTTACGGAACATCATTGTTTTATTGATTTGAATACAAATAATCGAAATCAGAGAGGAATAAAATGACAAACGAAATACCAAAAAAAGGTTGGAAACAATTTTTTGACGATTTAAGCCGCGAAAAACTTGATTGGCAGACGAAGATCGAAGTGATGAACAACGAGACAGGGGCGCAAATTTTGACCGAAGGACTTGCGCTCGGTGGCCTGACCTTTGAAGACGAGGAAGGGCAGGAAAGAATTGAAGTTATGGTCGGAAGCGGCACGGAAAATCACCAGACGCACAACATTTGTGAGCCGGAAAAGGTTTATTTTCGTCGAGCGGACGATCGTCAAATTGGCACGGTCGAGATTGAAGACGCGAGCGGCACGAAAACGTTGGTTCACATCATTCAACCGATGCCCATATTGGTCGAATACGTCGAAACGGAAACCGTGATTACCGCTTTCTAGTTGCAATGAAAAGGCGATTGCGTGAAAAAATTGGCGATATTCGCTGATAAACCCGACTCCGGAAAACTGGCGGAGCGAACTACTTCGCCTTTGGGAGTAAACATTCATTATAGGAGAAAGAAAATGACAGACGAAAAATCAACGATAGGAACAAAACTTTTGTATTTATTAGTTGGCGGCGGAGTCGGAGTAATTTTAGCTTTGCTTTTCGCACCAAAAGCGGGGCGCGAATTTCGCACTGACATTGCTGATGCGACCCGCAAGGGCTTGGATAAAACTGAAGAAATAGCTAATCAGTTAAGCGAAAAAGCGCAAACCATTTATGAAGATACCAAAACAGAAGCGGGCCAACTTTACGATTCGGCTATGCAAAAAATAAACTCGGCTGCAACCGCATTGGTAGAAATGCCTGAAAATTTGCAAAATGCCGTTCACAATAAGGTGGAGCAAATTTCTTCAAGCATTGAAGCCGGCAAAATCGAACATGACCGTGAATATGAAGTTTTAAGCCATAGAGCAAAGGCATAACAAAATAATAAAAGTCAAAAATCAAAACTCAGAACACTTTTTATTTTAGTAAGTCTTTATGCTCTTGCCAAAGCAGACAGAACGCCACGACTTTGGCTACCACCTTCGCAAACGGTTAGATGTTTGCAGATTTTAACAACATTGAGTTGTCAGAGTGAAAGCTTTGAAACAGTTTAAGGAGATAACCATGCAAGCACATGCAGTAAGCATCGCAGAGAAATCGGAAGGGTCGGAAACGGGAGAGAAGAGTGCGGCAGTCGCCGTCTATGACAATCACAGGGAAGCAGAACAAGCTGTCCGTGAACTCGAGAGATCGGGATTCGACATGCAGAAACTGTCGATTGTCGGCAAGGATTACCAATCGGAAGAGGAGGTGGTCGGCTACTACACCACTGGCGACCGCATGAAAGCGTGGGGCAAGACGGGAGCTTTCTGGGGCGGAATTTGGGGGATGCTGTTCGGGTCGGCGTTCTTCTTGATACCCGGCATTGGACCGCTGCTCGCAGCCGGACCGCTGGTCGCATGGATTATTGGGGCGCTGGAAGGTGCTGTCGTGGTTGGTGGGGTGAGCGCACTCGGCGCGGGCCTATACAGCATCGGGATTCCCAAAGACAGCATCATCGAATACGAGATGGAGATCAAAGCCGGTAAGTTCGTCGTTATCGCCCATGGCTCACCAGACGAAGTGAGCAAGATCGAAGGCACCCTTGCGATGACCAAGCATCAAGGCATGAAACAACATGCCTGTTGCTTGTAAGCGAGATGACTATGGCGGCGATAAGAACTTATTCACAAGAGTCTTATCGCCGCGTTTTGGCGAATGATTTTAAAGTTAAAGGGGATCAAAGCAATGAGAGCAGAACAACAACAGCAACAGACAAAATACGGGTTCAGTAAAACGGTGGACATTGGCTTTGACGAGGCCATTGAGAAAACACGGGCCGCCCTCAAAGAAGAAGGCTTCGGCGTTCTTTCCGAGATAGATATCAAGGAGAAGCTAAAAGAGAAGCTCGATGTTGATTTTCGTCGTTACACGATCCTCGGTGCGTGCAATCCCTCGCTCGCCTACAAAACACTGCAGGAGGAATTGGAGATTGGGCTGCTTCTGCCGTGCAACGTGATCGTTTACGAAGCCGACGATAAGAACACGTCCGTGATCTCAGCCGTCGACGCGAAAGCGATGCTCTCAGTTGTCGGAAACAATGCGGCGCTCGATCAGGTCGCCGGTGAAGTAAACGAGCGCCTTCAGCGTGTGCTCAGCAGTCTTTAGAGCGGGCAAAGGTCGGAAGTCGGCTGAATATTCAAATTGTCTATTGGGTTGAATTGGTTGAACTGGAAGGGATTAAAAAATAGGAGAAAAATCATGAATACGAAAAGGCATTTACTAATTTCGATTTTAACTGTTGCGGTGCTGGTAGGCAGCGCCCTTGGAATAATGGCCCAAGGCAAAAGGGACAAGATGAAGGGCAAGCCGATGGTCATGGCGAAGATGATGAAATCGCCGCCTCACATGCTGATGATGGCTCATATGAAGAGCATGTCCGAGTTTGCGAAGACTCTCCATCATCAGGCAATGATGCCTATGGCTCTGGACGTTGAATTTGCCCGAGCGGCGGTTGGCGAGCTAAGACATAGCCTTGACGCAATGGACGCCATTCACCAAAAACACATGGCGACGATGAGCGATGAGATGAAGGCGAAGATGAAGATGATGATGGACAAAATGGACAAGGGCCAGGCGACGACAAAGGAACATGTCATGGCTCTCGAAACAGCCGTTCAGGCCGATCAGCCGGACGCAAAGCAAGTGGCGATGCATGCGGGAGCCCTGCTCAAACACGTCGCCATGATGTCGAAGATGGGTGGTGGACAGAAGCCGGGCAAGAAGATGGCGATGAAGAAGATGACGATGAAGCCGATGTAATATCCGGAGTCAACGCCAGTTTCGCTGTGGATCGCACAATGTTGCGTTCCCGGCTGGCGTTCCTGTCTTGGATTAGGAGATAGAGAAATTCATGGAACGTCGTAAATTTATCGGTGCTTTAGCGGGCTCGGCGGCATTTGCCTCGTCAGGCGTTGGGTTGCTGTTGAGCGCCTGTAATACGGGACAATTTGAACAGCGGACGGATGCCATCAAGAAGGCCGGCGAGTCGTTCGCGGGCTATCCGCATGACCCGGTGCGGGCGGAGAATTTTACCAACCCGCTGTTCATCCCCGGGGTTGAGGGGCCCTTTGGGGTGTTAAGCGTAACCGATACGCCGCTTACACTTACAGCACAAGCGAAGACGTTTCCGATCCTTGAAGCCCGGGCCTCGCCATTTTTGCTGTACGAGACCAACTATGCAGGCAAGAGCTACCAAAATCCGATTTTTCGCATTAAGAGCGGCAACCGTTTCAATGCCACTCTCCAAAACGGACTGAACGAGCCAACCATAATTCACTGGCATGGTCTGCGCCTCCCAGCGAATATGGATGGCCATCCAAACGACAGCATCGCCGCGGGCAAGAACTACCCTTACGCATTCCCGGTCACCAATCGCGGCGGCACCTATTGGTATCACTCACATGCGGATCAGTTGACAGCAAAACAGGCTTACGGCGGTCTGGCAAGCTTTTTTATCGTCGAGGATGATGATGAGGTGCGACTCTCAAGTGCTCTCGACCTCAAGCTTGGCGAAACCGATTTACCGTTAGTTATTCAGGACAAACGCTTCAACGCCAACGGCGAACTGGTTTACCAGCCGAGCATGATGGAGAAGATGATGGGGTATATCGGCGACATCGTGCTCGTCAACCTAACACCTAATCCCTTCCTTGAAATCAGCCCAAAAATCTATCGGTTCCGCTGTTTGAATGGCTCAAACGCACGTATCTACAAACTCTCTTTTATGCGGGGCCTGGAGAAGATGGAGTATCGGGTGATCGGTACCGACGGGGGCCTGCTCGATCGGCCTTATCCGGCGACGGAGGTATTTCTCGCGCCTGCCGAACGCGTGGACATATTGTTCAACGCCAGCCAGTTGCGTCAGGGCGAAACCGTGTTTCTTAAAAGCCTCGCTTTCGATCCGATGGAACAGGACGGCATGAATGGCATGGGTGGTATGGATGGAGGCATGATGGGCGGCCGGGGAACCAACCAGTCGGCTCAGACGGGCGGCAATACCCGGCTTGCCAACGGGGTTGAGTTCAACCTTTTAAAACTCATGGTGGCAAAAGCCGCGCAAGGGCCCCGCGAGGTACCCGCAAGTCTCTCAACCGTCGTGCCGATGGACACGGCCGGAGTCAGTCCGCGTCGAGTGACGCTCTCGCTTAATCACATGCAGTGGCTAATCAACGGCCAGAGTTACCGGCGTGACGCCGCGGCGTTTGAGGTCCGGCGCGCCGTTGAAGTGTGGGATATCGAAAACGCCACCAACAGTATGATCCATCCAATGCACCTGCACGGCTTTTCGTTTCAGGTGGTCGGGCGAAGCAAGAGCCCCGCGGCACTGCGTCCCCTAGCAACGGCGAGCGGTGGACGTGTCATAACGGACCTCGGCTGGAAGGACACCGTAATGATTTGGCCCGGCGAAACTGTGCGTATCGCCATTGACTTCCGGCAAGCGTTTCCGGGCGAACAGCTTTACTTATTTCATTGCCACAATCTGGAGCACGAAGACGGGAACATGATGGTTAACTACCGCATCCCTGCATAAAGCGCTTATCGGAGGACTGACACATAGGAGATTAATGTTATGAACGAATCGAATAAAACACCTTTGATCATCGCGTTTATCGTCGTCGTGTTACTTTTTCTGGTCTTCGGCGGCGGAGCGATGTCCGGGTCCTTTATGGGCGGCGGGATGATGGGCGGCGGGCCCATTGGCGACCACCGTGTTGGCGGGTTCGGCTGGATGTGGATCCCGACGCTGGTCACCCTGGGCGTCGGCGTATTACTTGGTTGGATGATCTTTGGGAAGAAAAATTGACTGGTCTAAGGACCGAAAGGAGAGAAAAATGCAACGTTTTAGTAGTCTGACACGAATGTTCGGAGCAATTACTTCGGCTTGTTTTATTGTCCTGAGTTTTTGCGCATCGTCCGCAAATGCGCAGCAGTCCATGTCGATGGCGATGCCCACACCAACGCCAGAAATGAAAGACATGAAGCCGGGTATTGACTCTTCAATGGATAAGGACATGGGCGACGACATGATGGGCACGCCGGGGCTTGTTCCGCCGGGTATCATGGTCGGAATGAAAGGGCGATGGATGGTGGGCTATCAGGTTATGTTTGACAGCCTGAAAGGCAAACTTGTCGGGACCCGCCATGTTAGTGACGCGACGGTACTTAGCCGGTTTGAAACTTCACCGACCGACATGACGATGCAAATGCATATGTTCATGGTCATGTATGCCCCGACCGATAAATTCACTCTCATGGCGATGCTCCCATACACCCATATGTCGATGGGTGAACTCCACCGCGACGGAACGCGAGCGAACGAGCGAAGCAAGGGTATAGGTGACCTCGAATTGCGCGGCCTGTATGTCCTCTATGCGCGGAAGGATCTGCGGCATCGGTTCCTGTTGAACGCCGGAGTGGGACTTCCCACCGGATCGATCAATGCGCTTGACGCGGAAAGAGCTAGGTTGGAGTATCCGATGCAGCTCGGATCGGGGACGTTCTCCGTTATGCCCGGTTTCACATATCTTGGTCAGGCAAAGCCGTGGGGCTGGGGAGCGGAATTCATACCGACGCTTAGAATTGGCAAGAACCGCAATGGCTTCCGGTTTGGTAATCGCTACCAGCCGAAAGTATGGGGTGCACGTCAGTTAACTCATTGGATAAGTTTGTCAGCAAGTCTCAAGGGCGACATATTGCAAAACATCAAGGGTGCAGATGTGACTCTCGACCCACTGGATGAGCCGACCAAAGATCCCAAACTTCAAGGCGGACGCCGAATTGATCTTACATTTGGGATGAGCATTCACCCTGCCAAAGGAGAACTGAAAGGAAATACGTTTTTTGTCCACGCCGTTAAACCCATATATCAATCCCTCGATGGGCCGCAAATTCAGCGGCGATGGGGATTACAGTTGGGTTGGCAGTTTGAGTTTTGATAGGAGAACATTATGAAAATCAATTCGTTAAAATTTGGGTTGGCAAGCGCGATCACCGCTGCCGTTTTTTGGATAATCTGCTCGTTTTTCGTCTGGATGGTACCGGGTGGAATGATGAGCTTGACCACTAATATGATGCATATGGAGATGGGCCGGAGCGGTTGGGCACTATCGCCAATCGGCGTCGTATGGGGGCTTTTTGCGTGGAGTTTGTTTACGGGAATTTTTGCATGGCTCTTGGCTACAATTTACAACCTGTTAACCAAGGATTAAAAAACTGATTTTTCGGCGGCCCGGATCGCAAATGTGAATTGCGATCTAAGTGCTGAATCAAAATGAGATACGAGTATTTTGAGATTAAACAACTCGTATAACTTTAAATTTAGAGGTGAAAAATTATGATGAATTATGACTATGGTTTCTTTGGAATGCACATGCTGTGGTGGTTTTTTTGGATAATTCTTATTTCCATCCTTTTCGGATGGTTTGAACCAGTTCCGAAAAGGCGGATTAGAAAAGATTCGCCGCTCGATATTCTACAAAAGCGGTTTGCTTCGGGCGAAATTACTGCTGAAGAATATCAAGTGAAAAAGAATGTTCTGGCAAGTGATTTAGCAAATAGCACCATTTAAGTCTGAGCGAAATTTCAACAGACAATAAATGTTTCAAATTAGAGTTTGAGATTCAACGAAACTCAAACTCCAAACATAAAGGAGAAAAAAAATGAGTTGTTGTAGTGATGTAATGAAACCAATCGAAGCGTCGTCATGTTGTACGCCGGAGGACACTGCGGCCCACGCCGCGCAGGCAATGAAACATTCAGGCTGCGGGTGTGCACCTGTGGTTGAAGACACAGAAAGTCTGAAACTTGTCGGGGTCGTCACCGAGCGTGACATCTGTCACCATGTGGCGGCTGAGGACGTTAAAGCGTCAGAAGTGAGCGTCGAAAAGATCATGCGTCCCGCTTCGTCTTGTTGTAGTACGGATGATTCTCTGGACGAAACGGCGAGGAAGCTTAACGAATACCAAACAACGAGTCTGCCAGTTATCGATCAGGCCGGCAGTTGTTGCGGCACCGTTAGCGCGCACCACATTCTGGCGAACTCGCATGAGCAAGTTAGTAAAGCAGAGGTGACTTAAAACCAAAGAAGCTATATGAAACTATCAAAATTCTTACATGTTATCAGCGTTGTTTTTGGACTAATTGGTTTAGCAATGTGGTTCTTCACCGTTCTTTTCTGGCCATCCGGAGTGGTTTGGTGGGGTTCGACCAGGGAATTTATGATGATGTGCGCTGTGACATCTCTTCTGGCCGCAATCTGGCTCCAAATCGCAACAATTCATCACATAATGCTTGAAAAAAAAGGAGAGATAATCTGAATTTGACTAGTCGCGCGACTGGCTCGATCACTTAGTTGGAAACCTTTATCGGCGTTCCTTACGGGCATCTCTAACAGTTGGAGGCCAGTGGATAGCCAGCGGAGTGAAGCGGGTAAAGTGCGAGATAGTAGTTCCGAATTAGATTCGGAAAACAGGATACAAAAAAGGAGATATCCAATGTGTTTTTCAGCTCCGGCAAGTTTTATTGCGGGAACCGCGTTGTCTGCGATAGGCGTTGCAGCGCTCAGAAACACAAGAGTGCGAAGCGAACTGCCCTTTGCGATGATCCCACTGCTGTTCGGCATACAGCAGTTGACTGAGGGGGTCATCTGGCTGACGTTCAGTTACGACGCGCCGATTCTCAAAGAGACGATGACGTACCTGTACTCAGTTTTCTCACACGTGCTGTGGCCGATTTATGTTCCGCTAGCGATGGGCATAATGGAAGCCGTACGCTGGCGCAAGAAGGCGATCTTTGCGTTCGGCGTGGCGGGAGTCGCGGTGAGTCTCTACCTTCTCTATTTCATCGTAGCCACACCCATGGTCGCGGAAGTCGTTGGCAGGCATATCGTATATGACTCGCCGCATTTCTACTTGATTCCTGTAATGGTCGTCTACCTTGCGGCGACGTGTGTAAGTTGTGTTTTTTCGAGTCACGCATTCGTAAAACTGTTCGGTGGATTGTTGTTCGCGTCCTTTGCAGCGGCATACATTATTCATGTCATGGCATTGGTCTCGGTGTGGTGTTTCTTCGCGGCCATATTGAGTCTACTGATTTACATTCACCTAAGATTCAGAGATCTGGGCGGGTTTCCAAAGAATATGCGTTTCCGCCGTCGGCCCCACCTAGCGGCGTAATGGAGGAGCGAATAACTATCGTCACAGTATCAGAGAAGTTTTTTGTTGAAAAACATTAGGAGGCGCGATGAAAACAAGTGTTATTGAAGTACACGACATGCTGTCGGTATTGAGTGTGCTCGGGGTAGAAAAGCGGATCGGTGAGGTAGGCGGCGTCGAAAGCGTTACCGTCAATTATGCTGCCGAAAGTGCCACGGTACGATACGACGAAACCCGTCTTAGTATTGCCGACATCAGATCCGCCGTGCGCCAAAAAGGATATGAGTCCGATGGTGAATCCACGGTTCCGGATACGCTACCGACGGCTGAAACTCCCACGCCTGAGGAAAAGGTCAAGGCTGAAACCCAGTTGCCCGCGAGCGACCCGAAGGCTGAAGATCACGCCGCTCACAAGGCGGATGAAATGTCGCCGGCGAAGGCGGAAGATTCCGTCCGGATTCCCGCCTCGCAACCCTCGGTTGTCCAATCGCCAAAGAAAAAAGTAGAAACTGAAACCCAATCGTCCGCGAGCGGTGTAAAGATGGAAGTTCCTCTGACGCCGACTGACAAACCTTTGGAGGAAGAACCCAAAGCTGAGAAGAAAGTCGAGGCTGAGGATCAGGCGTCCGCGAGTGGAGCGAAACCTGAGAATCACGCCGGCCACAAGATGGATGAAATGTCCCAGGACAAGGCGGAGATGGCTCAGGAGATGGGACACGGCACAGGAGCGTCAATGGAGGCGATGGTGCTCGGGATGCGTAATCGCTTCTTGTTCACTCTCCTTTTCACGGTCTTCATCTTGCTTTACACACCAATGTTCGGGAAACTAACCGGCTTTGAAATGCCATCGCCGTTCGGCTGGTCAAAGGAACTGATGGGTTTTATTTTTGCCACTCCCATCGTTCTTTACGGCGGTTCGGTCTTTTTCGTAGGAGCCTATCGAGCCCTAAAGAAAGGTATCGCCAACATGGCGGTGCTAGTTTCGCTGTCTGTTTTGGCGGGTTATTCGTTCAGCGTGGGTGCGACGTTTTTTTTCCAGGCCGATGTGTTCTACGAAGCTGTCGCCGTGCTGCTTGTTTTTATTCTTTTGGGTCATTGGCTGGAGATGAGGGCGCGGGCTGGGGCGTCTAAAGCTGTTCAGGCACTCCTGAATCTAGCGCCACGGAAAGCGACCGTGATACGAGACGGCCAGAGCGTCGAAGTGCCGACCTCAGAAGTTGTGATGGACGATATTGTGATGATTCGTCCCGGCGACAAGATTCCGGTTGATGGCATCATTACCGACGGGCAGTCGAACGTAGACGAGTCAATGATCACAGGCGAAAGTATGCCTGTGGCAAAGAAGGTCGGTGACCAGGTAATCGGAGCGACAATAAACAAGACAGGCACATTTCGTTTCAAGGCGACTAAGGTCGGCGCCGATACTGCTCTCGCGCAGATCGTTAAACTCGTCCAAGACGCCCAGAACTCCAAGGCGCCTTCGCAACGAATCGCCGACACCGCAGCTCAGGTGCTCACCATCTCCGCAGTTGTCATCGGAATTGCGACTTTTGTCGGATGGTTCTGGTTCGCCGGGTCGACGCTGGTTTTCGCTATGCTGTTAGCGATCACGGTCGTCGTTATCGCGTGTCCCGACGCTCTTGGTCTTGCGACGCCGATGGCGATCATGGTGTCGAGCGGCAAGGGAGCTCAAAACGGAATTCTCTTCAAGGACGCAACAGCTCTTGAAGACGTTGGCAGACTGCAGGCAATAATCTTCGACAAAACGGGTACGCTTACGATCGGGCAGCCACAAGTAGTAGAGATCGTCGCCGATGGAAAACCTGTCAGTGATAAAGAATTGCTCCAACTCGTAGCTTCGCTGGAACAGTCGAGTGAGCATCCTCTGGCACAAGCCATGATCGAGAAAGCCAAGGCTGATGGCCTGACCCTAAGTTCGCCGACGAATTTCGAATCGATTCCCGGGCAAGGCGCGCGTGCGACAGTTGACGGACGCACGGTTCTTGCTGGCAATCGCAAGCTAATGGACGAGAACAAAATCGATCTTGACACGCTTAACGAGCGGGCAAAGGCCCTTGAGGAAAAAGGCAACACGGTCATCTATTCAGCCATTGACGGTTCTTCCGGAGGACTGATCGCCATTGCCGACGCAATTCGCCCGAGTGCGAAACAAGCGATCAACCAATTACTCGCCTTAGGTGTCGAGGTGGCGATGTTGACCGGCGACAACCAAGGTACGGCAAACCTGGTCGCTAAAGAACTCGGTATCAAGACGGTCTTCGCCGAGGTCCAACCGGGCCAAAAAGCTGAGAAAGTCAAAGAAATGCAAGAGCGGGGTCGGCGCGTCGGGATGGTTGGCGACGGCATAAACGACGCACCGGCGCTAGCGCAAGCCAATGTCGGCATGGCGATCGGCGCCGGGGCGGACGTAGCAATGGAAGCGGCCGATGTCGTCTTAATGAAAAGCGACCCGTTCGATGTTATCGGGGCGATCCTCCTGAGCCGCGCGACGCGGCGGAAGATGCGGCAAAATTTGTGGTGGGCGGCCGGATACAACGTCATTGCATTTCCGCTCGCCGCTGGCTTGCTTTACCCCTCGATCGGGTTGCTGCTGACCCCGGAGATCGCCGCGTTTTCTATGTCCGGCTCGACTTTGGTTGTGGTCGCCAACGCGCTTTTGTTGAAGCGCGTGAAGATGAGAGGAACCGAACAGATTGAAACGACGCGCCGTGATGAGGTGAAAACCACTGAAGGAGAAAAATGATGAAAATACTTTTAGCTACAGATGGTTCTGAGCAAAGCAAAGCGGCCGTATTGGAGGTTGCCACAAGACCATTTCCGCCCAACACGACAGTCAGCATAGTTTCTGCTTACGAAAGGACACCGCTGATAACTCGTCTGGAGCCAATGGGAGTCATGGAGGAGACATATGCAAAAGCTGACCACTATGCTCTTAAGGCGGCCGAGGATGCAACCGAAAAAGCAGCGAAAATATTGCGTGAGGGTAACCCGGCTTTGACCGTGACAGCGATCGTTATTGAAGGCTCTCCAAAAAGTGTCATCCTCGACGAAGCGGAAGCATTTGGCGCTGATTTGATTGTCGTCGGCTCACACGGTTATGGAATGGCTGAGGGTTTCCTTCTTGGCTCGGTTTCACATGCAGTGGCATTACACGCGACGTGTTCGGTCGAGATCGTTCGCGGCGCAAAATCAGGAGAAAAGCGTTGGAAAATACTTTTAACAATAGATGGCTCTGAACAGAGCGAAGTGGCGGTCGAAGAACTCGCCCGCCAACCTTTTCCAGACGGCAGTGAATTGCATGTAATTTCTGTGGCCGAAGTTCCATATTTACCCTTAACCTACCCGGGAGACGGTATAGATATGAACGTCTATGCAGAGATCGAAAAATCTTACTTACAGCGGGCCAATGCGGCCGTTGAAAATGCGGCAGTCAAGCTCCGCGTGGGATCTGAGAGCAACAAACTTAGTATTTCAACCGACGTCCCTTCGGGCTCGCCAAAAGAAGTGATCCTCGAAGAAGCGGAAGCGTTTGGCGCTAATTTGATCGTCCTAGGCTCACACGGCTACGGAATGATTGAACGTTTCCTGCTCGGCTCGGTTTCACAGGCCGTAGCCCTCCACGCCAAGTGTTCGGTCGAGATTGTGCGTGGCGCGGAAAAGCTGACAAATGAAAGTAGGTTCCGGTAAGAATGAAAGAACATGGTGAAATAAATGATCAAGATAAAGCTACCGCTAGGTGAGAACGAAGGCGGCCACACTGAGTTGGCGCACCGTCAGAGAGGCGAAAGGCGAGTAAGTGAATAAATACGCTCCATGAAACTGCATTTTCGTGATCCAACATTTTCATTCGAGCTGCTCCGTGCGGCGAGTTATGGAATGTACGGCGGTTCCGAAATAGGTGAAGTGCTGGCGACCGCACGACGGATTCAAGAAGGTGATTTTGAGAGTTGGTATATCGAATGGTCTCGAATCGCGGAGCGCATCGAAATGATTGCAGGCACTTCGCTCCAGGAGGGCCTCCGGATCAGCGCGCAGCAGGCATTCCTGCGAGCGAGCAATTACTTTCGCACCGCGGAATTTTTTCTCGCTCCCGATGATCCGCGCCGAATCGAAACATACGAAAAAAGCCGCTCAACATTTTGGCGATTTCTCGAATTGTCCGGGTTGTGTGTTGAACGCGTGAATATTCCTTACGAAGGAACGACCTTGCCGGGCTATTTCTACCGCGTGGATGATTCACAGACGCTGCGTCGAACGCTGATCTCGCTGGGCGGTTTCGATTCAACGGGTGAAGAGTTGTACTTTTTCGCGGCGGCGGCGGCACTGCAACGCGGGTATAACGTCCTTGCTTTTGACGGACCGGGACAAGGCGAACCATTGCGGATGCAGCATTTGCCGGCGCGACCGGATTACGAAGTTCCAGTAGGCGCGGCCATTGATTATTTAATGACGCGCGTGGAAGCGGATCGCGATCGCATTGCTTTGATGGGGACGAGCATGGGTGGGTATTACGCGGCCCGCGCCGCAGCCTTCGAGCCGCGCGTGAAAGCGTTGATTGTTCACGGTGTTTTTTATGACTTTTGGGAAATGCAAGCCACGACCAAACCCATGCTTGCCCGTTTGGGCAAATGGAAATCGCCGCGGATCGTGGAATTGGTACTAAAGTTGGCTGCTTATTTCAACCCCGAGCTGCGTTGGGCAGATGTCACTGGAATGTGGGTGTTTGGTGCGCGAAATCCATCGGAACTCTTACGCGAAATGCATCGCTATTCGTTGAAAGACACGGCCGACCTCTTCGGGCGCAGATACGCGAAGTGGTGCATACGCCAAATGGTGAAGGAGCTCAGGACTCCTTCGCTACGTAAGCAGCCTATTGTGCTTTTCTCGATCGATTCAACCTGACATTTGCAGTGAAACCCATGACGACAACGACAAGCGGGATGAGCAACGAGGACATAGAATGGACGCAATGAAAACAAACTTGTTCGTGCTCCTCGCCTGCCTGTTTGTGGTGATGATCGGCTTCGGCATCACGCTGCCTGTTTTGCCGTTTTATGTCGAGCGGCTCGCGCTCGAATCGGGCGCGGCTCAGTCGTCGATCGTACTGCACGTCACGCTTTTGACGGGTGTCTATGCCCTGATGCAGCTCATCTTCGCGCCCTTGTGGGGACGCTGGTCAGATCGCATCGGTAGAAGGCCGCTGATCTTAATCGGCATCGCGGGTTACGTTATCGCACAGGTATTGTTCGGACTTTCCACGTCGTTGTGGCTGCTTTACGTGGCTCGAATCGTCGGAGGTATTTTATCGTCAGCGACTCTGCCCGTGTCGGCAGCTTACATCGTTGACATGACGACGACGGAAGAACGTAGTCGTGGAATGGCGTGGCTCGGTACAGCGGCAAGTCTCGGCGTCGTTGTCGGGCCCGCTCTTGGCGGGTTACTCTCGCAGCGAGACTGGCATTTTGCTTGGAGTGCCGGACATTTCAGGGTTGACAGCTTTTCGACCCCATTTTTTGCGGCAGCGTTGTTAGGACTTCTAACGTTGATTGCTGCACTTCGCTGGCTGCCGGAGTCATTGCCAAAGACTTCGGTTCAGGACAGGACCCCGGTAAACAATACCATTGAAAACTGTAGGACGGACTGGCGTGCTCTTGTGAAAATCTTGTCTCCTCTGCTCGCTCTGACTCTCGCCGGACAATTTGCGTTAACAATGTTTGAGGGAACGTTCGCTCTTTTTGCTCAGGCGAAGTTCAATTTTGGGCCCACCGAAGTGGGTTACGTATTCGTTGTGTGCGGGCTAGTCATGACAGTTTTTCAGGCAGGCGCAGTTGGCTTTCTGGCGGGAAAAATCAGCGAGCTGATTCAGATCGGCGTGGGCTTTGCCTTGATGGGATCGGGCATTGCGTTTCTCGCGATGGCCCAGACAAGGATGTTTATTTTCGCCTTTGTCGCTCTGCTGGCTTTAGGAATGGCTTTCATTGCTCCGAACGTCTCGGCACTCGTTTCCAAGCGCGGCGGAGAAGGGCAGGCGGGAGCGTCGCTCGGAATTCAGAATGCTGCCAACAGTCTTGGTCAGACGGGCGGGCCAATTCTGGGCGGTGCGCTGTTTATGTGGCAGATAAACGCGCCTTATCTGTTTAGTGGAGCAGTTTTGCTTGTGCTCGCTGTGGGGATCGGGTGGAGGATTATGGTTAGGAAGAGCGATGTCGGAATTGCATCATGAAAACCCCGGTCAAAAGGTCGCAAGACGATTTAAGGAGAGAGTGGCAGTGAAAGTAAATCCGTTAGCAGGGAAGTCGGCTGAGCAAGCGATGCTGGTCAACATACCAAAATTGATCACCGCCTACTACGCCGAGGTTCCAGATCCATATATTCCTGAGCAACGTGTAATGTTTGGCACTTCAGGGCATCGCGGTTCCGCATTCGAAAAAGCATTCAACGAATGGCATATCCTCGCTATCAGTCAGGCTATTTGCTTGTACCGAAAGGAACAAAAGATCGATGGCCCCCTATTTCTCGGCATTGATACGCATGCACTCTCCGAACCGGCCTTTGCCACTACTCTGGAGGTGTTGGCGGCCAACGGAGTAGAGGTCATGATCGCGGGAAATGACGAATATACTCCGACACCAGCCGTTTCCCACGCTATTCTCGCGTACAACCGTGGGCGCACGAAAGGTCTTGCTGACGGTATCGTCATCACGCCTTCCCATAATCCGCCCCGTGACGGGGGATTCAAGTACAACCCGCCAAATGGAGGACCGGCTGAGCGGGCCGTCACCAATTGGATCGAGGCGAAGGCAAATGAGTTCCTCGAAAATGGGTTAGCAGACGTGAAAAAAATTGTTTACGAGAAGGCTCTTCGCTCCCCTACGACGCACCGGCACGATTATATCGGCGACTACACGAACGATCTTTGTAACGTAGTTGACATGGATTCAATTCGCGGTGCCAATCTCAATCTTGGCGTTGATCCGCTTGGAGGCGCCGGCGTCCATTATTGGATCCGAATAGCCGATGTTTACGGATTGAACCTCACTGTCGTCAACGATGCTGTCGATCCAACGTTTCGTTTCATGCCTTTGGATTGGGATGGTAAGATCCGTATGGATCCATCCTCGCCTTACGCCATGCAAAATTTGGTGGGCTTGAAGGATCGTTTCGACATTGCCTTCGCCTGCGACACAGACCATGACCGGCACGGGATTGTCACACGGAGCTCTGGACTGCTTCCGCCTAACCACTACCTTTCGGTAATGGTCGATTACCTTTTCCAACATCGGCCGCAGTGGAGTATTTCTTCCAAGATTGGCAAGACTGTGGTGAGCAGTCAAATGATCGATCGCGTCACCGCGAAGCTAGGGCGCAAACTGTACGAGGTGCCAGTCGGCTTCAAATGGTTTGTTGACGGCCTGCTCGACGGGTCACTAGGATTCGGCGGCGAGGAGAGCTCTGGAGCATCTTTCTCACGTCGAGATGGCGGTGTTTGGACCACAGACAAGGACGGAATTGTGCCGGCTTTGCTCGCGGCGGAGATCACAGCGCGGATGAGCCGCGATCCTGGCGAGATCTATCGCAACCTTGAGTGTGAGCTCGGGGAGTCTTCCTATGATCGCGTCGAAGCGTCGGCCAACCCGATACAAAAAGAAATGATTGGGAAACTCTCGCCAAAAGATATTAAGATCACGGAGCTGGCTGGCGAACAGATCCAAGCCATCCTCAGCCACGCAACTGGAAATGGAGCCCCGATCGGCGGGGTAAAGGTAATCGCCGATAGCGGATGGTTCGCCGCACGTCCCTCTGGTACTGAGAACATTTACAAGATATATGCGGAGAGCTTTCGCGGGCCGGATCATTTGAGCCGTATCATTGATGAGGCGCAAATAATAGTCGACGACGCACTGGCGACGACAATGCCGCCCGCGAGGTTGAAACCATGAGCAGCAATAAACTATCCGTGGATGCCGAGCTGGAAAAACTTCAGCACGATTCATTCAAATACTTTTTGCATGAGACGAATCCAACGAATGGGCTGGTGATCGACAAGACCGAAGCAGATTGGCCTGCCAGTATTGCCGCGACTGGTCTGGCATTGGCATCGTATCCGGTCGCTGTCGAACGCGGATTTATGACGCGCACTGCGGCGGTAGAACGAACGCTGACTACCCTGCGTTTTTTCTGGAATAGCCCGCACGGCCCCGAGCCTGACGCGACCGGTTATAAAGGGTTTTACTATCATTTTCTCGACATGCAGACCGGGCGGCGAGCCTGGAGATGTGAGCTATCGACAATAGACAGCACTTTTTTACTTGCCGGCGCGCTGACGGCTGGGACGTATTTTGTCGCAGATACATCTGACGAAAATGAGATCCGCAACTTGGCGGAAGCACTCTATCATCGTGCCGATTGGCAATGGGCCCAAGACGGTGGCTCAACGGTTACGCACGGCTGGAAGCCCGAAAGCGGATTTCTTAAGTTCCGTTGGGAAGGATATGACGAAGCATTGTTGCTGTATATCCTCGGGTTGGGTTCGCCGACTCATCCGCTTCCCGAAGAGAGTTACACGGCATGGGCGTCCACGTACGAATGGAAAGAGTGTTACGGACAAGAATATCTTTACGCCGGGCCATTGTTTACGCACCAACTTTCACATATATGGATCGACTTTCGCCGCATTCAGGACGCTTTCATGCGCGACAAAGGCATCGACTATTTCGAGAACACTCGTCGCGCGACTTATGTACAACGTCAGTACGCGATTGATAACCCGCTAGAGTTCGCGCACTATGGCGAGCACTGCTGGGGACTGACCGCGAGCGAAGGTCCCGGTCCGGACACCATCAACGTAGCCGGTATCGAGCGCCAGTTCTTCGATTACGTGGGGCGCGGCGTGCCGTACGGACCTGACGACGGCACTATCGCGCCGTGGGCCGTGGCAGCCTCTCTGCCATTTGCGCCGGAGATTGTGCTGCCCGTACTCGAGTACTGTATTCATGAAATCAAATTAACAGAGTCCAACCGCTATGGCTTCAAAGCGTCCTTCAATCCAACCTATCCTGCTGCATCCGGCAATCCCCACGGCTGGGTATCGCCGTGGCATTTCGGGTTGAATGAAGGGCCGACTATTTTAATGATCGAAAATTATCGTTCGGGGCTATTGTGGCAATTGATGCGGAATTGTCCTTATATCGTCGCAGGCTTGCGCCGGGCCGACTTTGACGGGGGTTGGCTATGACGCTATTCGCACATGACGTTCTGAGATAGAAACTTGCGGATTAAGGTCATTTACGTTTGAGGATGAAAGAAAATATGTCCGACTTGGTAGAAGAAGAAAAACCAATATCCAAAAATCACTCGCACAGGAGCGTGCGAAAGTTCTTTGCCAATCTAGGTCCAGGCTTGATTACCGGCGCGGCCGACGACGATCCTTCAGGTATCTCGACATATTCAGTGGCGGGAGCGTCATTTGGCTACCTGCCGCTTTGGGTGGCACCTTTTGCTTTCCCGCTCATGGCCGCCGTGCAATTGATGTGTGCCAGATTGGGTTTGGTGACGGGACGTGGGCTGGCGGGAGTCGTGCGGCTTCAGTATCCGCGTTGGGTTTTGTGGGGAGCATGCTCTCTTTTGATTGTTGCTAATGTTTTTAACATCGGCGCGGATTTGGGCGGAATGGCCGAAGCAACCGAGATGATGACGGGAGTAAAATCGCATTACTGGACGCCGGTTTTTACCGCGTTGATTATTGCCCTGCTCTTTTTCTCTTCGTATCGCCAAATCGCCCGCATCTTCAAGTGGCTGACGCTTGTTTTGTTTGCTTATGTAATAACGGCGTTCCTCGCGCAGCCGGATTGGTATGCCGTCTTGAAAGCGACATTTGTGCCCCGCGTCATTTGGTCGAACGCATTTCTGGCAACTTTCGTCGGTGTCCTCGGCACGACCATCTCGCCGTATCTTTTCTTCTGGCAATGCTCACAGGAAGTCGAAGACGAACGGACGCAGGGAAGAAGCACGGTCGAAGAACGCGAAGGAGCGACCGACGAAGAATTGCGAGTGGCGCGCATAGACGTTTTTACGGGAATGTTTTTCGCGAACACGGTGATGTTTTTTATCATTCTGACGACCGCTGCAACGCTGAACGCAAACGGGCAAACCAGCATCGAAACGGCGCAACAGGCATCCGAAGCATTACGTCCCTTGGCGGGAAATGGAGCTTATTTATTATTCACACTCGGCATTATCGGGACGGGAATGTCGCCCGTTCCGGTGCTTGCAGGTTCGGCGGCTTACGCTGTTGCCGAAGCAGAATCGTGGCAGCACGATTCTTTAGAAGACCGACCGCGAATCGCTCCCAGATTCTATATTGTTGTCGCAATTGCAATGCTGCTCGGTTTAGGCCTGGATTTTGTAGGCTTCAACGCCGTCAAGATGCTTTTTTATTCAGCGGTTTTGAACGGCATACTCGCGCCCCCGTTGGTTGTACTCGTAGTGTTATTGACGAGTAATCCAAAAATAATGGGTAATCGTGTGAGTTCACGTTCGCTGCGTTATTTGGGATGGGCAACGGCAGCGATTATGACGTTCGCTGCCTTGGGAATGTTTGCGACAATGTGAAAATTTGGCGAAAAATAATATGAATCAATCTGAGAATGAACAATCGTTGAGTGTCGATGAACTTCGGAAAATCAACGCCTACTGGCGAGCAGCGAACTATCTATCCGTTGGGCAGATCTACCTTTACGACAATCCGCTGCTGAAGCGGCCGTTGGAGATAGGAGACGTAAAGCATATGCTGCTGGGCCATTGGGGCACGACTCCCGGGCAGAACTTCGTTTACGCTCACCTAAACCGTGTCATCAAGAAATACGACCTCAGCATGATTTACGTTTCCGGCCCCGGGCATGGCGGGCCGGCCGTCGTGGGCAACACGTACCTAGAGGGGACCTATAGCGAGGTATATCCTGACATCAGTCAGGATGAAGCGGGGCTTCGAAAATTGTTTCTTCAGTTCTCGTTTCCCGGAGGCATTCCGAGTCATGCATCGCCTGAGACGCCCGGCTCTATTCACGAAGGCGGGGAGTTAGGCTATTCGCTCAGCCATTCGTTTGGGGCAGTGTTCGATAATCCGGATCTCATCGTCGCCTGCGTTGTCGGCGATGGCGAGGCGGAAACCGGACCGCTCGCCACCGCCTGGCATTCCAACAAGTTCCTCGATCCGGTCACCGACGGAGCGGTGCTGCCGATCCTGCATCTAAACGGTTACAAGATCGCCAACCCGACCATCCTCGCGCGCATCACTCGCGAGGAATTGGAGCAGCTTCTCCGAGGCTATGGATGGACCCCCTATTTCGTTGAGGGCCATGAGCCAGGGCCGATGCATGAGGCGATGGCCGCGACACTCGACACAGTAGTTGAACAAATCAAACACATCCAGCTCCACGCTCGCACCAGTGGCGATACCACGCGTCCGCGTTGGCCGATGATCGTGCTTGACTCACCTAAAGGTTGGACAGGGCCGAAAGTTATTGATGGTGTACAGATTGAAGGCACTTTTCGTTCGCATCAGGTGCCGTTGTCGGACCCGGCCACGCATCCTGAACACCTCAAGCTGCTGGAGGATTGGCTGAAAAGCTACAAGCCGCAAGAGCTCTTTGACGAGCAGGGACGCCTGAGACCGGAATTGGCAGAACTCGCGCCCAGTGGCGAACGACGTATGGGATCAAATCCCCACGCCAACGGGGGCGTTCTGCTCCGCGACCTGCAGATGCCGGATTTCCGTGACTACGCGATCGACGTGCCTTTGCCTGGTGTCCGCGGAATCGGCGACACGCATCTATTAGGAGGGTTCCTTCGCGACGTGACCAAGTTGAACAATGAACAGCGCAATTTTCGTGTATTTGGTCCCGACGAGACGCTTTCAAACGGCCTTGAAGCCCTCTTTGAAGTGACGAACCGGCAATGGGATGCCGCCACCGCGCCGAACGACGAATTTCTCGCTCCCACAGGGCGCGTCATGGAAATGCTTAGCGAGCACCAATGCGAGGGCTGGCTTGAGGGCTACCTACTCACCGGACGGCATGGACTCTTCAACTGCTACGAGGCGTTCGTACATATCGTTGATTCGATGTTCAACCAGCACGCCAAGTGGTTGAAAGTCACCTCGCATTTGCCATGGCGGCGGAAGATTGCTTCATTGAACTACTTGCTGGCCTCGCATGTCTGGCGACAGGATCACAACGGCTTCACGCATCAGGATCCCGGTTTCATTGATGTCGTTATGAATAAAAAGGCCGAGATCGTGAGGGTTTATCTGCCGCCGGACGCGAATTGTCTGCTGTCGGTAATGGACCACTGCCTGCGTAGCCGCCATTACGTCAACGTCGTGATAGCGGGCAAACATCCGGCGCCGCAGTGGTTGACGATGGACGATGCCGTCAAGCACTGCTCGGCGGGCATCGGCATCTGGGAGTGGGCCGGGAACGATCAAGGAGCCGCTCCCGACGTAGTCATGGTCTGCTGCGGCGACGTTCCCACGCTTGAGACGCTCGCCGCCGTTTCCATTCTGCGCGAGCATTTGCCGAATCTAAAAGTCCGTGTGGTCAATGTCATCGACCTTATGAAGCTCCAGCCTCGGGAAGAGCACCCCCACGGGTTGAGCGACGCGGATTTCGACGAACTCTTCACCAAGGATAAGCCGGTCATTTTCGCCTTTCATGGTTACCCATGGTTGATCCACCGGCTCACCTACCGCCGGACCAACCACGACAACATACACGTCCGTGGCTATAAGGAAGAAGGTACTATCACCACGCCCTTTGATATGACGGTGCTGAACGATCTCGACCGTTTCCATCTGGTCGAGGATGTGATCGATCGTGTACCGAGCTTAGGGCCAAACGCTGCCCGCGTTCGTCAAGCGATGAGTGATAAGATTCTGGAACATAGTAAGTACATCCGGAAATACGGTGAGGATATGCCCGAGGTCCGCAATTGGAAATGGACAGATTAAAGCTATGAATATTTTAGTTCTAAATTGCGGAAGTTCTTCGATAAAGTTTCAAGTCATTGCCACCGACTTGGAGCGAATCGAGAAAAATACGGATGAACGGCTCGCGCACGGAATCGTCGAGTTTCACGGCGGACAGGCGATTGTCACATTAAGTGCGGAGGGAAAAGCGGCACATCATTCGACCGCTCCGTTGCGTGACACACGAGCGGCCGTCAAATTGATCTTAAATTGGGTGATCTCGAAGGAATCCGAGGTTAAAGCAATCAAAAGCAAGTCAGATATTCACGCCGTCGGTCATCGGGTCGTTCACGGCGGCGAGAAGTTCAAAGCATCGGTTTTGATAACCGGCGAAGTCTTGAGCGATATTGAAGAGTGCATCGAACTCGCCCCGCTGCATAACTCCGCAAACATTCAAGGCATCAATGCCAGCCGCGAAATCTTCGGTGAAGAAATGCCAAACATCGCGGTTTTTGATACGGCTTTTCACCAGACTCTGTCGGAAAAAGCGTTTCTTTACGCCCTGCCGTATCAACTCTACCGCCGACATAAGATCCGCCGTTACGGTTTTCACGGAACCTCGCACCGATATGTCGCTTATCGCTTTCGCCAACTGGAAAAAATTGAACGCGAAAAGGTGAACATTATCACCTTGCATCTCGGTAACGGCTGTTCGGCAGCGGCAATCAAGAACGGCGATTCGATTGATACTTCGATGGGAATGACACCGCTCGAAGGCTTGGTGATGGGAACGCGGGCCGGTGATTTCGACCCGGCGATCATTGATTTTATCGCTGCCAAAGAAGGTTTGTCAGCACTGGAAATCGAATCGCTGGTTAATAAACAATCGGGCTTGCTAGGGATTTCTGGTTTGACCAATGACATGCGCGAACTGCTCGCCGAAGCCAAAGAAAACGGCGACCGTCGGGCCCGTCTTGCGATCGAAATTTTCTGTTACCGCGCGAGCAAATACATCGGCGCCTATTTAGCGGCGATGAACGGTGCCGACGCCATTGTTTTTACCGGCGGCATCGGCGAAAATTCGCCCGAAGTTCGGCGGCTGATATGTGAAAAACTGTCCTGGATGGGAATCGAGATCGATCCATTGCTGAATGAGACATTCAGCAATGGAAGTGAAGGGATCATCAGTAAAGATAAGGCACGTGTTAAGGTGTATGTCATTCCGACAAACGAGGAACTGCTCATTGCCCGCGATGCCGTAAGGCTGACTAGCAACGATGCCTCTGGCTTGTAACCCACCGTCTCTTGAACAAGAAGAGTTATGAAAATTGTAATTAGAATCGGAGACTCCTTACGGATATTCTAGGGTCGGAAACAGCAATAATTTACGTGGTATGAAGCAACCGTTAATTGAAAACCAGTTATCATCTAGGCACCCGACCGACAGGTTCGCGGGACTGAGCGGAGCGGAAGCACGCCAAAGGCTCAAGCAATTCGGGTACAATGATCCTGTCAAATCGCACAAAACCTCAAGAATCGTACAATTTCTTCTTCTCTTCGCGGAACCTCTTATAGCGATTTTACTTGTTGCGAGCGCGGTTTCAGTGGTCGTAGGCGATGTGGTCAATGCTCTCATAATTCTGGTAATGGTGCTTTTGGGCGTGATTCTGAATTTTATTCAAACTTCGCGATCACAAAATGCTGCTGAGGCTTTGAAAAAAGCAGTGTCGTTGACAGCGACAGTGTTGCGTGGCGGGGAATGGCTAGAAATAACTCGTCGTGAGGTCGTGCCGGGCGATCTGGTGAGGCTATCTGCCGGTGACCTGGTGCCCGCCGATGCTGATCTGATCGAAGCCAACAGCCTCCATGTGGCCGAATCCGCCTTGACCGGTGAATCCCTCCCGGTTGAGAAAGATGTAGGAGCTAAAGATGCTAGTCAGACAAAGGTCTTCTTAGGAACCTCCGTTATCAGCGGAACCGCGAAGGCTCTGGTTACCGCGACAGGCAGCGAGACGGTTTTCGGCGATATAGCGAAACGTTTAGTCGGTAAGACCCCGGAATCGGACTTTGAACGAGGCACTCGCAAATTCGGATACCTGATAATGCGGGTTGTTTTTTTCCTGGTGGTCTTCGTGCTGATTATTAACGTCCTGATGCACCGGGACATCCTTGAATCGCTGTTTTTCTCTATCGCACTTGCGGTTGGGCTCACTCCCGAATTCCTGCCGATGATAACTGCGGTCACCCTCGGTCAGGGAGCAGTGCGAATGGCTAAGCATAAGGTTATCGTAAAACACCTGGGCGCGATGCAGAATCTTGGCAGCATGGACATTTTGTGCAGCGATAAAACGGGCACACTTACAAGCGGAGAACTCTCACTCGAAGGCCACGTCGACCCGTTTGGCGAACCGTCTGAGCATGTATTTCAGCTTGCTTTTCTTAATTGCTCCTTTCAAACGGGGATTCCGAACGCTCTAAACAAAGCGATAAAAAGTAAAGGAGATCCGCTCGATGACGCCATTTTGCTCCATGAGCCGTCAGGTCTTGCCGACTTTAACGTTCTCGACGAGGTCCCATTTGATTTTGAGCGCCGCCGGGCAACCGTAGTTGTTGAAAAAGGCGCTAAAAGAACACTCATCTGTAAAGGTGCTCCGGAAAGCATTTTTTCAGTATGTTCGGACTATGAGATGGACGCCAAAACTTTGTCATTTGACGATCAAAGCAAGAAAAAATGTTTGGATTTATTCGGCAGCTTCAGCGAAAAAGGCCTTCGAGTTCTTGCGGTTGCGTATCGGACTGTCAAAGTTCAACAAAGCTATAAGAAAGAGGACGAGACAGGTTTGACGCTTGCAGGTTTCCTAACGTTTGCTGACGAACCGCTCGAATCCGCGGCTGCGGCTCTAAAGGCCCTTGCACGAGACGGCGTCGAAGTCAAGATTCTAACAGGCGATAACGAACTTGTTGCCCGCCACGTATGCGAAAAGGTGGGATTGGCGACTGCCAAGATAATACTGGGCGATGAGATCGAGCGAATGGCGGACGGTGCCCTAGCTCAGGTAGCAGAAACCGTCAGTATATTTGCACGAGTCTCTCCGATGCAGAAAAACCGCATCTTGCTCGCGCTAAAGAGCCGCGGACACGTCGTCGGGTACCTGGGCGACGGCATCAACGATGCTCCATCACTGCGAACGGCAGATGTAGGCATCTCCGTCTCATCTGCAACGGACGTGGCCAAAGACGCGGCCGAGATCGTCCTGCTCGAACGCAGTCTCTCGGTACTGCATCACGGTATTCTCGAAGGGCGGAAATCGTTTGGCAATGTAATGAAGTACCTTCTCATGGGAACAAGTTCCAATTTCGGAAACATGTTCAGCATGGCCGGAGCCGCTATCTTTTTGCCTTTTCTGCCCATGCTGCCAACGCAGATCCTGCTCAATAACTTTCTCTATGACCTCGCCCAGATCACGATCCCGACCGATAATGTCGATAGCGCATTTATTCGCAAACCCCAGCATTGGGACATTAAGCTTATCCGAAATTTCATGCTCGTTATCGGCCCTATCAGCTCGATCTATGATTTTTTGACTTTCTACGTGCTGATCGCATATTTTCACGCTGCGGAAAAGGAGTTTCACACCGGTTGGTTTGTTGAGTCTCTGGCCACTCAAACAGCCGTTGTCTTTGTTATTCGCACAGTCGGTAATCCATTTAAAAGCCGCCCGAGCCGTGCGCTGACCGTAACCGTGCTCACCGTCATTGCTCTTTCCGTTCTCCTCCCTTTTAGTCCTTTCGGACCGATTCTCGGTTTTGTGCCACTACCGTTCAGCTATTTTATTTTCTTGGCGGGAGCTACGGCGACGTATTTGCTGCTCGTGGAATTAGTGAAACGCCGTCTAATGCGGAAATTGTGAAGTGCGAAAACGAAGAATGCTAATGGTAGCTGACGGATTTTGTATGTTAAAAATGAATCAGTAAATGAACCAATCGGTTCTGAAATTCGAGCTGAAAATGGCTAAACATCTTATGGAAAAAGTAATCGATCCAATTTGTGGTATGACGGTTTCGCCGGACACTGCGGCCGGTCAAGACGAACATGACGGCCAAATGTATTATTTCTGTTCTAAAGAATGTTTGGAGAAATTTAAGGTGAATGTAATGCCCAACGAAGGTTTGGCAGAGACAGAGGAAAAAAAAGATTTCGGCCACGAAGGTAAAATGACAGCGGCACCGCTTGGTGGTGAAATCGACCCTGTTTGTGGAATGACTGTAAATCCCGAGACGGCAGCCGGGAACTATGCCTACTTGGGTAAAACCTATTACTTTTGTTCTCCGGGCTGCTCGGAAAAATTCAAGAATGGTCCTGAATCGTTTTTGAAACCAAAAGACGAACCCCAAAATGTTCCCGGAGATGTCGAATACACATGCCCCATGCACCCACAGATCGTTCAAATTGGTCCCGGCAGCTGCCCTATCTGCGGCATGGCATTAGAACCAAGGATAGTCAGTTTGGACGATAAGCCCGACGCCGAACTCGGTTATATGACGAGACGTTTTTGGTTTTGCGTCTTATTGACTGTGCCTGTTTTTGCGTCAGCAACGTTGGAAATGGTTCCGACTTTCGAGCGAATGGTTCCAATGCGAGTTTCGCTATGGGTCCAGTTTTTCCTGGCCACGCCCGTAGTTTTGTGGGGTGGTTTCCCCTTTTTTCAACGGGGCTGGGCCTCGATCAAGAATCTTAGCCCAAACATGTTCACGCTGATCGCGGTGGGCACGACCGCAGCCCTGATATACAGCATAATCGGTTTGTTTTTTCCGCAACTTTTTCCCTCCTCGTTTCGCGGTCATTCAGGGGAAGTCCCCGTTTATTTCGAGGCAGCAGCGGTAATCACGACACTGGTTTTGTTGGGTCAGGTCCTTGAA
>JANYIL010000277.1 GCA_025362075.1 Chloracidobacterium sp.
TTTATCTCGATCCGCCGTTTAATTCCAACCGCAACTACAACGTTTTATTCAAAGACGAATCCGGCGTCGAGATAAACAAGGTCAACGGTCTCGTCTTTGACATACCGCCGCAAGATATTCAGATTGTCGCCGTAGTAAAGAGTGTTCATCAGCAGATGTCAGTTGCCAGTGGTCAGTAGTAAGAGAAAAACCCAGTCGCTACCGCTCTCGGTACTGACTTGTCGCACGGGAAATGTAGCATTAACGGGTTTGGCTTGGCAAGAACCTAGCCGCTGCCGCGTGGCAGGCCGTTAATAACCACACCAGATATTGTTCTACCCAATCCAGCCTCGGCTTGGCTTGCGAAATTCGGCAAAAACGTGTCTAATAGTTGTTTGCGCTAACGGGCAAAATTTAGCCGAGAGGAGGTGAGCACATAAATGGCATATATTTCAGTTAACAATAACGAATCGATCGAGTCGGCACTTCGCCGGTTTAAGAGAAAGGTTATTAGCGAGGAGATCATTAAAGATCTCAAGAAACACGCTCATTTCATTCCGCCCGGCCAGAAGGCAAAGCTCAAGTCGGTCAACGCACGCAAGCGAAATCGCCGACGTTTTCGCCAGCAGCGTCCGATGGGCGGCGGTACCGGCACAGGTCCGGGTTCGTCACGTCCGCCGATGGGACAGAACCGATAGTTAATAACTAAAAGTTAAGAGTGAAAAGGTGAGATAATGAGCAGATCATTCGCCTTTTCACTTTTTTTTTGGAACCAAATGAATTCTGAACGACCCCGAATTTTATTGACCAACGACGACGGCTATCATGCTGAGGGAATTCTCGCGCTCGAAGAATCTCTAAAAGAGGTCGGCGATGTCTTTGTCGTCGCGCCCGAAACCGAGATGAGCGCGTCTTCGCACAGTCTGACGCTCTCGCGTCCGTTGCGGATCAGGCAGCGGGGCGAGCGGCATTGGACGGTCGACGGGACGCCGACCGATTGCGTTACGCTCGCGATAAACCAGATATTTTCAGACGAACAAAGGCCGCATATTTGCTGCTCAGGGATAAATCACGGTGCAAATCTGGGTGATGACGCCACCTACTCGGGCACGGTCGCCGGTGCTCTCGAGGCAACGATCCTCGGTGTTCCGGGGCTCGCATTCAGCCTGGCCGCGTATCGCGATCAGGACTTTTCGGAGTCGGCCAAGTTTGCCGCCGAGATCACCCGGAAGGCCCTTAGGGAAGGGCTGCCTGTCTGGACGCTGTTAAATGTAAATGTACCGAAAGGAGTGCCCAAGGGTATTCGCATCACCAAACAAGGTTTTAAAAATGCCCGGCCGATCATAACCGAACACCTCGACCCGCGCGGCAAGCACTACTATTGGATTGGCGAGCTTCGCGAAGGTTTTCGGGCAGAGGGCGGTACGGATTTCGAAGCGATCGACGAGGGCTACGTTTCGGTCACGCCGATGCGGAGCGACCTGACCAGCCACAGCGGCGTCGAAAAATTGCAAACCTGGAACACCAATTGATGAGCGGTACTGCAATCATGGGGATAACGGACGAAATGTCGATGCAGCGGCTGCGGATGATCGAGCAGCTTCGCGGCACGCACAGGATCGTGGACGAACGCGTGCTTGAGGCGATGTCTGCGGTGCCGAGGCATCTGTTCGTGCCCGAGGCGATCAAATCGCAGGCCTACAAGGATAATGCCCTGCCGATATCGAGCGGGCAGACGATCTCGCAACCATTTATCGTCGCCCGTATGACGGAGCTGTTGGAGCTTAAGGGCCAGGAAAAGGTGCTGGAGATAGGTGCGGGTTCGGGATATCAGACGGCTATTCTGGCGTCGCTAGCACGTAAGGTCTTTGCGATCGAGCGGCTTGACACGCTGGCTCACGAAGCCGAACGGAGACTCGCGTCACTCGGCTTTCGCAACGTCGACCTCAAGGCCGGTGACGGCACTAACGGCTGGGACGCCTATATGCCCTACGACGCGATACTCGTCGCGGCAGGCGGGCCCGAGATCCCGGCTCCGCTCGTCAAGCAGCTAAAAATTGGCGGCCGCCTCGTCATCCCGGTCGGCGACGACCGTAAGTCCCAGATGCTGACGCGTGTTACGCGAACCGAGAGCGGTAATAAGGTCAAGAATTTTGGCCCCTGTGCTTTTGTCCCGTTAATCGGCGAGCATGGCTGGGAAGCTAATGGATAACGGATAATTGAGAAGGAAAATTTGGGAATGGAGTAAGAATTTTCCATTTTCAACTCTCAATTATCAATTATCAATTTTTTATGGAATCGATATTGGATTTTTTACATCAGGCACGCGAGATACTAAATCCGGGCCATCTGATCGATTACATGCTCAATTTGCTGGGCGGGTATGTGTATCTTGGGCTGTGGTTCGTTGTATTTGCCGAAACGGGGCTCGCGGTCGGGTTTTTTCTGCCGGGCGATTCCCTGCTCGTAGTTTCGGGGCTCTTTGCGGCGGCGGGAAAGCTGAACGTCGCTCTGGTGATGCTCGCGTTTTTCCTCGGGTCGGTGATCGGCGACAGCACTGGTTATTGGACGGGCCGCGTGATGGGCAAGACGCTCTTTAACCGCGAATCGTCGTGGATATTCAAACCGAGCCGTGTCGAAAAAGCCCACGCTTTTTTTGAAAAGTATGGGGTAAAAACGGTTATTTTAGCGAGATTTATCCCCATCGTCAGGACTTTTGCTCCGCTGGTAATCGGCGCGACCGGAATGCCCTATTCCAGATTTCTACCCTACAGCGTTATCGGCGGCCTGCTGTGGATACCGAGCATGGTGCTCGCCGGTTATTTCCTCGGCGGCGTTGTCGAACGCGCATTAAGCATCAAGCTCGAAGATCACATCGAAAAGGTCGTCATCGTCATCGTCGCCATTTCGCTGCTGCCGCCTATCATTGAGTTTCTGAGACACCGGTCCGGAAAAACAGCGGATAGCGAAGACGGAAACGAAGTTTGACATCTGCCTCGGTGGTAACATACACTCAATCGTTCGAGTTAGCGGGGCGTAGCGCAGTCTGGTAGCGCGCACGGTTCGGGACCGTGAGGTCGGAGGTTCGAATCCTCTCGCCCCGACCATTTTAGAAAGGCAGCAAATCAAGCGGTTTGCTGTTTTTTTGTTTTGCGGCGATGTTGTCAGCACAAATCTCGTTTTACAGATGACGCTCTAATCGATTTGGTAGGTCGCGACACTCGTGGGAGTTTCAAAACATCGCACTTTGTAGACCTTTACGCGTTCGTCGGCGATCCGCCCGTTAACGTACTCGAGAAAATAGCGGGCGAGGTTTTCCGCGGACGGGTTTAGTTCTTCATCAAAGGGCGGCAGCTCGTTGATATTGCGGTGGTCGAGGTACTTGACGATCTCATCGGCCGCCGTTTTGAGATCGCCGAAATCGATCAGCAGCCCTATGTTATTTAGCTCTTCACCGCGAGCGTAGATCTCTATCTTGTAATTGTGCCCGTGCAGGTTTTCGCATTTCCCTTTATAGCCACGCAGCTGGTGCGCGCTGCTGAAATTGCGTTCGATCATTACTTCAAAAAATGCTGGCATAAACTATCCAAACCATCGCCTTGCGCACCAAAGGTGCATCGTAATCTAGCTTGGGGCAACGCCCCAAGGAACGGAGAAAATGTATAAGCCGCAACGCGGCGGAGTAATCCTGATATCGTGAGTGAATTACCACGCACCGTTCGTGCTCAATCCATTGGGGTCGTTTTCCTGCGGCGTTGCCGCAGGCTAAACTACATCGCACCGTTGGTGTTCTTTCATTTGGCACCCATTCGTGACGCTCCTTGGAGCCTGAGAATTACGATCAAATATCAATCAATCCCAAAGATATCTCTCATCATAGTCTATACCGTGTTTGTCCAAAAAACCGCGAAACTCATCTTTAAATGAATGCCGGCTATGATGTTCCTTTTGATTCTCGATGTATTTTACGACCGCATCAGTTCCCGATTTACTTACCGAAAATACTCCGTAGCCGATCTGCCATTGGAACGATTGATACTTTTCACCCTTGGTTTTTATCCATTTTGAGCTGCGTTTCTTTATCGTCTCCACTATATGCGCGACGGTCTCGGTCCGGGAGTGGTTGAGGAGAATATGGACATGATCCTCGACCCCGCCGATTATTTTTGCGGGAGACGAACATTCGTCATAGAGGATCTTTGCGATGTACGCATAGAGCTGCGGGGCAATCTCATCATCGATAAACCGCTTGTGATTTTTCGTCGAAAATACTAAGTGAATATAGAGATGAGAAAGCGATTGCGGCATAAGTCCTTCCTTTCTAAAGCACCGAAGGTGCAACGTAATATAGCCTGCGGCAACGCCGCAGGAAGTTCAACGGAATTATCAAGCACCAAAGGTGCGGAGTAATATAGCCTGGGACAACGCCCCAAAGAGCTAAACAAAATCATCCAGCACCAAAGGTGCGGCAACGCCGCAGGAAAGTTCAACGAAATTATCAAGCACCGAAGGTGCCGAGTAAAGTCCCTATGAAGGAGATCTCCGCCACATGTGTGAGGAAAATTACTTTGCCGCTTTGCGGCTTGATTTTGATTTGCCTTCTCTTGGGGCGATGCCCCAAGTTAGACTACTTTCGCACCGTCGGTGCTTCTGTCAAATATCGCGGCGACGTCATTCAGATCGCCCGTTATCCGCATTCGCGGAAGGCTGTTTAAAAAGTCTCGCCCATACCCCTTCGTCCGCAATCGCGGGTCCAGGATGGCGATGACGCCGCGGTCGGTTTTGCTGCGGATGAGGCGGCCGATGCCTTGTTTTAGTGAGATGACGGCTTGCGGGACGCTGTAGTCGAAGAATGATTTGCCGCCGTTTTCGTCGATAAATTTGCTGCGGGCGGCAACGATCGGGTCGCTTGGGACGGCGAACGGAAGTTTGTCGATAATGACGCACGAGAGCTGGTCGCCGCGTACGTCCACGCCCTGCCAGAAGCTCGATGTCGCAAAAAGCACGGCATTTGGCGTCTCGCGAAATTTTTCGAGCAACCCGGTTTTTGACATCGTTCCCTGTAAAAAACACGGATAACCGATGCGTGATGAGACAAGCTCGAATAACGCCGTCATCGACGAATTGCTGGTACAGAGCACGAAAGCATGTCCCCTCGTCACCTGCAAAATCTTGACTATCTCTAATGCCGCCATGTTTGAAAATTCGGGAGCACGCGGGTCGGGCATCGCCTTTGGCAGATAGAGGATCGACTGTTTTTCGTAATCAAATGACGACGGGGCGACGAGCGTGTTCGTCTGGGTGGATTTGAGACCGAGCCGGTCGCGGATAAAATTGAAACTGCCGTTTGTCGAGAGCGTTGCCGAAGTTAGAATGCACGATTCGACCTTATCGAACAGCTTTTCCTGTAATAACGCCGAGACATCGACCGGCGACGCCTGTAAAAAGATGCCTCGGCCCCTGCGTTCGAGCCAGTAGACGAAGTTGCGGTCGGCCTGTTTGACGATAAACCCGAGATCAAACCGCGTCTGTCTAATCCGGCGGACGACGCTGTCGGCCTCCGGGATTTTTTCGCTAAAAACATCGACCTCCTTTTCAAGACGGTCGAGGGCCTCATCGAGAGCCTGATACGCCTCGCCGAGCGGTGTCAGGTCATCGTCCCCGTCAATGCCGCGATTCGAGAAGGCATCGGCGAGCAGCGGAAACCGCCCTTCGGCGTCGCGGGCCTGTTTGAATCGCACCCAGAATTGCTCCGACAACCCCGTTACCCGCGCCGCCGTGCGCATAATCCCGCTCGTGGCGATGGCGTCCGAAATGGGCAGGACATTTGCGTCACGGACAAGTTCATCCATCTGAAAATTTGAAACCTGAAACCCGAAATAGTCCGCCGCGATGTCCTCGATCAGGTGGGCCTCGTCAAAGATCACCGCGCCGTAATCGGGGATGACCTTGCCAAACGCATTGCCACGGACGTTGAGGTCGGCGAAAAACAGGTGGTGATTGACGATCACGATGTCCGCCGTTTCGGCCCCCGCACGCATACGCGTAATAAAGCACGGCTCAAAATCGGGGCATTTTTGCCCGATGCAGGTCTCGCTTTTGGCGTTTATGCGGTTCCAGAACGGCAAATTTTCGGGCAAATAAGTAAGCTCGGCCCGGTCGCCGGTCTTCGTGTCCTTGACCCACTCGCTGACCTCGTTAAAATTGTCGATCTCGTCTAGGCCGCTCAGAATGGGCTGTTCGTCGGCCTTATAGATGCGGTAGAGACAGGCGTAATTTGACCGGCCCTTCATGTAGGCGGCGGAGAATTTCTTTGGCAGCACCTTTTGCAGGAAAGGGATGTCCTTTTCCATCAACTGCTCCTGTAAATTCTTGGTGCCGGTCGAAATGATGATTCGTTTCTTTGTTTTGATAGCCTGAGCGATGGCCGGGATTAGGTACGCGAGCGTCTTGCCGGTCCCGGTTGGGGCCTCGACTATGAGATGCTTTTTTTCATCAAATGTCCGGGCAATCGCCTCGGCCATGCGGATCTGGCCGTCGCGATGCTCGTAATTTTCGTGAAACTGCGCAACCAGCCCGCCATCTCCAAATACCTTTTGAATCAGGTCTTCGCCCGCATCTGCCGGGGCCTTTACTGGCTGTTCAGCTCCCATATTTATTGACTTGGAATGTCCTATTTGTGACAATCAAGGCTTGCCAAAGCAGTTCGCATTCTATGTTCCAGCGGGTGCGTCCTAACTTGGTGCCGTTCTGATTGGTGGCTGTGAATAGGTAGCAGCAATGTCCTCCGCGTCCTCTGCGAAAACCTCTGCGCACTCTGCGTTACCTGGCTTTTAACGCAGAGACCGCTAGAGGAAGACGCAGAGAAACGCCGAAAGTTTTTACCTTAATTTCTACTCAGCACCACAAAATTCGGACACGACCTTCCAGCGCAAAAGCGCTGCATCTATCTTAATGTTTTTGAACATCTAACTCTAAAACGCCAGTGGTTTTTGTTGCGGCCGTAGGATCTACATGAAGTTTTCGAGTATTTGGTTGAGATCGCACCGCCGCCTTATCTGGGCGACCGTGGTGATCGGCATCGTCACGGCGTGGTTTGCGTTACCGGCTCAACCACCCACGCGAGCCGCCGGCGGCCTGTTGCCGCGCGCGACGAGTCACGAGACCGACCTGCCAAACTACGATATTCGCTCCGACAGATCGGCGATCGGCAAGATTGCGCAGTTTCGTGCGGCGGTAAACAAGAATGCCAGCGATGTCGCCGACCTTAGAGATGCTTTCGTGCAGGGTGAAAGCTCGCTTAAAAAAACGATCCCCGCACTCAAGGTCGAATACAACCCGGACATCGGCACCCCGGAGGTGATCGCTCCCGAGGTAGTGCTCGGAAAGGCGTTCCTAACCCCTAAATCCTCGGCCAAGCGGCCCGCGATCCTATCCAATTTCCTCACGCAGAATGCCGGGCTTATCGGTGCCAGCAGGAAGCAGATCAGCGAGCTGAAAGTCGTCGCCGATTACACAAACCCTGACGGCATTCTGTCCTTTGTCGAACTGGACCAGGAGATCAACGGCATTCCCGTATTTCGCGGCGAGATCAAGGCGGGATTTACTAAAGACGGCGAGATGATCCGGGTTATCAATAACTTTGCCCCGGGCCTCGATTACGGATCGCTCTCGACGGATTTCGGCGATCCGGTTTCGGCGTTGATGGCCGCGGCCCGGTCGATCGGGGCGGACGTGTCACAGGTTGTTCAGCCGCAGGCCAGCACGGCTTCGACCAATCTGCAAACTGTTTTCGGCACCGGCGACTCGGCATCAACCGCCGAGAAAATGTACTTCCCCGTCGAACCCGCTGTTGCGATTCCGGCGTGGCGAGTCCTGATTTGGCAACCGGTCAATGCCTATTACGTGATCGTGGACGCCCAAACCGGCACCATGCTCTGGCGAAAAAACCTCACCGAGGATCAAACGCAGCCAGCTACATATAGCGTTTACGCAAATCCCAACGCGATGATCAACCTGGCCCACAGCCCGTTCCCGCTGTCACCGGGGCCGCTGTCGCCCAACGGCTCGCAGGGGCTGCCTGTTTCGCGCACGATCGTTACCCGCATCGGCAATGAACCGCCCTATACATTTAATAACCTGGGATGGGTCCCCGACGGCGTAACGATCACCGATGGCAACGCCGTTCAGGCCGGCCTGGACCGTGATGGTACCGACGGCGTCGATCCAAACAGCGAGGCGGTTAGCTCGATCCGAAGTTTTGCCTTTGGATTTAATCCGCTGAACCCAAACACCAATGCGGGTGACGCTCCGGTCGCGGTTCCGCAGACGTATCCGGGCAACGACTACCAGCAGGGCGTCGTCACCCAGCTTTTTTACATTTGCAATTTGTTTCATGACGAAACCTATCGGCTCGGCTTTACCGAGGCCGCCCATAATTTCCAGAACGTAAACTTTACCGGCCAGGGTGTCGATAGCGACCGGGTGCGGGCCGAGGGACAGGATTCATCCGGCACGAACAACGCAAATTTTACGTCGGGCGCCGATGGCGTTCGGGGCCGGATGCAGATGTACCTTTTCACCGGTACCAACCCGAATATCGACGGCAGCTTGGATGCCGACGTGGTTCTGCATGAGCATACTCACGGCCTTTCCAACCGGCTGCACGGCAACGGTTCGGGCCTGACCAACGACATGTCGCGGAGCATGGGCGAGGGCTGGTCGGATTTTTACGCGCTGTCGATGCTCTCGCAGCCGGGCGATCCGGTTAACGGCACGTACGCGACCGCGAGCTATGTGACCTACAATTGGTTTCAGTCCGCCGGGTTCGTCAATAACAATTACTACGGTATTCGCCGATTTCCGTACGCTATAAAGTCCGCAACCGGCGGCCCGTCAAATCTGCCGTATAATCCGCTGACGTTTGCGGACATCGACCAGACAAAGATGGATCTCGGCGACGGTGCATACCCGCGTGGGCCGGTCGGCGGTTCGAACGGCGACGAGGTCCACAATGCCGGCGAGATCTGGTGCAGCGTTCTGTGGGAAATACGGGCAAAGATGATAACGCGGCTCGGATGGAACGGCGGCAACCGCAAAGCCCTGCAACTAGTGACAGACGGCATGAAGCTCGCACCGCTTTCGCCGACATTCCTACAGGAGCGTGATGCGATAATTGCGGCGGGGCTTGCAAGCGACCCTGCCGGCGACGTGGCGGACATCTGGGATGGTTTTGCCACACGCGGAATGGGTGCGAGTGCCAGTATCCAAAATGTCGGCGGCAATTCGATTGGCGGTACGGGAACAGCGCGGGTAACCGAGGCCTTCGACCTTCCAAATCTGATACTTTCGCCAGGTGTCGGAATTGACGACACGGGCGGCAATCGCAACTCTTTTGCCGACCCGGGCGAAACGTTAAAACTAAACGTCGTTCTCACTAACCAAACCGGGCGTACCGCGACAAACGTCGTTCTCCAGTTGGTTGGCGGCGGTTCGGTCAACTCGTTGTCGCTCGAAAGCGGCCCTACCTTCTCATTGCTGAGTGTGAATTATACCGTGCCGGCGGACGCGGCATGCGGAACGGTGCTGACGCTCACATTCAACGTTAACAGCAGCCTCGGGCCGGTCAGCTTTACAAGGACACTCGCAGTCGGAACGCCGGTAACAACCTTTATCCAGAATTTTGACGCTGTAACGCCGCCGGCTGCACCCGCAGGTTGGACGATCGCATCGAGCTATGCCCCGATGACCTTCGTTTCAACATCGACTAGCCCGGATAGCGGCACGGTTTCGATGTTTGCCGCCGACCTGCCAAATTGCACGACCGGGTGCGCGACAACCGACGGAGGGTCGACGGAGCTTACTTCGCCCACGATTCCAGTTACGGCGACAGCGTCGACCGTAACTTTCCGGCACAAATTCAACTCCGAAACCGGCTGGGACGGCGGCGTTTTAGAGATCAGCATCGGCGGGGGCGAGTTTCAGGACATCATCGCCGCCGGCGGCACGTTTCTCCAAAATGGCTATACGAAGCAGATCGGCGTCAGTTCGCCAAATCCGCTTGGCGGACGCGACGGCTGGACGGGCGATTCCGGCGGCTACATCACGACCGTTGTCCGCATACCGTCTTCGGCGGCGGGCCAAAATATTCAGTTCAGGTGGAGATTTGGGGCCGACAGCAACGCCGCCCCGCTCGGCGGGGGTTGGAATGTCGACACGATCAGCTTTGCCGGGGCGTATTCGTGCACGCCTCTCGCCACGGTAGCGGTTTCAGGCCGCGTCCAGTCGGACGACGGCCGCGGGCTGCGAAACACCTCCGTTAAGATCACGGGCCCAAACAATTTTGTCCGCACCGCAACGACGAGTTCGTTCGGTCTGTACCAATTTTTGGATGTTCCTCCGGGACAAACCTACACCCTCAGCGTTTCGTCCAGGCTGTTTCGATTCGCCAACCAAACGCTACAGATCAACGGAAATCTCGTGAATGTCGACTTTACGGGATTGCAATAAATACCCGCTTTCGGCGGCTGCCGGTGGCTGAATCTTTTCTGTTAAAAAAATCTAATTCTTTCAAAAAAATCATTGCTATTGATTCTTTTAATATGGTATAAACAATTCGAATTGCCGGCATAAGCAAGCTAAATGGCATACATCCAGGGAGCACCCAAAGATCATCAAACCAAGCGTCTTTCGGGCGAGCAGATCCGAAAATTTGGACTCATGCGTCAAAAAATGATATATTTTAGTTCAGCGATGCTTTCTGGTGCCGCGAAAGTCTGCCTTAGAAACAAGCCCAAAGATTTACAAATGAAATTAATTCCGAAAACGATCAATTGGCTAAGCGTTGCGGCGTTGATCTTTGTTGCCATGGGCGGCGCCCAGGCGCAATCGTTACGGTCGCCCTTGCTACAGGGCGTTGATGTCAAAAATCCGTCCGCGACAGCGATGCCGGCGGCTACGCCGACAACAGCGCCGCTTGTCAAGAAGACCGGCAGCGTTACAGCCGCCCCGGTCGCGAGCAATTCCGTTCGGACGCTTTTTCCGGCTCTCGCGTCGGTCGCGATCCCTGGCTATTCCGGAGTATTGGTCGAATCGCTTGACGGCAACGTCGTCCTTGAGAGCAATTCGGGCATGCTCTTTAATCCTGCCTCAAACGTCAAGGTCGCGACCGCGTATGCCGTTCTCAAGACATTTGGCCCCGAGTTTCGCTTTATGACGAACGTCTACACCGACGGCGTCATCGACCCGAACACGGGCACGCTGAACGGCAACCTGTATGTCTCGGGCAAGGACCCGATGTTCGCCTCGGAGCACGCCGTCAACCTGACCAACGAATTGAACCGGCTGGGGATTCGCGAGGTCAAGGGCGACCTGATCGTCACCGACAATTTTGCGATGAACTATTCCGGCTCGTCGCTTCGATCGGGAGAACTGCTGCTTGCGACGATGGATAACGCGCGACGTGCACCGGCCGCGACACGCGCGTGGCTCAATTACCTTTCGTTTTCGGGCCGGATGGGACAGGTAATGGGCGTGCCAAACGTGACGTTTACCGGTAAGGTTTATGCTCAGGGAATTCCAAGCAGCCTGCATCTGCTGTTCACGCACGAATCGACGCAGATTCGCGAGATCATCAAAGCAACGCTCTGCTATTCGAATAATTTTCTGGCCGAACGCCTCGGCGACATGGTCGGCGGCCCGTACGCCGTTTCACGCCTGGTGCAGCAGGGCGGCGGCATTCCGCCGGGCGAATTTTCGCTCCAGACCTCAAGCGGCCTCGGCCTCAACCGCGTAAGCCCGAACGCGATGATGCGTCTGCTCCACGCCCTGCGCGAAGACCTTGCCCGCTACAAAATGACGTTTTCGGACATCATGCCCGTCGCGGGCGTCGATAAGGGGACGCTCGAAAATCGCTTCGACGCCGATTTTGCGACCGGCAGCGTTGTCGGCAAAACCGGCACACTGCCACATACTGACGCCGGCGTCAGTGCCCTCTCGGGCGAGATCAATACGCGGACCGGTAAATACCTCTTCGTGATCTTTAATCAGCGTGGCAGCGTTCCGCGCTTTAGAGCATTCCAAAATAGTTTCGTCTCTCTGGTCCAAAGCCAATTCGGCGGTCCATTGGCGATGCCGTACGATCCCATCTCACTCGAAACCCGTATCGCCCGAACGCGGATCAGCTATCCGAAAGGGCAGTTTTACGGAAATAAATAATTCGGCTTTGTATTTTAGCAGCAAAAAGGGGCTGTCGGACTAGCCGCCTTTTTCTCCCCTAGTATCAAAATGGCTAGTGTATCAAGAGCGCGGGTAAACCCGCCTTCCCGACCGTTCTTTGCCGTCCTACTCATCTAAACAATCTTGAATAATTGGGATCAAACGATAAAACCGAGAAAGTTGGTGAAGTGCGGTAAGGAAGGTGGTTTTACCCCCGCTCTTATTCCGAACTGGCTCGAACGTGATTTTTTTCATTTTAGGGATTACGTGAGATAATTTGCGGTTGATATTCGCGTAACGACTTAATGAACGAACCCGAACAAGACCAGCCCGAGACCGAATTACCCGAACAACTCGCCGAACCCTACGCAGCGGATGAGATAGTAGCGGAAGAGATCTCCCGCGAACCGCAGTCTACAACCAAACAAACCAGTGTCGCCCGCTCGGCCGGGGTCGTGTCCATCGCGGTGATGTTTTCGCGTGTATTGGGCCTATTGCGGGAGATGATCTTTGCCCGGTATTTCGGCACCGGATTCCTGACCGACGCTTATGTCGTCGCGTTTCGGATACCGAATGTGCTTCGCGATCTGTTTGCCGAAGGAGCCCTATCTGTCGCGTTTGTAAAGGTATTTACCGACTACCAGATCAATCAGGGCGAAAAGGCCGCATGGCGGCTCGCGAGCCTCGTTCTCAACCTGCTCGCCGTCATAATGAGCGTGATCTGTATCGTCGGGATCATATTTTCGCGACAATTCGTGGGTCTGATCGCCGACGGGTTTTCGCCGGAAAAGGCGGCCCTAGCGACGACGCTGACGCAGATAATGTTTCCGTTCATCCTACTTGTTGCTCTCGCGGCGGTTGCGATGGGCGTCTTGAATACCAAAGGAATTTTCGGCATTCCGGCCTCCGCATCCACAGTCTTTAATATCATCTCGATCATTTTCGGTCTGGGTCTTGCTTACTACTTAAGCGGCGGCGGATGGCTCAATTCGGGTGATAAAAATGCGGTGCCTGACTTCCCTTCGCAATGGGCGATCATTGGCATGGCGATCGGTACTTTGATCGGCGGGCTCGCACAGTTTTTGATGCAATTGCCGTCGCTGTTCAAGGTCGGATTTCGATTTGCACCGGTGATCAGCCTCGTTGATCCGGGCGTGAAAAAGGTCATCGCGCTCATGGCACCCGCGATCCTGGGCACATCGGCCGTGCAGATCAATGTGATGATGAATACATATTTCGTCTCAGGGATCGAGGGTGCGCAAGGATGGCTGAATTTCGGTTTTCGGCTGATGCAATTGCCGATCGGCCTGTTTGGCGTGGCGGTTGGGACGGCGGCGATACCGGTAATGTCGCGGCTTGCAAGCGAAGGAAAGACAAAGGAATTACGCGATACGATCTCATCATCGATGACGCTCGTGTTCCTGATGACGCTGCCATCAGCATGCGGCCTGATCGTGCTCGGCGAACCGATCATCCGGCTTATTTACGAACGCGGAAAATTTGACGCGACATCGACCAGCATGACCGCCGCCGCCCTGGCGGGTTACGCGATCGGCCTGACCGGATACGCCGCGATCAAGATCCTGTCGCCCGCATTTTACGCTCTGAACGACGCAAAAACGCCGATGATGATCGCCATTGCGTCGATCGCCGTCAATTTCCTCGGCAGCTATTTCCTGCGCGAATGGTTCTCTCACTATGGCGTGACGCCCGAAACGCCGCACGGCTACGGCCACGTCGGCGTCGCGATGGCGACATCGATAGTCGCACTGGTAAACTTTTTTGCCCTGGCGTATTTGATGCGAAGGCGGATAAAGCGATTGAACGGACGCGACATCCTCCTGTCGTTTGCCAAGATCGCAACCGCGTCAGCAATTCTGTCGGCGGTATGTTACACGAGCTATCATTATCTGTTCGACCATTACGGCGTCGGCACCCTTACTATAAAACTCGTCGAAGCATTCGTCCCCATCGCCCTTGGGGGCATCGCATTCATCGTGACCGCCAAACTCCTCCGAGTTACGGAACTTGAGCAGGCGATTGGGATGATGCGGCGAAAATTCCAAAGATGATAAAACCGTTCAAAAATATTGTTCCGAAGATACACAAAAGTGCCTTCGTCGCTGACAGCGCCATTATCATTGGCGATGTCGAGATCGGCGAGGACGCGAGCGTTTGGTTTGGCTCGGTCATTCGTGGCGATGTAAATTTCATCCGCATCGGCGCTCGGACTAATATCCAGGACATGGGCGTCATCCACGTCAGCTCGAAAACGCATTCGACCGTGCTCGAAGAAGAGATCACCGTCGGCCACAACGTGACGCTGCACGGCTGTTATGTCGAGCGGGGGTGTTTGATCGGGATCGGAGCGATTTTGCTTGACGGGGTCCGCGTCGGTGCAAATTCGCTCGTCGCCACCGGTTCGCTGCTGACTCCGGGAACGCAGATACCGCCAAATTCGCTCGTCATGGGCTCGCCCGCCAAGGTCAAACGCGAACTGAACGACGACGAACTCGCCTATCTCGAAAGATCATGGCGAAACTACGTTGAGCTCAAGAAGCATTACGAGTCGGCGGACTAAGAAACTTAACAGGGATGAAGGAGATAAATGGGATTTTTCTTAGCTCGATCCTTTTCATCCCCTTCATCCCTGTTAAAATTGATCTATGAGCAATACCAACCCGGCACGCGGTATGCGCGATTTTCTGCCTTTGGATGTGCGAAAACGCGATGACGTAATCGGCGTTATCAAGTCGGTTTACGAATCTCACGGCTTCGAATCGGTCGATGGAGCCGAAACATTTCACAAGCAGATCGATGATGACGACAAGTCGGTTGAGGCAAACGCGATACTTGCGGTAAACGAAGCTCTTGAGCGCCTGGGTGTAAAACATTTCGCGATATATCTCAGTCATAGCGACGTTTTGGATGGCATTCTGGAAACAGTTCGCGTGCCCGAAGCCCTGCAACAGCAAACCTTTGCCGCTATACGC
>JANYIL010000291.1 GCA_025362075.1 Chloracidobacterium sp.
CCGTCGGAGGATTCGTATTTGCACCGTTAAAATTCAAGTTAACACTGATGTCACCCGTCGTAAGGGCGGCTGCAGCGTTGACGTTAAGCGTCGTTCCCGCCGGAGCACCCGCACCTAGCGTGATGTCGAGGTTCGTATTTACACCACTGACATTGCTGATCGTCAGCACCGCCGGATCAAAGTGAAGGCTGTACTGCGTCGCCGCTTCGTTGCCCTGTGCCTCGAACTCAACTTCAACAAACACATCCGTGTCTGCCTTGCCCGATGCCGATACCAGGCGAACCACGCGTGCAGCCGCCTGGGTACGGGTCTGTTGGATCGGTAATGCTATAATCCCAAGGATCGCCAAAACGCAAAATATTCCCGGTATTGAATACCGCCAGTGCCGTAAATAAGACTTAAATTTCAAATTTTTCATTTTCCCCTCCGGTAGATTTCAAGATGCCTGTGGCCCAATTCGAACAAGAATGCGATCGTGGGTGAGTGTGAGCGATGGTCGATACGGTCACGATATTGATAAGGCCAAAGCCGGAACAATTGAAACCAGAATCTTCGCTATGGTGCTATTAGAACACACTTTAGTACATAAAGTGTAATCCTCAATACATTGGCAGTGTTTTTAGAGTGAGTGCGAGTTCGAAAATTTCGATCTGAAGGCGTGACTTGACTTGGTCTCGATTCCGTTGCAATCTTCACCTACAAATAACTTAGGAGAATTCTACGTGCTCCGGGCTCAGGACAAATGTGCGCGGCGTAACGGTCAAATCTTATGTCATTAGCAAAACCATTTATCCTTGCATTTATAATCGTCTCGGGCGGCCTGTCGCTTATGGCACAAACGCCCCGGCGGCCCCTTAAATTAGAAGACCTGTTTCGGATCAAGAATGTCGGTGATCCGCAGGTTTCGCCTGATGGGCAACTGGTTGCCTATACCGTGTCGACCACCGATGCAAAGGAAGACAAGAGCAGCACTCATATCTGGATGATTAAGTGTGATGGCACGAATGATCGCCAAATCACCGTTAGCAGTGACAGCGAGAGTTCGCCGCGGTGGAGTCCCGACGGAAAATATCTAGCGTTTACTTCATCGCGTCCGGGGAAGGCAAAGGGCAGTCAGGTCTGGTTGCTGAATCGCGACGGCGGCGAAGCCAATCAACTAACGGATGTGAAGGGTCGTCTACAGGGTTTCGAATGGTCGCCGGATTCGAAACGGCTGGCGCTCGTGATAGGCGATCCCGACCCGGACGACGCGGCGACTCCGGCCCCTGGGGCCACTGCAAAACCTCCTAAACCGATCGTCATCGACCGTTACAAATACAAACAGGACGGCGCGGGCTATCTGCTATCCGGCCGCCACAGCTACATATATTTGTACGACATTGCCGGTAAAAAGCTCGACCGTTTGACCAAAGGCAAGGCGGACGAATCGTCGCCATCGTGGTCTCCCGACGGAACGCTCATCGCGTTTACAAGCAATCGCGCGGCGGACCCCGATCGCGAGACATCGAGCCAGCTATTTGTGGTCGAGGCAAAAGCCGGATCGACCGAAAAAGCTCTGACACCAATCACTGGCAACGGCGGCCGTGGCAAGGCGGAATGGAGTCCAGATGGTAAATCGCTCGCGTTTCTCGAGGGTGAGGACAGGAAATTCAGCGCGTATGGCATGGAGCATCTCACCATCGTGGCGTCTGATGGATCGACTCCGCCGCAGCGGGTTGCGTCGAGCGAAGCTCTCGACCGCGGCGTTTCGCAGCCTAGATGGGGTGACGATAGCAAAAATATTTACGCTATCGTAACCGATGACATGTCGGCCTACGGGGCCCGCATTCCGCTCGGCGCGGGTACAGCCGTTCCAATCACCGATAAGCCGATTGTTTTAGGACAACGTCACAGCGCCGGTTCATGCGCGGTGGTGATCTCGGGTGACGATAACCACCCGAACGAGATTTACTCGGCCGGGGTCGCCGACGGCAAGATGAAATTCCAGCCGCTAACGCATCAGAACGACACCCTGTTTTCGGAAATACAGCTCGGGACGACCGAAGAAGTGTCCGCGAAGAGCAAGGACGGCACCGAAGTCCACGGTCTGCTCACCAAGCCGGTTAACTACGCGGCCGGTACAAAGGTTCCGTTGCTGCTGCGGATTCACGGAGGCCCCAATTCGCAGGACCAGCATAGTTTCAGTTTCGAGCGGCAGTGGTTTGCGGCGAACGGCTACGCCGTGCTCGCCGTCAATTATCGCGGCAGTGCGGGGCGAGGTTCTAAATTCTCTAAGGCCATCGCCGCCGACTGGGGCCATTACGAGGTGGATGATCTCCAGGCGATGGTCGATCAGGTCGTAAAAATGGGCGTCGCCGACTCGGACAAACTCGGTGTCGGCGGCTGGAGCTATGGCGGCATCCTGACCGATTACATGATTGCCAGCGACACCCGATTTAAGGCTGGGACTAGTGGGGCGGGCACCGCATTTACGATTGCGTTTTACGGCACGGACCAATATATCATTCAGTACGACTACGAGATCGGCCCACCGTGGGAGCCGAAAGCATGGGAAACTTATCAGAAGATCTCGTATCCATTCCTCCACGCCGACCGCATCAAAACGCCGACCCTTTTCCTTGGCGGCGAACGCGACTTTAACGTACCCGTACAGGGCAGTCAGCAGATGTACCAGGCGCTTCGCAGCCTCGGCATCGACACGCAGCTCATCATCTATCCAAACGAAAATCACGGCATATCGCGCCCCAGTTATGTTAAGGACCGTTATGAGCGTTATCTGGCATGGTATGACAAATATGTACGCAAAATGCCCGTCGAGGCTAAACCGATCGTGGCTAATTGGGAGGGCAGATGGAAAGGCACGCTCGTCAATCTGCCCGCGAAACCGGGCGCACCGGCTTTCGACGTAACGATGGAGATCGGAGCGTTTCCGGTAACGGACAACGCTTGTGCCACCTGGAAAACGACCTACGTCGAAGGCGGCGAGGTCAAGAGCGTTAAGGATTACAAGCTTTGCCGGGGTACAGGATCGAGCGACCTTTATATAGACGAGGGCGGTGTTCGTTTGCCCGTTCGTATCATCGGCGATGCGCTGGTTGCTCCTTTCAAATCGGAGGACATCCTGCTGATTTCGACAATGAGGCTCCGCGGCGAGGTGCTGGAAGAGGAGATACTGACCGTTGACGACAAACCGGCAATCAAAGGCGTTCAACCCATGGTGCCGAAAGGGATTCAGCGGATCGAACTGAGACGAGTGCCCGACGCTGGGAATTAGTATTCGCCGGTAGCGTCTTATTTTCCCGGAGTAGGCGACGGGGTCGGGCCGTTCGCGGATGAGCCGACGACGTAGTAGTCGCGGGCACGGATGATGAGATGTGCGCGGTTGACGCGGACCCTGATCTGCTTGCGCTGGCCGATTTTGCCTTCGTTTTTCGGGACGTAGCCGATATTGTATTGGCGGCGAAGTTCCTCAGCGATTCCTTCGAATGCAGCCGTCAAACCACCCGGCGTGGCCTCCGGCCTGAAAAGACGTCCACCTGTAACGTCGGCAAGGTCTTGCAAATACCTGCGTCCGAGGGCGTAGTCCTCCGCCGACGTGCCGCGTTGTATGACTTGTCCGCCAAAAATGTCCGGAAATGGCGAATTGCCGATCCGGCGGTTATTGTCAAAATACGTGTTGAAGTAGATCGGAAAGACAAGCGAATCGGACTCCTCGGCGTAATTTACCGTGCTCTCATACGTATTTTTGCGCGATGTAGTATCAACGCCGTCCGTGAAAAGCACGACGGCCTTGCGTCCGGCTATTTTGCCGAGCTGCTTGCGAAGGGCCTCGTCAACCGCGTTGTATAGCGATGTGCCGTCGCCAAAATTCGCCTTGTTGATCGCCTTGTAAATCTTTTGACGGTCCGACGTGGCCTCTGTCAGAACGTTAACGCTGTGGTTAAACTCAATGACGATCACACTGTCCTGCGGCTCGAGCTGATTAACAAACGCTGCGGCCGCGCGGTGAATCTCGTCGATCTTGTAGGCGGTCGACGGGCTCGTGTCGATGAGCAGAGCGACCGTAAACGGTTTGTCCGATGTTCCAAAATACGCTATCTCCTGTTCGCTGCCGTCCTCGAATATCTTAAAGTCCGACTGCCGCAGCCCCGGAATATACAGGCCGTTGCGGTCAAAAACCGATATCGGAATGGTTACGAGGTTTGTTTCGACACGCAGGGTTTCTTCGTCGTCCTTAGAGTTGGTTACGGTCGGTGCAACTGTCGGTCTGCCATCACCGATGCCGGGAAAACGGTCAGCCGGACGGATGCTGCGCGGGGCGTGCGGTTTCGATTCCGAGTATTCGCCGGGGTCGTCCTGACGGGCGGCCGGAGACGGCACAGGCGTAGGCGCAACCTTCCGGCCCGATTGGGCCACGGCTAATAAGCTCATTCCCAAAACCAAAAACAATGCGACGACGACAGTTTTCATTTACAGAGTCTCCGAAATAATTCTATTTCGACTTTTAGATGCACGCAAGACGCAAAAGGTAACAGGTGAAATTGGCCATCCACGTAATCAAACCTTTTTTCGCCAGATAAAATAAACCGGAATGCCGGTGAACGCGATCAAATATCCGATGCCCGATGTCGCTCCTGCGAGATATGCAAGGTTTAAGATGAGCAAAACGGAAAGAACGACAAAAATAAAAGGGACGACCGGATAACCCCAGGCACGATATGGCCGGTCGGCGTCCGGCTTGCGATATCTGAGGACGACGACCGCGAGAACAGCCAGCGCACCAAAGACGAGTTCGACCGAGACGATATATTCGAGTAATTGCGTATAAACGTTACCAAATTCCGCTGCCCCGGTGGTCGCATTTACCGTCACGGTTCGCGGCAGGACGAGTATCGCCGCCCAAATCCCCTGTGCCACGAGCGCCGTCGCCGGTACATGAAAACGGTTTGTCGTCGCGAGCCGCGAGAAAAACAGTCCGTCACGGGCCATCGCGTAGTAAACGCGAGCGCCCGCCATGATCAGACCGTTGTTACAGCCAAATGTCGAGATCATTATCGCGATCGCCATTGCGATAGCTCCGCCGGGACCGAAAATATTCTCCATCAAGGCCGTCCCGACTCGATTCTGCGTTGCTGTCTGAATGCCCGCAAGCGGCAGCGTAACGACATACGCAAGGTTGGCCAAAATATAGAGCGTAACGACGATCATGCAGCCAATAAATAGGGCACGGGGCAGATTGCGCTGCGGATTTTCGACCTCGCCGGCAGTAAAGGTGACGTTGTTCCACGCGGATTGCGAAAAAAGCGGCCCGGTCATCGCCCGTCCAAGCACCAGCAAAAACGCGAGGCTTCCGGCCGAGATCGCGGCTGGCTGAGCGGCTTCGATGGTCCAGCCGTTCGCGGCCGGATGCCACCAGTCTGACGTAAAGGCCGCGCCGCTCGCGTTCCAGCCGACAAATAGCCCCAGTACAACGAGTGCGAACAGCGAAGCGGCCTTGGTAAAGGTAAATGTATTCTGGATGAGCTTACCGAGTTTGAGGCCCCTTGTATTGACCACCGTCAAAAGCAGGATAATAACAATGCCCGTCAATTGCTGGGTCGAGAGGCTGAACGCATAATTGCCGAGAATAACCGGCTGGACAATGTAATTGGTACTGGCGATCTGCGGAAAAATCACGCCGCTAAAATTTGCAAAGGCAACGGCGACGGCGGCTATCGTGCCTGTCTGAACTACCAGAAACTGCGACCAGCCGAACAGGAAACCGACGCCTGGACTGTACGCCTCGCTCAGGAAAACGTACGGCCCACCAGCCTTTGGCATCATCGCCGCGACCTCACCGAGGCACAGGGCACCGCACAGCGTCATTACACCGGCCAGTATCCACGCGACCAGCAACCAGCCGGGAGATCCAACAAGCCGCGAGGATTCGGCGGACACGAGAAATATACCGCTGCCGATCATCGAACCGACGACGATGGTCGTCGCGTCGATGAGGCTGAGGCCTCGAACCAGCTTTTTGCCGTCATCGGCGTTTTCGTCTTGCATGGTTGTCTCACAGATGTCTGATCCCGATGCCGTTGTCCTTCATGGCCCGGTTTATCGCAATCGCAAATTCCAAGGCGTTTTTTCCATCGCCGTGCAGACAGATCGTGTCCGCCCTAAGCGTTACGGTCGATCCATCGGTTGCCTTTACCGCACCCGATGCAAGCATCTTGACGGCCTGAGCTACCGCCTCACCGGTGTCGTGGATCAGAGCATTAGGCCGCGTCCGCGGCGTCAGGCTGCCGTCGGCCTGATAGGTCCGATCCGCAAAGACCTCGGATGCCGTGCGAAGCCCCAATTTCTCGGCCTCGGCGATCATCGGGCTGCCCGAAAGGCAAAATAGAACGAGTTCCTTGTCGAATGCCGCGACCGCCTCAGCTATCGCCGCCGCAAGCTCGGTATCGCGGGCCGCCTGATTGTAGAGTGCCCCATGAGCCTTGACGTGGCTGAGCCGGGCGTCCGCTCGTATTGCGAACTCGTTAAGGGTTGCGATCTGGTCTGAAACTATCTCGTTTACTTTTGCCGGCGACATTTGCATTGCGACGCGGCCAAAATTTTCTCGGTCGGGATAACCCGGATGGGCCCCGATCGCGACCCCTTTTTCAACGGCCATCTCGACCGTTTTCCGCATCGTCGTCGCGTCCCCGGCGTGATAGCCGCATGCAATGTTTGCCGACGAAATAAATTCCATCAGCTCCGTATCATTACCGCAGCCCTCGCCCATGTCGCAATTTAGATCGACCGTTCTCGTCATTTTAGATTTGCCTGCAATCTACACCCGATCCGGAAAAAACTCAACTCGCGTTCGAATTCAACGGCAAGGTCCTCGGGCTCGTGTCCTGTTATCAAATGAAATGCGACCTTATCGTTCGCTCCCAACTGGGCAAGGAGCGGCAGATCGCGTGATACAACATGAGCGACCCGAGGATAGCCGCCCGCCGTCTGGCCGTCGGCCATGAGTACGATCAACTGCCCATCGGGGAGCAATTGGATGGTGCCGTAATTCGTTGCCGCCGAGATCATTTCGAGCGGGTCTGCGAGAGCGAGCGGATAGCCCAAGAGTCGAAATCCCATCCTATTTGACGCATTCGAGATCGTGAAGTTTTGTTTGACCAGCGCATCCTGGCTTTCACCGGTCAGATCGGCAAATTCACCCCCGGCAATGATTCGGACGGTTGGGAATTTACTATAGACCGGGATCAGGGAAGCCGAGATCTGCCGAGGATCCGCCTTAGTAGATATCAACTGCTCGTTAATCTCGATGCGGTCGCCGGACTCAAACTTTCGGCCATCAAATCCGCCGATGTTAGCTACGGCATTTGTGCTAGCACTCCCAAGCCAGGGGTTGATCTTAAAACCTCCTTTGACGGCCAAGTAACTACGATTACCGGCTATTTTGCCTGCGAATTTTAGCACGTCGCCTTTTTTTGCCGCGATCTGCCGCCAGTTGCCAACCTGTTCACCGTCCAGTTCGGCTTCGAAGTCGGCCCCGCCCAATGAAAAGACCGCGTCGGACTCAAAAACCAACTGCGGTGCCGGAAAATGCATTTCCAAAACTGCCTCGTTCTCATCATTGCCCAGCAATATGTTGATGAGCCGCATGGCGATATGGTCCATCGCACCGTTCGGGTTGATACCAAAACGGCGATAACCGAACCGGCCGAGGTCCTGGACGGTGGTTAAAATACCGGGTTTTTGGACAAGAATACTCATGAGGCGGCAATAAACCGGACTTCGTCGCCGGGCTGGAGCAGTGTCGGTTGATCCGCAGCGGGGGTAAACATTTCGACATCCGTGCGGCCGAGGATCTGCCAGCCGCCGGGGGATTCCAGAGAATAAATGCCGGTTTGTTTTCCGGCGACGCCGACGCTGCCTTTCGGAAGCATCGTCCGGGGCGATTCTTTGCGCGGCGTGGCGATCCTGTCGTCCACCTCGCCCATATATGTAAAACCGGGGAGGAAGCCGAGCATAAACACGCGGTACGTCCTGCTCGTAAATATCTCGATGACCTGTGCCGGAGTGAGGCCCCGCGCCTCAGATACGTGTGCAAGGTCGAGGGCTGATGTGGCGTCAAAATGTACAAGTATCTCGACCGTTCGTGAAACACTTTCATCTGAATCGTCTAGAGTTTTCAGTACGTTTTCGGCAATATCTTTGACGGCGTTGAAGGCGGTCGGCAAATCGGGGAAATGTTTTCTTACGCGGACAAGATCATAAAATATCGTGGTTGACGCATACGCCGGAACGGACTCGATAAAACCCGGAAAGCTTTTCTCCTCAATGCGGTTCGCAAGAGCGATGGCTTTTTTATTAATAGGCTCTGAGATCGTATTGCTAAATTCGACCGTCAATGCCGAATCGCCAAGCGGAAAGATCCTGATAGTCTCGTCGTCCATTTGTTATCTGCTGCGTTGTTTGGGGTCGAGATATTCGCGCAGGCCGTCACCGATAAAGTTGAACGCCAGCACGGTCAACGCGATCGCGATGCCGGGAAAAACCAACACATGCGGCGAAGTGCTGAAATATTGCCGTGCCTCTTCGATCATCGTCCCCCAACTCGGCGAAGGCGGTGGAATGCCGAGCCCGAGGAATGAAAGCGACGCCTCGGACAACACCGCACCTGCCATACCAAGCGACGCCTGAACGATCAGCGGCTGGATCGCGTTTGGCAAAATATGAGTGAACAGGATACGCATGTTGCTCGCCCCCAACGCACGAGCAGCTAATACGTAATCGTATTCGCGCACCTTTAAAACCTGCCCGCGCATCACCCGAGCGTAGCCAACCCAGCCAATCACGCAGAGTGCGGCGATCAATTTTCCCTGACCGGCCCCGAGAAAGGCGACCAAAGCAATTGCAAGCAACAGGCCCGGAAATGCGAGGAAAACGTTAAAAATATAACCAGACAAGAATTTATCGACGAAACCACCGTAAAACCCGGCAACAGCACCAATGACCGTACCAAAAATCGACGAAATAACGACGACCGTTATGCCGACCTCAAGGGATATTCGTGCTCCAAAGACGACCCGTGAAAACACGTCGCGTCCAAGCCCGTCGGTACCAAACCAATGCTCCGCCGACGGCGAAAAATACCGCATCGCCAAATCCTGCGCGGTAACGTCGTGCGTCGCAATTAACGGCGCGAAGATCGCAGCCAAAATAAAAAGTGCCGCGATGGCGAATCCAATGTAAGCGAGTCTGCTCATAATGTACGATAGACGGCCGCGTCTGTCGGTCACGCCACGTTTTCCCGAATGTTGACAATACTCACGCCCGCCGAACAGACGTGGCCGTCTGTTCTACGAGAGCCGAATTCTCGGGTCGAGTTTCCTATAAACAAAATCCGTCAGCGAATTTGCGACGATAAAGGTAATACTGATAACGAGAACACACCCCTGTACCAGCCGGTAATCGCGTTTGCCTATACCGTCCTCAAGGAGCAAAAGGCCGAGTCCCTGCCAGTTGAATATTTTTTCCGTGATGATCGCTCCGGCGAGCAGAACACCCAATTGTAAACCAAGGATCGTGACGACCGGTATCAGGCCGTTCTTTAGTACATGTTTGTAGAGCACCATTCGCTCGCTGACGCCTTTTGCACGGGCTGTGCGGACATAGTCTTCGCCCAGCTCCTCGATCACGCTGGAGCGGATCATTCGGGTCAGGATCGCCGAAAGAGCGGCCCCGAGCGTGACGGCGGGTAAAACGATGTCCTCGGGATAAAGGCTGCCGGTTGGTGAAAACCAGCCGAGTTTGACCGCGAAAAGATAAACCAGAAAGGGACCGATCACGAATGTCGGCAGCGAAATGCCCAGCAGTGCAAAAAACGACGCGGCGTTGTCGACCAGCGTATTTTTCCGCGACCCGGCCAGAACACCGAGAGGCAGAGCGATCCCGATCGCCACGAGCATGGCGGCAATCGCGAGCTTGATGGTTGATGGATAACGTTCAAATATCATGTCGCGAACAGGCCGATCCGTGCGAAACGAATTGCCGAGATCGCCATGCAGCAGCCCTATCCAATAGTCGGCGTAGCGGTTGTCGGCACCGTTCCACACAAATCCCTTTTCGGACCCGTAAGAAAAGAAAAACGCAGGCCGGTCGAGGCCGTGTTTGATCCGGAAATTCTCGATCTGTTCCCGAGTCGCGGTTTCGCCCAAAATAACCGTCGCGGGGTCGCCGGGCACGATCTCGATGAGCAGCGTGACCAGCGAGACTACCGTCCAAATAACGAGCAGCATCAAAGCAAGCTGTCTGGTGAAATTCACAAGTCGGTGTTTCATTAAAATGCCGGTGAGCAGGGAAATTTTATAACAATTCCACCAAATGCAGAAGCCAGCGCCGCAAGCGAAATCGAACCTGGCGACGTTGAATGTTACGCCCTCTTAGGCGCGGGCTTCTGCATTTTTCGTACCGCTGTGGATCGCGGCGATGCCGCCCGTCAGATTTTGGTATTGCACATCCGAAAAGCCCGTCTGCTCCATCATCGCGACGAGGGCTTTTTGGTTGGGAAATTTCGAGACGCTGTCCGGAAGATATTCGTAGGCCCCACGCGAACCGCTGATCGCCCCGCCGATACGCGGGAGGACGTTGGCGAAATAAAAATTGAACAATTGCCGAAAGCCGGGCAGGACGGGGCTTGAGAATTCGAGGATAACGATGCGGCCGCCGGGCTTTAGCACGCGGTACAGTTCGCTAAGTCCATTTGCAAAATTCGGCAGATTTCTGAGGCCAAACGCTATCGTCAACGCATCAAATTTGTCGTTCGCGAAGGATAAATTCATCGCATCAGCCTCGACATAAGGAATTCGTGCATTCGTGGCTGAGGTTTTCTCTTTTGCAACTGTAAGCATCGGCCGGCAAAAATCGGTGCCGACCACCCGTGCCTTGGCATCGCGATTTAGCTCGATTGACAGGTCACCGGTCCCACATGCCACGTCCAGGACGACTGCGTCTCTATTTTCGAGAATCTCGCCGAGCAACGCACGCACCTTTCGCCGCCAGCGTTTGTCGATATTTAGCGACAGGACGTGGTTGAGCAGATCATAGCGGCCCGCGATGCCCGAAAACATTTCGCGCACCGCACGGGCGTGGGCAATCTCGCTAGTGGTCCGGTCCGTGGGCATCATTCAGGTTGGTCTGCACGCAGGTTAATACGATTAATTGTCATCTGCCACGTGGCTTTGGTTCATAAATTTAGTTAGATTATTTGACGGCGACAGTTACTACTGGATTTTTTGCCATGCGATCGGCGGAGCGCCTGACATCGGCAATCGTTACATTCTGAATAGCCGAAGTCACTCCCGCAATATCAATTCTATATGTATCTGCATCCAACCACAGACGATCGGTCGGCATTTTTGAGCTCTGATCCATCATCTCCGACTTTGCTTTTGAAAACTCTTCATCCGTAATATTCCAAAACAAGACGAGCAGAGGGTTATACCTTACATAGTTTGGAGCGTCTGGAGGGGCCTGATGGCTCTGCGCTAACGGAATAACACCTTCCTTACTTAAATAACTGAAAGAGAAGTATCCAGGTAGGGCATAAGCCTTATTCGAGACCAACGGCTGTTCCATCAAGCTACCTGTCATCAATTTTGGAAATCTCTCCCGGAGAATACTAGTTAGAACGGTCGAGGCAGGGTAGTCTTTATCACTCCGTGCGAATCCGCGGGTTGCAAACCGGATCTCGCTTTTGGCGGCGTTAGCAGTCGAAATATTGAACAGCGTAATATCCGGGTCATCCGGCTGTCGAAACGTCGCAGGAACCTTCTTATCCGCCTTCAACCAGCCGCCAAAATACCGTCTTATCGCCCGGTATGTAAGATCGCGGTCGTAGTTGCCGCTGATCGTCATTGTGGCATTGTCGGCGGTCAGAAACCGCTGTTTGGCGTCGATCAGGTCGGCGAAGACGAGGTTTTGCACCGTCGCGGTCGAGCCACGCTGAGGCCGGCCGTAGGGAAATGTACCGAAGAGGCGTTTGGCGACTGCCTGGTCGGCCACGTAGGACGGGTCGGCCTCGAGAACCTTGAGCTTTGCCAGTAAGGCCGTTCGCACCTTTGCGGTTGTTTCCTTGTCTATTGTTGGGGTCGAGATCGCGGTGGCGAGCGTTTCGAGCATTAGCAGTACGCTCTCGGGTTTTGACGATGCGCTTATCTGTAAGTAGTCGTAGGTCGCAACGGTCTCAAGGCTGCCGCCGAGGTCTTCCTTAAAAAAATCACGTGACGCATCGTTCGGAAAAAGATCATCGGCCAGGAGCTGCATCGTGCCCTCTTTTCCCTGGGGGTCGAAGGCCGAGCCGGCATGGACCCGTATCTTGACCGTGACCTTATCGGCCCGCGCGTCGTTCCACATCAGGACCTTGAGTCCGTTCAGCAATTTTTCCTGCCGGGGCGACGGCATGGGCGTCTGGCCGAACAGAGCGGCGGCCGCTGATAACAAAATCGCAAAAATAATGCCCGCGAAGACAACTTTTTGTAATAGATTCTTATTTTTCATCGTCTAAACAATTAGGGAACCGTTTGTACTTTACGGTTAGTTGCCAATTTCGCTGTATGTGTTGTCGCAACTGTTAGTGAATCAGTTTACGCCCGGTTTCACAAATGAAATTTTAGATGTAGGTGGGCATCGCGTCAAACATAAGCGGCATCTATCACAATTGAAGACCCGCACGTGAGCATTATCGCGGACTTTTTGTTGAAAAGGGGCTTAACTTCTGAACAAACGCGATATAATTGATTTATCATTAATGTCGCTGGGATATGTGGGCATAAGTATTGAGAGGCTGAAAAATGGGAAAAGTTGTTAAGTATTGCAGTTCTTGTGACGAGGGATTCGCCGAGAAGTTTGGGTTTTGTCCTAACTGCGGAGCAACATTGCAAGCTTTCGAGATGAGTCCGGTTGTGGCCGCGGCTCCTCCCGTAGTTGCGGACGAGTCTCCACTTTCGGCGGTCGAACCGACGCCGGTGGTTGCGGCCCCTGAGCCAGCACCGCCGACGTTTTTGGCGGAGACGGCTCCTGTCGCGGCAGTTCCTGTGGCCGAAATAATTGCGGCTCCCGTAATTGCCGAATTCAGCGAGCCGGTAGCGCCTAGGGAATTAGAAACGGAATTTGTCGAACCTGAACCGTTCGTCGAACCGGTTGCCAAACCAGTTGCGGCTAAGGCCGCACCCGTTTTTGTTCAAAACACCCCGATCGATGTTGATAAAAAGCCCGCTTCTTACGAAGCCGAGCATGACAAGGTCACATCGGACGGCGGATTTTACGTCACGGTCATCGAGGAAAAAAATGCCCGACAGCGTAATTTGCTGCTGCTCGGGTCGCTCGGGTTCATGGTCATAGCCATGATGACGGCAACAGTTTACAGCCTCTTTGCCAAGGATCTGGAGGTTGGTTCGATCAACGACGACATTTTCAACGCCGTGATCGTTGACGATGTGCCGACGGCGGTCGAAGAGAAAAAAGAGCAGAAAAAAGATAACAACGCCGGTGGCGGAGGTGGTGGCGGCCGTGAAGAAGACAAGCCGGTGAATAAAGGCGATATGGCCGATCAAACGCCTGACCCGATCCGTCCGCCGGATGTGCATATACCGAAACTAGATAATCCGGCGATCGTTTTGCCGCCGGCTTCGACCAAGGGCGTCCAGAAATTTGAAAAGGTTTATGGCCAGCTTGGCGATCCTAACGGCAATTCCGACGCGTTATCGAATGGCCAGGGCTCGGGCGGCGGCGTCGGCAGCGGACGTGGAACCGGCCAGGGCAGCGGTAACGGCCTGGGTGCCGGCAGCGGAAATGGCTCAGGCTATGGCGGCGGTAACGGCAACGGAAACGGAAATGGTACCGGCGATGGTAATGGCGGCGTCGGAGCTCCGCCGCCTAGGCCGCCGGTTGGCGTAACGCAGGCAATCAAGATCCTCTCGAAACCGCGTCCTGGCTATACCGATTCGGCCCGTCAGGCAAATATTCAGGGAACTGTATTGCTTCGTGTCACGTTTCTAGCGTCGGGCCAGGTGGGCAGCATTTCGCCGGTCAAGGGGTTGGGCAACGGATTGACAGAACAGGCGATCGCGGCCGCCCGTCGGATATCGTTCGAACCCGCCAAAACCAACGGCGTCGCACAGTCGGTCACTAAACAGATCGAATACACGTTCTCAATCTATTAATTTACCCAGCCATCCCAGGCTAAACAAAAAAAGAGGCCGCCTGAAAAGGCGACCTCTTTTTGATTGCAGAGATGAGCTGCACGACTAAAGGTTAGTGTTTTCGCGGATTGCCTTTTGAGCACTTGGTTCTAGATCGAGTATCACACTCTTGTCGCCAACGGCGACGAACATTAAAGCCTAGGGTTTCGCCGAAACGGCTTCACCCTAGTGTAGCAACAAAGTAATTTTGGTGCGTTACAGGGCAAGATAGTATAATATAGCTATCTTGCCATGAGACAACTAATAATAAAACTTACAACGGAGGAAGTGAAACTTCTAAAGGAATTCAAGGAAGGAGAGAA
>JANYIL010000096.1 GCA_025362075.1 Chloracidobacterium sp.
TCGCCGATCAGGGCGTTAGCGGCCCCCTGGAGGTGAACTGTAAACGCCTCGGGGCCCTCGATAGTCGTATCGCCGTTGACCAAAACCGTGATCGTCTTAGCGGTCTCAAGCGGGCCAAATGTCAGCGTTCCGCTCTGAGCCTGATAATCGCTGCCCGCGACCGTTGCCGTTCCATCCACGGTCAGGAACTGCACCGAGGTCGCAAAGCCGGTCGCTCCTTGTTTGGTGACCGTAAACACAAACGGCGTCGTGCCCGAGTTGCCCTCGTTCTTCGTTACATCGTCTATAACAAAGATTGACGGACCGGTTATCGTATCAACATCACTTGCCGTGTTGTTGGCGAGGTTCGGGTCGCTCGAACCGGCCGGAGCCGTTACTGTTGCCGTATTGGACAGGGTGCCGGTCGCGTTGGGGTTGATCGTCGCCGCAGCCGTGTAGGTGACAGTGCCCCCGGCCGCCAGATTGACCGTTTGGGTAATATTCCCCGTGCCTGATAACTGAGTACCGCATGAGCTGCCGACCGACGCCGTACAGGTCCACGAGGCACTTGTGATAGCGGCCGGGAAGTTGTCAACCACGGTAGCACCGGTCGCAATGCTCGGTCCCGCATTTGTCGCGATTATCGTGTAGGTCACGGTCGAACCTGCCGGTGTCGATGTCACTCCGTCGGTCTTTGTAATCGAGAGATCAGCTTGGGCCGCACCGCCAAACGCGAGGCCGGTGATACCGAACGGCGTGCTGCCGAGAATCGTCACGACGCCCGTTGCGGGGTTGATCGTCTCGAAGGAGCTCGGACCGGTATTTGAGGACCGGCTCGCAGTATAAAACACGTTACCGGGGCCGATCTCCAATACGTCGTGGGTGCCCGTCGAGAGGACAACGGAGCTGATCACCGCGCCAGTTGCGGGGTTCATCTTATTAAGAACGCCGCTCGTCTTTACATAGAGATTATCCGCCGAATCGAATGCCAGACCAGTCCTTGACGTACCTAAGAGGCTGGGGATGATGGTCACCGCTCCGGTCGCGAGGTTGATTGTGGCAAGATCGTCGGAGCCGCAGTTGGCCTCGACCCACGCGAAGAGTGTGCCGTCGGACCGAAACCCGATATCCGGGATCTGGCAATTGGTCGGGCCGACGATGGTCGCTGCGCCGGTTGTCGTGCTAATCGTGACCAGTTGCTGGGCATCGACAAGACTAGGACTACTACCAATAGGACTACCACCACCACCACCGTTCGATACCCCGTACATCACGCCCGTGATCGGGCTAACTGCAATATCGGTTATGTGTACCAAGCCGGTTGGTCCGATCGTGCTGACGATCGCCCCGGTCGCAGGGTTCAATTCATAAAGGGTGGAGGAACTACCGCCGGCGCCCGAGACGGCAAACAGTCTTCCTGATCCAGCGGCAAGAGAGAGTATTCCTGGGTTATCGAGGGCATTTGACGACGTTTTATCGAACACATTGAGCCCAAGCGGATCGTCCGGAGATCCGTAGGCCGTGTACCCGTTCGGGCTGCCATTAGACGACGACGCTGTCGAAGCAGCCGTCGCGGTTGTCCGCCAACTCGCAACACCAAACACACCAATACAAAGTAATAAGCCGGTGAACAAGAATGCTCTTCGATTCACGGCAACAAACGACTCGAAAGATTTTTTCATGATAGTTTTATACGTTCTTCTTCAAAAATTATGACAAAAATACATGTCGCCATAAACGGCAGAGACCCATCCCCGCGAGATTCCGGCTCTCGGCTGACCCAAACTCAAAATTCAAGTTTCTAAAATTAAGGACGAAAGCCTTACAACCATATCGCCCATACACGCGATAGTTACCCTTGTATCCGATATTTAATGAACTGTGCGGACAGCCCGGATCTCACGACGCTGGCGTTTGCGGGCGGCGCGCCAGGTTCTAATGCCTTCGCGCGAAAGGCTGATTAACGGACGGCGGTTGTCGTAGAGGAGCCGCACCCAGGCCCATTTGCTCATCTGTGGAAAATAAATGCCGCGGAAAAAGAGCCGCGCGACGATGTGGCCAATTCGGGTTTCGATCGGAGCTTCGCGTATTTGCTGGATCGCTTCCCAGTTTCGCTCGTGGCTGTAGGAACGCGCCCACGCTAGGAACGTTTCCTTTTTAGCGTCCTCGATCGTCATTTTGAGCGGGTCATGGGCCATCACAAAAGGGGCAAAATCGAGCCAATGCTTTACACGCTTTAACCGTCCGGTTTTTTCAAGCCGGTCGTAGAGCGGTGTCGCGGGAAACGGCGTCAGCTGTCCAAAAACGGGCAGGCCCGGTGCCCATTTCTCGATCTCATCGACAGTGCGGTCGGCGACACCGGTGGTGTCATTGTCCATACCAAATATAAAGGATGTGATTGCGTAAATATTACGCTTTCGCAGGCCCTCGAGAACGGCCGGATAGTTTGCCGGCTTGGAAAACGTCTTGTTGACGTCCGCCATGTTTGCCGGGTCGATCGACTCCATCCCGATGAATATCCATTTCGCCCCGGCTTCGGCAATTAGATCGACAAGCTCTTCGTCCTCGAGTAGGTTGGCGCTGATCTGGGCGACCCACGGCAACGTCGCATCGGCGGCGATCATATCGCGAAGCAGCGATTTCAATCGTTTTTTATTGATAGCAAGGTTGTCGTCGATAAAGAATATGGCCATCTGACCGCGCTCTTTTTTTGCGCGAGCCTTTAATCGCAGGAGTTCCTCGACAACGCTTTCGTTTGACCGGAAACGGATCGAATCGCCAAAAAATCCCGTCACCGTGCAAAACTCACAGCCATACGGGCACCCGCGTCCGGTCTCGATAGGTACGACGAAAAATTTGCCCCACCCCTGGCCCATTCGGGAAAGCAGCGGTTGAAACATCTTTGGCACGAGGCTAAATTGATCGAGATCGAGCGTTTCCCACGGGATATGCGGGTAAGGCTGGAGATTGGGTTTTTTGTCGTTGCCGTGTGGGTCGATCTGCGGCACGTAGACCTCTTTCAGCTCGCCCCGGGCGGCATCGGCGACCAGCAAGGGCCACGTTTCGTCAGCCTCGCCGAGAGCGACGGCGTCGGCATGACGCGGGCCGCCGTCTTTGCCGAGAGCTTCGTCCGGGCATTCGGTGACGTGCGGGCCGCCCATCACGACCTTAAATCCCGCTTCCCGCAGGCTGTCCGCGACCAGATAAGCCCGAGCGACCATGCGGGTCATGGCCCCGATGCCGACGAGTCCAATATTCTCGTCCTTACAAAATTGCACCAGCTCAGGCCGCGTCATCGCCTTGGCATTGCCGTCGATAAGGATCACTTCGTGCTCGGGCGGCGTCAGTGACTGGAGCAGAAACATCCAAAGGTGCGGCATGAAATTGCGCGTGATGCCGTTATCGGGGTTGTAAAGCAGGATCTTCATAATATTCCTTCCGGTTCTAAGCCACGACGTTATTTTTTCGATCTAACCTCACGTAGATCTTACGCATCGCACCAACCTCGTATTTTTGACTCAGTTCCAGAAAAACAGGCCAGCGTGAATAGAAACCAGAGCAAGTCCCGATGAAGGATTCAAGAGGTTAATTGCAAAAAAACGCGATTATTATAGCTCCGTATCATATCACGGTACGTGCGATGTCGCAGATTAAAAAAAATCGGGCCGGTCAATA
>JANYIL010000118.1 GCA_025362075.1 Chloracidobacterium sp.
AGCTCGGCCAATTTAAGAAGCTCGGATCGATGTCGAAATTGATGAAGATGCTGCCCGAACAGATGACCGGCGGCATGCAGATCACCGACGAGCAATCTTCGCAAGTCGATCACCAAATGCAGCGTACCGAGGCGATCATCGGTTCGATGACTCGGCAGGAGAGAAACGATCACAAGGTTTTGGACGCGAGCCGCAAGACTCGCGTTGCGGGCGGTTCGGGTTCGACGATCGCCGAGGTAAATCAGCTGCTTCGCCAGTACGAGCAGATGAAAAAGATGATGGCCCAGATGAACCGTGGCGGACTGTTTGGCGGAATGGCCAGGAAAATGGCGGGTGGGCTGGTCGGCGGCCTCGGCAATATGCTCGGCGGCGGCGGCGGAATGAATGGAATGGGCGGCCTCCTCGGCGGTGGCCAGGATATTGATGACGACGATTCAAACGGGTCGACGCGAAGCATTAGGAAGAAGAAAAGGCACAAGAAAAGGAGATAGGGGTTAGAGTCAAGGGACAAGGGACAAGGGAAATTCTTCACTCGTCACTCGTCACTCGTCACTCGTCACTTAAGAATTATGTTAGCAATTAGTTTAATGAGAATGGGCGCGAAGGGTAAACCTTTTTATCGCCTCGTAGTTAAAGAAAAACGCTCGAAGCGTGATGGTAAGTATCTCGAAAACGTTGGTACATACGATCCGATGGCGAGCCCGGCGGACGTCAAGTTGAATCACGAACGCATCCAGTATTGGATCGGCGTTGGTGCTCAGCCGACCGAGACGGTCAAAAGCCTGATCAAGCACAACCCGGTTCAGACCGAGGAAGAGCGTGCTGGATCGCTCGCTGCGAGAGCGGAAGCCAAAGCGGCGGCTGAGGCTGCCAGGGCCGAGGCTAAGAAAGCTGAGGCCGAAAAGCTTGCGTCCGAACGTGCGGCTGCTGAGCAGGCTGCGGCTGAAAAGGCTGCTGCCGAAGCGGCGGAAACTGCTGCTGCTGAGGCAGAAGTTTCCGAGCCGGTTGCGGAGACTACTGAGGTAGAGGCCGCGGCTCCTAAGGCAGAAGCCGTTGAGCTGCCTGCGGAGACCGCCGAAGTCGAGGCTGCTGCCCCTGAAGCGGAAGTGGCTGCCGAGGAACTTGTCGCAGAAGAAGTTGCTACAGTGACGGAAGAAACGCCGGAGGCAGAAGCCTAAATTCCCGGCTCTTTGTCGAGCTAAAGATGAAAGAAGCTGTTGAAAAGATTGTCAAAGCTCTGGTCGGCGAGCCCGATCAGGTCGAGGTGACCGAGAGTGCGGACGGCAAGAACGTCCGCATCGAGGTGCGCGTCGCCGAGCATGACATGGGCCGCGTCATCGGCCGCGAAGGCCGCACGGTCAAGGCGATCCGCAGCATTCTTTTTGCCGCCGGGCAAAAGCACGGCAAGCGGTTTCAGCTCGATCTGGTCGAGGATTAGTTCTTTGAGTTCTTTGAGTTTAGAGTTTATTGAGAAAAAAGAGACTCAACAAACTCAATGAGCTCCAAAACTCGATGAACTTTTATGGATTTGGTTGCGATAGCAAGGATCGTAAAGCCACGCGGGCTGCGTGGTGAGGTCGTCGCGAAGATCCTGACGGATTTTCCCGGGCGATTCGAGGGTTTGGAAGACATTACGGCGGTTATGCCGGACGACAATCGCCGTGAACTGAAAATCGAAGATCATTGGTTCCAGAGCGGCCGTGTGGTCCTGAAATTTGTCGGCTACGACACGGTCGAGCTTGGGGAAACGCTGCGAAACGCTGAAGTCTGCGTGGCCGAATCCGAAGCTGTAGAACTTGAGGCGGACGAGTATTTCGATTGGGAACTCGCCGGCTGCCGGGTTGAAACACTCGCCGGGACCGAAGTCGGCACTGTCCGCGAGATCATGCGGAATGGCGGAACCGAGATCCTTGTTGTCGACGGCGAGAAGGAATATTTGATTCCGTTTGCCCTGACGATATGTCCTGAGGTCGATGTTGATAAAAAACTTATCCGGATCAATCCGCCGGAGGGGTTGTTAGAATTTTGAGATTGAGTCATTTGTTCATTGTTTCATTCAGAAATGTTTCGATAAATAAATGAAAAAATGAATTAATCGATGAGAGTTGATGTCTTAACAATTTTCCCGGAGTATTTCAGCGAGATCTTTGAATTTGGAATTATCCGCCGTGCAAAACTCGCTGAGATCGTCGAGATAAACATTCACGACATCCGCGAATACGCGATGGGTAAGCACAACATGGTCGATGACCGGCCATTTGGCGGCGGCGATGGAATGGTGCTGAAGCCCGAGCCGTTATTTGCCGCAATTGAAAATTTGACAGGCGCAAGCCTCCGCGACGCTTATCCTATGGGTACGCGGGTCGTTATGCTCACGCCGCAGGGAAAGCCGCTGAAACAGGCGGTTGCGGGAGAATTAGCCACTGAGGCTGAACACCTAGTCCTGATCTGCGGACGCTACGAGGGCGTTGACGAACGGGTTAACGAGGCTCTCGTTACCGACGAGATATCGATCGGCGATTACGTGCTTTCGGGTGGCGAACCGGCGGCAGCCGTCCTAATAGACGCGCTCGTCAGGCTTTTGCCTGGGGCCCTAGGCAGCGATACGTCGGCGCGGAACGATTCGTTTTCGGACGGATTGCTCGATTGTCCGCATTACACGCGACCGGCGGATTTTAGGGGAATGAAAGTTCCCGAAGTTTTACTTAACGGCAATCATGCCGAAATTGAAAAGTGGCGCTCTATTAAGGCGCTGGAAAAAACGAGGGTCGCCAGAGGCGATCTATTAACAGGAGAAAATGGTGATATGTGAGCGGAACATTCCGTTGACCTCTGGCCGAAACGAGAAATGAATAGACTAGATAGTGTTGAGAACACACAATTAAAAGAGAACATTCCGGGCTTCCAGCCGGGCGACACGCTCCGCGTACACGTCCGTATTAAGGAAGGCAACAAGGAACGCTTGCAGGCGTTCGAAGGCATTTGTATTGCCCGCAAACACGGCGGCGTGCGTGAGACGGTGACTGTTCGCAAGGTCAGCTTTGGCGTGGGTGTCGAGCGTATCTTCCCGCTGCACGCAACGGTCATCGACCACATCGACGTACTGCGTCGCGGTAAGGTCCGCCGTGCCAAGCTCTACTACCTGCGCGATCTGCGTGGTAAGGCCGCCCGTATCAAGGAACGCGATACACGCGCTAAGAAAAAACAGGTCAGCTAACCTACAACCGGAGAAAAAAGTGAAAAACGCGGGTGTCTCGGAATCGTTCGAACAGGATGGAGCCGACGCCCGCGTTTCTCTGTTTCCCGATATGCTGATCACCGCGATCGGCCTCGATTTTGAATGCCAGGCACAAGCCAACGGTTACGCTTTTATCGCTGGCGTTGATGAGGTCGGTCGGGGCTGTCTGGCCGGGCCGGTGGTTGCGGCGGCCTGTATTCTCGATACTACGCTGCCACTGCCCGACGGCCTCGACGATTCAAAAAAGCTCACCGCCGCCAAACGCGCTGGAATAGCCGAAGAGCTAAAACAGACCGCCATCGCCTACGCGGTTGGCCAGATCGAGGCCGATGAGATCGACCGCATCAACATTCTCGAAGCGACAAAAAATGCAATGCTCGCGGCTATCGCGGCTCTCACACCGGCAGCCGATTTTCTCCTCATCGATGCGCTCCATCTAAAACGATCGCCGCTGCCACAGCGGGCGATCATCAAGGGCGATTCGATCTCGGCCTCGATAGCCGCCGCGTCAATACTCGCCAAAACCTATCGCGACGGCCTCATGGCCGAATACGGTAGCGAATATCCGGGATATGGCTTTGCAGAACACAAGGGGTATGCCGCCGCATCCCATTACGTGGCTCTTCGCAAACAGGGTCACTGCCCGATCCACCGCGTGTCGTTTCGCGGGGTACTGCCCGATGATCTTTCCCCGTCCGACAAAACATCCCTTTTCTCCGACGCCGCATCAAAGCCCATAAAGGAGACAACCTAAGTTTCGGCGTCTTTGCTGCGGAAAAGGCCTTTTGTGCCCTGAATCAGATTGATGCGGTCGTATGGGCGCGGCGTCGAGGTGTCGTGCTGAACCTTGATCGTCAGACCGTTTGCGGTCTTGATCATGGTCGTATTCATGTCGCCGGCGATGTATTTTTCCTTCCATTTCGGCGAGTCTTTAGGCACGGTCTGCTCACGGTATAGGTCAAGCGAACGCGATGGCGACGACATCGAGACGAGATAATCAAAACGGTCGCCGCGACTGATATTCATGTAATTTGCGACGGGGCCGAGGCCGTGTGTCGGGTATAGGTTGCCGTTGAGACGCGTGTGCCACGCCCGAGTACTCCATCGCCGCGAGAGCGACCGGGGCATGCCATTCCCAAGGCATCGGCGAATAGACAAAATCGATATCATCGCGGGCGCACAGCTTTTCAAAAGCGTGATCGCCGTCCGTGTAGATCGCCGGAGTTGGACGGCCCGCCTTTTCGAGCATAGCCTTGCCCCCTTCGGCATTGGCCTTAACATTGTCACAAAGGGCGACGATCTCGAGATGCTCAATCCCGAGAAAATCGTGGATCATTGATTTTCCGCGTTCGCCAACTCCGACGATGCCGAGACGCACCTTGTCGCGTTTTTCAAATGGCACGCCGATCATCGACTTCGCCTTGGGAACGACTTCCGCATTTGCCGATCCGGCCAGTGACGCAGTAACAGTCGCCGCGATGGTTGTCTTCAATAGGCCACGTCTTGAGATATTGCTCATAGTTTTTAGGGTCTCGTTTTTTTTAATGTACAAGCTCGCCGCCGCCAATATTTCGCCAATTCTGGCCCTTTATCGCCCAGCGGACGCGGAAAAATGGATCGCCGCCGTGATTGTTATAACGCAGGCTCACCTTATGCAATCCTGCCCTGAGCGGTATTATGGCCGAGCGTATCTTGCGGTCCTTGATCCCCGCGTCTTCAATCAGCTTTTCGCCGTCGATGAAAACAGCGGTGTCCCACGTCGATTCGGCCTGAAATTCGTACATGCCGTCAGCCGGAATGTTTAGATAGCCGTCAAACGTGACGCCAAAAGTGCCTTTCAGATCCGTTGTTTTTGCAAACTGCTGCAATCCGGTAGTCTTAGTCTCGCCGCTCGACAAAACCGGATCGGTCGAGCCATTTGCCGGACGTGTAATAAATCCAAATGTTACGCCGGGACGCTTTTCAGCCAGCTCGGCCGGTTTCAAATAATCGTGCCGAAGCAGCGTCGCTCCGTAAACAACACTTTTTCGACCGGCCGAGCTGATAACAATAGTCTTAAGGGTTTTGGCCTCGCCAACCTTCAATGGGATCGCGAGCGGCTGATTATACTGTTCTGAGGATTTCACATTCGGATCTGAACCGTCAATCGTATAAATAACGACCGTTCCGCGGGCGGGCGTTAGAGTAATTACGGCTTTCTCATTCTCAGTCACGATATTCTGCAGTCCGCCGGGTTCAGGTATACGGTAGTTGACGCCTTGTTTGTCGAGTTGGGCATAATGCGAAGACAATCGCCGACTAAAATCTACAAAATTCTTATTTTCAGGCGTGGTCCAGACATCTTCGGCCATTGCGAGCATCCTCGGAAATGCCATATATTCGACCGCCGCGGGTGTCTGTAGATATTCGGTCCAGATATTTGCCTGGCCGCCGAGTATATATTTTGCATCGTCCCCCGCTAATTCTTTTGGAACAGGGTCAAAGGAATAGACTTTTTCCAGGTTGAGATAACCACCGATATTTATCGGCTCTGTGGCCGGGTCGCCCTGGCCGTAGTCGAAGTAGCTATAATCGGTCGGCGTCATTATCACATCATGTTTTGCACGTGCCGCTTCGATGCCGCCCTTGATGCCGCGCCATGACATAACAGTCGCGTTCGGCGCGAGACCGCCCTCGAGTATCTCGTCCCAACCGATGATCTTTTTACCTTTTGAGTTGATGAATTTTTCCATTCGCCGGATGAAATAGCTCTGCACCTCGCGTTCGTCCTTGAGATTTTCGCGGGCCATCAACTCCCGCACCTCGGGCGACTCTTTCCACATGTCCTTGAGCACCTCGTCGCCGCCGATGTGGATGTATGGCGAATCGGGAAAGAGGCCGATCACCTCGGTCAAAACGTCCTCGAGAAACCCGAATGTTTTCTCGGTCGGACAGTAAACTTCCTTAAAAATGCCCCATGTCGTCTGCACCTTGTATTTGTAATCAGCCTTGCAGCCTAGCTCAGGGTACGCCGCCAATGCCGCCGACGAATGGCCCGGCAACTCGATCTCGGGTATCACGTTGATATACCTCGCATTGGCGTACGCGACAACGTCCTTGATCTGCTCCTGCGTATAAAAACCGCCCTCGGGTACCCCGTCACCAATGTACGGCGTAAAGTTTTTCTCCTTCATCGATTCCGGCCGTTTCGAGCCGATCTCGGTCAATTTCGGATATTTTTTGATCTCGATCCGCCAGCCCTGGTCTTCCGTCAAGTGCCAGTGAAAGTTGTTAAATTTGTACTGCGACATCAGGTCGATGTACTTTTTGACAAACTCTACCGGCATAAAGTGCCGCCCAACATCGAGGTGCATCCCGCGATAGCCAAAACGCGGATAGTCAACGATCAGCAAAGCCGGTATCTCGATGGAACTTTTGAATTCGAGAGGAAGCAATTGTTTTAGCGACTGAAGACCGTAGAAAAGACCCTCTTCGTATCCTGTGATCTCGATTCGATCGGGCTGTATTTTAATTGAGTGGAGAAGATTAGGTCGCCCCGGTAAAGTGGTTTCTCGAATCGAAAGGTCTGGCGGAAGGAATTGTATGTAATTATTCGTCGGTGGTTTTGAATTGATTTTTAGTTTGAAGCCATAGTTTTTCACCAGCAGGTCGTTTAGCAAACCCGCCATTTTCCGTCCGGCTTCGTCGAGCGCAACTATTCGTGTGTTCTTAGTTAATTTGAAAGCTCCCGACAGCTTCTTGACAGAGCGAGGCTTCGGAATAATGTTGATCTCGTCAGACTGAGTAAAAGTAAAAGAAGCAAAGAGAAGACAAAACGCGGCAGCGAAGAGCGAATATTTCATGTGTGTTTGACCGGTGCGAAGTTGGTGTAGAACCTGGCTCCAATCATAACAAATCCAGAAATTGATTCAATTCGGGGGGCAGTTCCTGTGTAAATTCCATTCGCTCTTTTGTGACCGGATGGGTGAACGACAGGCGTTCGGCGTGGAGGAAAAACCGGTTCATCGACGCGATGCCATTGCGGGCATAGCTGTCGGCGACTGTGTTGTCGCGGCCCTCGTTGTAGATCTCGTCGCCGACGACCGGGTGATTGATATAGCCCATGTGGACGCGGATCTGGTGTGTGCGGCCGGTTTTGATCTCGACGTCGAGCAGGGTGAATTTGTCGTAACGCTTGCGGACCTTCCACAGAGACAGTGCACTTCGTCCGTGGGTCGCGACCTTCATCCGCAGGCGATTATGTTTGTTACGACCGATCGGGGCTTCGATCTTGCCAGTGTTTTGGTCGGGTGAGCCGTGTACGAGAGCGATGTAGGACTTATAGACCAGCCGTTCGCGAAACTGCTCAGACAGCTCCTCGTGTATCTCGTCGGTTTTGGCGACGACGATCAGCCCGGACGTATCCTTGTCGAGCCGGTGGACGATGCCGATACGCAGGTTGTCGGGGTCCTCTTTGTTTTGTTGGGCGAACGATTCGGCAAAGTGAAACGCGATCGCATTTGCCAGCGTGCCGCTCTGCACACCGGCACCTGGGTGGACGACCATTCCGGCGGGTTTGTTGATGACCGCGAGATACTCGTCCTCGTAAACGATATCGAGCGGAATATTTTCCGGCTCAAATCTCGCGACCGGCAGCTCGACCAGGTCGACTTCAACCTCGTCATTTTCGCGGAGTTTGTAGGACGGCTTTACGGCCTTTTCGTTTACGAGCACGTCCTCATTCTCGATCAGCTTTTGCAGCCGCGAACGCGACCAACCGTCGATCCGGTCAGCCAGAAAGCTATCCAGCCGTGTACCAGCCTCGGTTTCGTCGGTCAGGAACAAAAAACCGTCCTGTCTTGTTTCACTATTTTGAGGGCTTTTCACTCGGCAATAACTCCACATATTTGGCGAGTGATTTGACCATGTCTCGCATGGTGATCGATTCCTTTGTGGAACGAACAACTATGACCACCTTGGATCCCCAGCTCTTTCTATTCTGCTCAACGTATTGTTTTCGAAGTCGGTCGAACCGGTTATAGGCATCCCGGTTCCGTTCGTCCTGCTCGAGCCGACGCTGGCGTTCATAGTCGATTTCGCCATGCAAATAATTAATCATAGCCGGGTTAGTTTCCGACTGGCTCTGACGCTCAATCTCAATCTCATGGTCGGATTTGGCTGCCGGCGAGGGCTCTTTAAGTTTCAGGTTCCCGACCATCCAATCCGGACCGGGCAATCCGCCGCCATCGAGATCAATCTCAAGGCCTCTAGGGGAGACCCGAACGCTTGTAATTCGGGCACGACTACCTTTTTTAATAGAAACGCCGTAATTTTTTACCAGTTTGTCGTAATTGGCCGCGTCGTAGCTAACCTCAGTGTCATTCAAAATCAGATCAACCCCGGCATCTATGGCCGGCAGGTCCATCTTTACAAGCACCACTCTGCCCTCAAGCGACTTTCTGATACGTTGTTCGCCGTCGTCCTGACCGATCACGACTGTGTAACACGCAGCTACAATCAAAGGTATTACACAAAAACTTCTTCGCATACGGTTTCCTCCTTATACGAAACGCGGGGTCACGACTTGTCCAGATGATCTGGTCGTGAACCGGCAGATCGTAGTCTCCAAAACCAAAAAACAACAGCGGCGACCAATACCACGAGGCTTACCATCTGGGACGTCGACAAGCCCGTCTGGCTCGTCATCCCCCAAAGGTCTCCGCGCGGATCGTCGCGGATAAACTCAATTGAAAAACGTACTATGGCATAGATGATACCGTATGCGATGAGGATCTGTCCATCAAATTTCTTACGTCGGTGAAGCCAAAACAGGAATCCGAAGACCGCAAGCATGATAAACGATTCGTAAAGCTGCGTCGGGTGCAGATGCAGGTCGCTGCCGTCCGGCGCGACGATCGGGACACCGGTATACTCGTGGCCAAGTGGTGTAAAATGTACGCCCCACGGCAATGTCGTCGGTTTTCCCCAACAGCAGCCAGCCGAAAAACAGCCTTGGCGACCGAAAGCCTGTCCGAGAGCAACTCCGGGAGCAAAAGCATCCGCGACCTTCCAAAACGGCAGCTTGTACATTCGTACAACAATGACGACCGCCAGAAAACCGCCGAGCAATCCGCCGTAAAACACGCCGCCTGAACGCAAAAAATCGAGTGTAAATACATTGGTTTCCGGCTCGACCAGAATCATCAATATTTTCGACCCGACGAGCCCGCCGACCAGCGTCCAGAGGCCGAGATCGTAGATCTTGTCCTTTGACAAACCGTCATGAGCAGCGAGGCGCGCCGTGACAAACAGAGCGAGCAGCATGCCAACCGCGAGGAAAATGCCGTATGTCGTTATCGGAAAGCCGCCGATGCGGAAAAGTTCAGGGTACATCCGTAATTAGTTGTTCGTGACCGGTTGTTCGTTGTTCGCGGTTTGGTTTTGCCGCCGTTTGGAGAAAAAAAGATCGAGGATCAGCAGCCCGGCACCCAAACAAATGGCCGCATCGGCGACATTAAAGGTTGGATAATGCCATGAGCCGAACTGAACATCGATAAAATCAACGACGAAACCAAGGCGAATCCGGTCAGCCACATTTCCAGTAATGCCGCCGAGAAGAAGCGTGAGGGCTCCCAAAATGCGGTCGTCCGTTCGCGGCGTCCGCCAAAAGAAATAGAGCACAAGCGTCGCCGCGACAAACGCCACGACCGACAGCCCCCACCGCCCGGCATCGCCGCCCTCGTCCAGCATCGAAAACGCGACGCCCGTATTCTTGGCATACGCAAAATTCAAAAACCCGCCGATCACCGACCGGTCACCTTCAAATCGCAAAACACGCGTCGCCCAGGCCTTGGTCGTCTGGTCGATCATAAAGACCCCGCCGGCGATGGCGAGGTAGGCTAACTTCCAAAAAAAGTCTTTTTTATTCACTTCGTGCGCCTCAGTTTTCAACGTCGTTATTCGCCGAGGCTACGCCTTCGTATAACTCTAAGTACTTAGAACGAACATAGTCATTCAACCGTTCCGCAAAATGCTCGTCCAGTTTTTTTAACTTTATTAGTTCCTGCACGTCGCCCAAGTCTTTAATACGATCTCCGGCTGTCATACCGGAAGCCAATTTTAATTCGATCAGCTTTTCGAGCGAGATAGTCTTTATACCGTCAATAATTATCGAAGCCTCGTCAGGATCGGGAAAAATGACAGGCTTTGGTTTGCCGTCCCCGGGAAATTCACCGGCCGAGATTATGTCGATAGGGATATTTTCCTGTACTGTTCTGAATTTCTTTCTTGCTCCCTCAAATGCCGGCCGGTAGCCAAGGCCGACTAGCTTTTCCCTAAACCGATCGAGGCCTTCTACCGAAAGAAGCAGATCGATATCAACCGTTAACCGTTGAAACCCGTGCTGGTTCAGAGCAACGGCGCCTATAATGGCATAGTCTATAGACTGCCGTTCGAGATCACTAACCAACCTTAATAAGGCATCGTTTAACATTCCGTTTCCATTAAAGAAGCGCAACGCTTCTGAGTAGGCCGCAGACGGCGACGACATCAAAGTTGGAAAATCAACGGCCATCAACTACAACTATACGCCCAATTTCTGATTTTATTCGCCTGTTTTGCCAACAATTTCGGTCAAAGCATCGTTACACCGCTCGCAGACGGTCGGGTATTCGAGAAATTCCCCGACGCGGGTCGAATAATTCCAGCAGCGCTCGCATTTGTAGCCGTCGGCCTTTTTGATCTCGACTTCGAATCGCTCTACGTCATCTTCCTGTTGAACCTCGACCTGCGAAACGATAAATAGATACCGTAAATCCGGATAATATGGAAACAGCAGATCTAAATAGGCCTTACTGGTTTTTAGTATTACTTTTGCATCCAAACTTGAACCGATAAGACCGGCAGCTCTTGCTTCTTCTAATTTCTTTAGTACAACATTTCTGACAGTAAAAAGTTGCTCCCACCTCAGGAAAAAATCCACTTCTTCTTGCATACTCTGGAACAAAGCTTCGTATGACGGAAATTCAGCTATGTGAACAGATGCTGCTTGAGTTCCGGGCAGATTTTCAAATGCCTCGTCAGCCGTGAAGGCAAGAATTGGTGCGAGAAGCCGTGTCAGCTTATCCGCGATATCATACAACGCAGTCTGCGCCGAACGCCTGGACAAGCTCTTGGGGGCCGCAATATAGAGCCGATCTTTTATGATATCGAAATAACGTGATGAGAGAGTTACCGTTGTGAAATCATAAAGTTTCTGAAAAGCTCCTTGAAAATTGTATGTTCCATAGAATGACGTAAGTCTATCTTCGTCATTTCGTCCGGCTACTGCCTCAATCAAATTGTTGAGATTACCTAATGCCCATATATCGATCTCGAGCATTTCATCCTTACGAGTGGTGTCAATCGTAGGATCAAAACCGTCGAGATTGCTGAGGGCATAACGCAGCGTGTTGCGAAATTTGCGGTAGGCGTCGACCACACGGTTCATTATCTCTTCCGAGCACCTGACGTCCTCGGTATAATCAACTGCGGCCGCCCACAGACGCAGCACATCGGCACCCGATGCGTCGATGATCTCCTTCGGAGCGGTCACGTTACCGATAGATTTGCTCTGCTTTTTGCCTTCGCCATCGACGACCCAGCCATGTGTGATGATCTGTTTATATGGCGCCTGATCGTGAGCGGCGATGCCGCAACTAAGGCTGGAATTAAACCATCCGCGATACTGGTCGCCACCCTCAAGATAAACGTCCGCCGGAAACCGCAGCGTCTCGCCCCGCGTTTCGAGCACTGCGACACAGCTCGAACCCGAGTCGAACCACACATCGAGAATATCAGTCTCTTTGCGAAAATCCGTGCTTTCACATTTGCCGCATTTATAGCCGTCGGGCAAAAGCTCATGCTCGGGCCGGGCGTACCACGCGTCCGCAGTCTCACGCGCGAAAATATCCGCTACGTGATCGATGATCTTCGGGTCGGCGACCGCTTCGTCGCAAGCTTGGCAGTAAAATACGGGTATCGGAACGCCCCACGAACGCTGACGCGAGACGCACCAGTCGGGTCGGCCCTTGAACATATTGCCCATGCGGCCCGCACCCCACGTGGGGTGCCATTTTACTTTTTCGATCTCTTCCAATGCACGCTGCCGCAATGACGAACCATCGACCGATTCATCCATAGAGATAAACCACTGCGGCGTCGCCCGGAAAATTACCGGATTTTTGCATCGCCAGCAATGTGGGTAGCGGTGATCGTATTTTTCGACACTGAGCAACGCTCCCGTCTCGCGGAGAAATTCGACGATCTTCGGGTTCGCTTCAAATACGCTAAGGCCCGCGAAATGCTCAACTTCGGCAATAAACCGGCCCGCCGCATCGACCGGGGCGTAAACCTCAAGCCCGTATTTTTTACCGACTGCAAAATCATCGGCGCCGTGACCCGGAGCCGTGTGGACACAGCCTGTACCGGATTTTCCGGCGGATTTGTTCTCGAAACGGACATCCAGTTCGACCTCGGCGTCGGCCTCGCCAAGCGTGACGTGATCGGCGTTCATGATGAGCGAGGTCCGGTCGAGCCAGGCGTGGCGAGCCTCGAGACGGTCGAGCTTTGAGCCTTTAAACCGTGCAAGTTCTTTGACCGATCCGATCCCGCATGTCTCGGCAAAGGCATTTACAAGCTCCGACGCGACGATGTAAACCTCACCTTTTGATTCAACCGCCGAGTAGTCAAAATCAGGATGGACGGTGATGCCGAGGTTTGCCGGCAGCGTCCAGGGCGTCGTCGTCCAGATAACGACGAAGACATTTTTCCCCGCGAGTGCCCCGTCGATCTCGGCCGGGTCGGATTTCATCGGAAATTTCACATAGACCGATGGCGACGTATGCTCGCGGTACTCGACCTCGGCCTCGGCGAGGGCCGTCTGGTCGTGGATGCACCAATAGACGGGACGCAGGCCTTTATAGACGTAGCCGCGTTCGAGAAACTTGCCAAAGAGCCGGGCGGTCGACGATTCGTATTCGGGCGACATCGTCAAATATGGATTCTTCCACTCGCCAAGGATGCCGAGCCGCTGAAAATCGCGCGTCTGGTTGTTCATCGCCGTAGACGCGTGTTCGCGGCATATACGGCGAAAAGAGGCGACGGGTATGTCGTTTTTGTTCTTTCCCTTTTCGGCCAGTTTCTTTTCGACAATGGTCTCGATCGGCAGCCCGTGACAGTCGTACCCAGGCACGTACGGCGCGTCATAGCCCATCATCGAGCGTGTCTTGACCACGAAATCCTTGAGAATTTTGTTAAGCGCTGTGCCGATATGAATGTCCGCATTAGCATACGGCGGCCCGTCATGGAGAATGAATTTCTCGCGGCCCCGCCGGGCCTCCATCACCTTTTCATAAAGCCCCATCTCCGTCCATTTCTTAAGACGCGCTGGCTCACTCTGGCCGAGATTGGCCTTTTGGGCAAAATTCGTCTTCGGCAAATTAACTGTTTTCTTTAGATCGATTGGTTCTGTCATTTCCTTATAAAACCTAGATATTACCACGTTGAAAATCGGCGGCGAAGGCGGAATGAACAGGATGGACAGGATATATAGGATTGTTTTCTTATCCTGACTATCCTGTTCCTCCTGTTTAAAGTTACTTTGTTACTCTTCTTCGACCGTACACAAAAGCGGATACTCTCTCGATTTCGCGAGGTTCATCGCCTTTTCGGATTTCATCGTAGCGATCTCGTACGGGTAGAGGCCGGCGACGCCGAGGCCTTCGTTGTGGACCTTGAGCATTATCGTAAACGCCTCGGCCTCGTCGCGGGCGAAGACGTATTGGAGCACGAAGACGACAAATTCCATCGTCGTGAAATCATCATTGTGAAGAAGGACTTTGAACAGCTTGGGTTTTTCGAGCCTCGTTCGGGTCTCGGTAATAACTTCGCTACCGCCGTCTATGTCAGGAAAATCGGGCATAGGAGCAATTTAACACAGTGGGTAGGGTTTGGCCGCAAAAAGGGTTTAGTATGGCCACAAAAGGCACAAAAAACGCAAAACGGACGAGGGTCAATCTGCGAAATATTCGCCTGTTGGCGAAAACAATCTGCTCAGATTTTTTTTGCGTTTTTTGTGCCTTTTGTGGCCAGTTGATCTAAACCCGTACCTCGACTGTCGCCTTGCGTTCGAGTTTGCCCCAGCCGACGACGGCGCCGTGGATGGCTTTGTAGACCGATTTGCACATTACCCAGTACATCACCTGGCGATAGCCGAATCGCTGGATGAGCAGCCAGCCGAGCAGCTTTTTATCCTCGCCCTTTTCCATCAGGAAAGCCGCAAAAGCGCCGAACCAATCGACCGCCAGAAAGAGCGAGTAATAAAACAGTACCTGATTCAGATTTGTCGGCGTATGAGCATATTCCTGCTGGTGTTCGAGATAACCTATCAGAGCCCCGACGAGCGTCCAGACGAACATCAGGTCCATGATCGGCGAGATGAGCGGGAAAAATACCTGAAAGATCCAGACGTTTGGCATCGCGACAAACCCGAGCGTGCCGTACCGCGGATTGAGCAGCGCGTTTTTATGCTTCCACATGCACTGCAGTGTGCCGTACGACCAGCGAAAACGCTGTTTGGCGAGATTGCGTAAGGAATCCGGTGCTTCGGTCAGGCCTATTGCACCTTCTTCGTAGCCGATATTGTACCCGAGCTTTCGCACCTGGATCGTGAGGTCCTGATCCTCGGCCAGCGTCTCGGACGAGAATCCGCCGATTTCCTCAAGCACCGACCGGCGCCACGCACCGACCGAACCAGGGACGACCGTTATGCAGTTAAGCGATGCAAATGCTCGGCGGTCAAAATTTTGCGACGTCACGTATTCGAGCGCCTGCCATTTGGTCACTATATTAATGCGGTTGCCGACCTTGGCGTTACCGGCGATCGCTCCGATATTCGCGTCGGCAAACCGGTGAGCAAGGGCCGCGATGGTCTGCGGGGTAAAGAGCGTATCAGCGTCCAAAGCAATGATCACCTCACCATTCGCCTTTTGCCAGCCAAAATTGAGGGCCTCGGCCTTCCCGCCATTTTCCTTGGTAAAGACCGATACTCTTGGGTCGCCGCCAAAAGTCTCGTTTGTGAGATGATATGTGCCGTCGGTCGATCCGTCATCGACGACGAGGATTTCAAAGTTGGGGTAGTCAGAGGCAAGCAGGCTTTCGATCGTCCGGATAATGACCTTGCTCTCGTTAAATGCGGGGACGACCACCGACACCACCGGCTGGTACCGCTCGCCGAAATGGTCGATCTCGCGGCGACGCGACCTGATATACTGGGCACATGCCAGCATGCCGATCACGGCCATTCGGCCCAGCCCGAGTATGATTCCGAGCAAAAATATCCATTTCATCAGCCAACCGGCGACCGAGATACCATAAAAGACATAAGCATCCGTCCGCGAATAAAACGACTGGTCCTCCGGGATCGGCGGCATCGCTTCATCGGGTGTCATGTTGGCGAGTTCGGCAAGGTTTGTAAATTGATAGCCGCGGCTCCGGAGTTCGTGGATAAGTTTCGGGAGCGCCTCGACCGTCGCCGACCTGTCGCCTCCGCTGTCGTGGAGCAGCACGATGTTGCCCCGCTCCTCTGGCGTTTTTATCGCAGTCTGGGTCAAAATATCCGTGACCATCTCGTCCGCGGTATGTGGAGAACCGTCGTCATTGATCAGTTTCCAATCGTCAGGGTCAAGGTGAAGGCCGATCGAAATATACCCGAGATTCTGGGCCTGGACAGTCGGGTCGATCTCAGCCGGCGTGCGGGGCTCGGCGTCGCCAAAATACGGCGCGCGAAACAGCCGCGTCGAGTGGCCCGTCAGCGATTCGATCAGCCGCTGGGTCGCGTTTAATTCGAGATCTACGACCTGACGCGGCACCTCGGCCAGATTCGGATGCGTAAACGAATGATTGCCGATCTCATGTCCCTCGGCGAAAATGCGTTTTACAAGGTCGGGATTAGTCTGCCCATTCTGACCGACAATGAAAAACGTGGCCTTCACGTTTTCCTGTTTGAGGATATCGAGTATTTTTGGCGTCCAGACAGGGTCGGGCCCGTCATCGAACGTCAATACGATCTTGCCGACCTTGTCACCCGTGCGCTGGATGACATACGACGAAGGTATCTGCTGATAGGTCTGATCGACGATGTCACCGGCGGGGCCAACCGTTATATCGCGGACGCCGTCCGTCGGTTCGGCTATGACCTGTAATATCTCGCCCGTGCCCACGAAATCGACGTCATATCCATATTTAATGTCGCGAAGGTCGTCGACCGAAACCTGTTTGTCGCCGGAGCCGAATACCTTCCACAACGAGGGATCTTCGCTGCCGAGGCGCCAAAGAGCAAAACCCGCAGGCTTGTATGCTCTCGCGGCCTTGATCTGATTGTAGGCGGTTGAGGCGTCGAGGAACCACAGCGAATGATGCTTGCCATCGTCCTCGTCATACTGCAGATATGGATTTTTTGAGACCGGGTCAAACTTGATCTCGGTCGGGCTGTCTAGAGATTCTTTAGCGGTCAGCAGCGATTCCTGAAACGAGACGGTCTCAGCTTCTTTTTTATCATTTGCCCAGTTGTAGCCGTAGTTGCCAAAACAAACGATCGTCTTGTTCGGCGAGAGCTCGGCCATGCGTTTTTTCAGGATCGATTCGTACCATTCCTGTCCGGCTATCGGCCCGGGCTCTCCGGTCGAGAAATGCTCGTCATAGGCCATCAGCATCAGGTAATCCGTGACGCCGGCGTAGGCTTTGTAATTCCAGTCCGGATTGTCAAATGGTACCGCCTGAGCGAGAATCAGCCCGCGTGGCTTGAAGGCGGCCCGCAGTTCCTTCATGAACACAAAAAGGTCTGTCTGCGACGATGGCGGAACCTCCTCGATGTCGATCGTGATCCCGCCGAAATTGTATTTTTCAATCGACTTGAGCAAGGCCGCGATCAGATTCTGACGCTGCTCCTCGGTCGAGATCGAACGGACGAGAATATCGGAATTCCACTGCTCGTTCTTATAATTCTGGAGCAGCGGAATTACGGGCATGTCTGGCTTATTTCGGGCTAGGAAATCGAGGGCGTCCTGGGCCCCCTTGTCAATATCGAGGACGAGGGGGTCTTTTTCGTCCCCCGACAGCCGTATCCATTCCGGTATGACCCAATCGAGAGATTTGTAATTCTGCGTCAGCGAGGCAAGGCTCGAATCGTCCCAGTTTACGTAAAAACCGACCGCGAGCGGCGTGCCTTCGTGCGGCGTCGATACGACGACCGGGCTCTTGCCGGCCCGGACGAGTTCCTCTCTCGCGGCCCGTTCAAGATTTGCGTCCTCACGGCGGCGGGCCTCGATCTCTTCACGGGTCCCTTTTTCGCGCTTTGCCTTATCGCCGGTCTGTCGGGCAAGAACCTCGCGTTTCGACGCCGGCAACTCAGGAACGTGCGACTGCAAGTCCGATTGCTGTGGCAATGTTGCGACCGGTTTGAGGCGGATGAGCGGTAAAAATGGGTTGATAAGCACGCTGACAACAAAAAATGTCAGCAACACCGTAACGATCGTCGCAAGCAGAATGCTTATGTACGAAAAATACTGTCCCCGGCGCCCGCCCGCGTTTGAAAAGACCGGTTTTTTGGTATCGTTCAAATCTTTCCTTTCCATCAATGTCGTTCGCTGCCGTTGATCTAAAAAAGTACGAATATCCGCCTGCTAAGTTTTACAAAAATTACCCGATTAGCAAAACCCCGCAGAGCGGCGAAGCTCTTTGATGCCGCCGCAGACAAGCGCGTTCGCGAATATCACAGCATTAATCTTTACGCTAAATATAAAGAAAAATATAGACGTGAGGCCCTTTTTTTGATAGATTTCAGTTGCGCTGTTTACTTAGTATGCAATTCATTGGGATTTCTCGGTCCTGGTTTTGAAAACGGGCTGCCATTAAACGTTTTGTTTGCTATCAGATAATGAGTAGAGAGAAAGTTTCAACTGTAGTGTTGGCCGACTCGAAATCCGTGCGGACTTCGGGGGCTAAGGGCACTGCCCGCGCCATTTCGCCTGAAAAGATCGACGCGATCTTTGCGAGTGTCGGCCAAAAACTGCGCGAGGGACACTCGGCCGCGTCGGAACATATCCTGTCCGATACGATCGAGAATTACAGCCACACGGCGGACAATTTCGCGAATCTCAAACGCCTTCTGTCATTTACGCTCGAAACGACGGGTCGGTACAAGGAATCGCTTGAGGCGGTCAAGCAATTCGAGGACGAAGACAAACTGAGCGAACTTGCCATCGAGACGCAAGTCCGGATCACGACGCAGCTAGCCATTGCCTACAATAACCTGACCGACCAGCCAAAGGCAGTTACCCTGCTCAAGACGACCCTGCAAAAGGCCGAGGAAAATGATCTCCGGCATTTATCGGGCACAGTAAACAACGCTTTGGCACGTGTCTACCGCAAATTGAGCGAGTATCCGATCAGCCGGGACTTCGCCGAAAGGGCCCGTGAGCACTTTCGCGAGAATGGCGACTGGCTCGGCATGGCCGAGGCATATCGTGAGATCGCCAATACCTATCATCAGGAAGGCAACAGCGAAAAATCGATAGAGAATTTTCAGCTTGGGATCAAGATCATCGGCGGCAATTCGGCCCCTTTCATGTTGGGCAAGCTATACACCGACATGTCCGGCGCTTATTGGTTCCTCCGGCGGCCGCAGGACGGGATCGCGTGTCTTGAGAAATCGATCGAGTTTTTCGATCAGACCGAACACGCCCTCAACTCGGTCCTCGCGTACGGCAATCTCGGCATCCATCTTATGCAGATCGGTGAATGGGATAAGGCCGAAGACGTGATCCGCCGTGCACTTGCGATTGGGATAAAGGAAGGTCACGTCCATGTCGCCGGCATTTATGATTCGCTTGGAGAATTAAGGATCCTCCGCGGCGAGCTGGACGAGGCTGAGGATTTTCTCGAAAAGGGAGTGGCTTTTGCGCGGCAGCGAAAGCACCAATGGTACACCGTGCAGTCGATGCGCAATCTGGCCCGCTGCTATCTTGCGCAGGACCGCGTCAAAAAAGCTATCACCCAGGCAAACGATACGATCGCATTTTCGCATGAGATCGGTGACAAGCACTACGCAAATATGGCCGGTCTCGTGCTTGCCGAGAGCTATCTGAGGCAGGGCAGCGCCGAAAAATGCGGTGATTCGCTACAGATCATTGAGGAAAACGACCCATCGGCCGACTTTTTTGTCCTCGGCAATATTCAGCGGATTCACGGACTCGCGGCGATCGAGGACGGTGACCAGGAATTAGCTGTCCATCACTTCAATCGCGGCCTGACGATCTTCGAGGCGTCCGAGGATATTTATCATACCGGCCTGTCGCATCTGCTTTTGGGGAAGAACCTCGGCAGCCGCGACGCCGCGCGAGCCAGGCGCCATTTGACCTCAGCTTCGGATATATTCAAAAAACTCGGCATTGCACCACTCATAAATGAGGCCGCCGCTGAGCTTGAGAGGTTGGAATCCGCACCCGCGATCAAGCGTACTGAGTCCGGCCGCCGTACTAACTCGGTTGTTTCGCAGTTGCTTACGGTCCGTCTCGCCGAGGCAACCGCCTCGCGCGAACTGCTGTTTCGCGAGCTTGTCGCCGTCTTGCAGCAGGAGAGCAACGCCAAAAAATTTATCATCGCCCAGTTTAACGATCAAAAACGACTGTATCCTTTCATTACCCACGGTTACTCGCCGCAGGAAAGCAACGAGCTTGTAACTAAACTCCACGAGGCCCAGACGAAATCGGACGAAAAGACATTTATCAGAACGAAAAATGTTACCGTTTTGCATCTCCGGGGTACCGCCTCGCCGCCCGCGATGCTGCTGATCAATCCGCAATCCGGAGCGACGCTGATCGACGACAGTTCGCTCGCACCGCTGCTTAGGGTCGTCGAGCTCGGCATGGACGTTGTCGCGCTTCGCCAAAAGGACAAATCGCAGCCGACTGAGCGTGACCTGAGCCCGTACACGTCGAGCAGCCTGATGCCCGGCTTTATCCACTCTTCGCCGGCAATGACATCACTCGTCGAGGAAGTCTACAAGATCCGCTCGTCCGATGTAACGGTCCTCGTAACCGGCGAATCCGGCACCGGTAAGGAGCTGGTCTCGCGTGCGATCCACACGATCTCAAACCGCAAGGACAAGATATTTGTCCCCTTTAACTGCACCGCCGTCCCGAAAGAATTGGCGGAGGGACACCTTTTCGGATATAAAAGAGGGGCATTTACCGGTGCGGTCAACGACAGCCCCGGAACCATCCGCACGGCCGATGGCGGGACGCTGTTTCTCGACGAGGTCGGCGATCTGCCGCTCGACGTGCAGCCAAAGCTGCTCAGATTTTTGCAGGAAGGCGAGATCCAGCCGCTCGGCGAAAAGAAACCGCTTAAGGTAGATGTCCGCATCATCGCCG
>JANYIL010000134.1 GCA_025362075.1 Chloracidobacterium sp.
GAACGCCGAATCAGCCTATTTGCGTTCGATTGCCGAACGTCCCGGGTATGCGCTTGCCGAAATTAATCTCGGAAAGCTGTATTTGTCGCAGAACGAAAACGATAAGGCGATTGACGTCCTGACCAAGGCCGTCACAACTGCACCGGCATCAGCCGACGCCCAGCAGTACATGGGCGAAGCGTATCTCGCCGTCAAGAAGGGATCGAAGGCCGTCGTCTATCTTAACGAGGCCATTCGTCTCGCACCAGTGGAAAAGGCCGAGATCCATCTACGGCTTGCAGCCCTTTATAACGGTGCCGGCCTCAAACCGCGAGCCTCGGCCGAATATCAGAAGTTTCTCGAAAAGGTCCCAAACTACGAAAAGCGGAATGATCTGAAAAAGTACATCGCCGAAAATCCCCCACAATAAGAAAAAGAAGCTGTCTCAAAAACGACGGTCGAATATAAAAGAGGCCAGCTTTTTGGGCCGGCCTCGTTAGTTTAAATTGCTTTACGGATTAGAAATCATACCGTATTGCAAATTGGACAACACGCGGGGCCCCCTGAATTCCCGTCAGTTTGCCAAAGCTGGTTGAGGGCGTCTTCAGATTCGGATCCAACGTGACGCTAAGACTTGAGACCGCCGTAAGCGGCTGATGATTAGCCACGTTGAAGACCTCGAGTCGACCGGTGATCTTGTGATGTTCCTTAAAGGTGAACGACTTATAGATACCGGCATCCAAGCTGGCATAGCCCGGATAGCGAAGCAGATTGCGGTCGCCGCCTTCGCCCGGACGGGCGTTGCGGAATGACTGATACGCAAATGTCGGGTCGCCAAACAGATTCGGCACCCCGCCGACGCCGTTCTTGACCGTTGAACTATAAAGCTCCCGGATTCGGACGGCGTTCGACTGTACGTTCCAGTTGGTAGCCCAGCGCGAATCGTCAAATGGCTCGCCTGCCGGCAATCCGGTGTTGTAACGCACAATACCCGTAAAGGTCCATCCGCCGACGAGGGCGTTCATTCCACGGCTCGCGCCGCCCATAAAGTGCTTGCCCTTGCCGAACGGCAGTTCGTAAATGAAGTTGGCATTGACCAGATGGCGAATGTCAAAATCCGAGCTGCCGCGGTTCGAATCGAGGTTCAGCGGATTCTGAATATTTACACCCGTGATCGAACCTGACGCCTCGTTACCCGAAGCCGTGTCGAGCGAGTGTGAATACGTATAGTTCACATCGAATGACAGTCCCTGCTGGAACCGCTTGCGAAGGCTGAGCTGTAATCCGTTGTACCACGACGATCCGAGCGTCGAATAAGACGCAAACGTTGCGTATTGCGGATGGATAAAGATATTGTTTCCAAAACCTAAACCATCGTCCCATAGCAATTGTACAAAGGTGTAGTCATTGGTATTGCGTCCACCTACACACGTTCCGCCGGTAGCGTTATTCGCAGTGGCCCTCGCAACCCGTCGATATGCAGCCTGAGTGGCAGTCAGAGCGACGGTCGCACCACAGACGGAATAGTTACCCGCCAAACCAGGTACAAATTTATTGAACCACGCCATGTTCTGGACGGACGCGATCGGTGTATTCGCCGCCCGGAGATTGAGTAGCGTATCCATTACGCTGTAGAACGTCTGGCCGGAAGCCGGATCCTTGAGATTGTTAAAATGGGCTGTGTCGCGAATAACCAGGATATTCCTGGCCTGGCGTCCCACCCACGAAGCCTCAAACGACAATCCCTTAGCGATCTCGCGGCCGTAGGACACGTTAAAGTTGTAGTTAACCGGTGTCGTCAGCTTGTCGTCGAGCGACTGCTCGATGCGCTGATCTTCGTCTGCCGGTGTCTGCAACGGGAAACGAAGTGTCGGGTTGATCGTCAAACGGGGCAGCGTGCGAATATTCTGCCCGAGGCCCGTAAGCAGCGGCCCCTTGAACGCATTCACGTCAAACGTATTAGCCGAAATATTGCTCGTTGAGCCATATCCCAGCGTTGATCCCAGGTCGAACGCAACGGCCAAGGCACTTCCGATGCGATCATACGTCATGCGAAATCCGCCGCGGATCGTGCTCTTGTTTTCGCTGCCGAAGAGGGCCTTGAGAATGCCGCTCTTAAAGTTTGGCGACCAGGCAACCGCAACGGATGGCGCAAAATTGTTGTAATCCTGCTTGTAATATCCTTTCTTTTTGTTAACCTTGCCCGCCGTGTCAACGGACAGAAGTCCATTGTAAGGGGTTCCGCTATTGGCTCCCGCCACCCGTTTGTCGAAGAAATCGCTCAAACTCGTCGTCGGAGCCACCTGCAATCCGTTCGCTTCATACACCGGTGTGCCTGTCGACCAGCGAACACCGTAATTTACAGTCAGGTTATTGTACAAACGCCAACTGTCCTGTCCATACCATTCATACTCCTGAGTCTTAAAGGTGCGTTTGACGGCGACTCCAGGAGCCTGTAGTGCTCCGCTCGCACTGTACTGGAGACTCGCCCCGTACTGCGAAAAGCGTCCGATCACCGCTGCCAGAGCATCACGCAGATCGGTGACCGCTCCGCTGGCTACGTTCGGAAAAATAGACGCCGAACAGTTCGCGTCGTCAAACACCAGAACGTCACCCGAACAGTTGTAGTACGACGGGTTGGTCGAGGCGTTATCGAAAGACGCTCCAAAAGACGTGCGTGCATTGCTAACCAGACGAATGTTGCCGCCGATTCCAATCGTGTGATTGCCTCTTACCCATGTGAAGTCGTCAACGAAATTGTGAACAGGTGTCGTCCGGCTAAGAGAGCGGGCAAAGCTCGATGGCTGATAGATGAATCGGAACGAAATAAAGTTTTGGTCTGAATCGCCACCCTGTGTAAACGCAGCCCTGGTCAGACCGTAGGTAAACCTGTTGACCTTGTTATTATCAATGGTCCACGAATGTCCGAGAGAAATACCCGAGGGGTGTGACCAGTTGTCCGGCGAAGGTGTATCCGGTAATCGCGAGACGCCCTTCGATTTGTCGGACTGATACTGATACCGGGCAAATACGTCCTGACTGTTGTTTAGCTTCCAATCGAGCCTAAGCGTGGCCACATTGTTGCGGACAGGCGTTTTGGCGTTAAAGCGGAATCCCGACGTGTTCAGATTGTCGCCGACCGTCGTATCATTGGCCGCATAACGCGACGCGGCCCCGGCCAGTATGCTGAGGGCCGCCGGATTGACGCCGGGCGACGAGCCCGCACCATTTGTCGCGTTGTAGCAGGCGTTGATCTGAGCTACGGTGAGCGTCGCAACTCCGTTAGCAAAAGTCGGGGCGCAGGCAGCACCGCCAGCCGGTGCCGCAGACGCCAGGTATTTTACAAGGCCCTGACCGAGACTCGGCAGCGGAACTTCGCGCGAAACGGAGGTTTCCGTATTCTCATCAAATTTTTCATAAAAGGCCGAGAAAAAAAGCTTGTCCTTCATGACCGGACCGAGTATCGATCCGCCATAATTCTTTCTCTGCAATGACGGCTGTGCAACCTTGTTCAGATTATTAAAAAAGTTGTTCGCCTGAAACTTGGTCGACGGCCGGTCGTATAGATAACCCGAGCCGTGCCATTGATTGCTTCCCGATTTCGTAACGAGCGAGATCTGTGCTCCCGACGACCGGCCAAAGCTGGCGTCGGCGTTGGTTGTCTGAACGCGAAATTCCTGCAACGCTTCCGGTGTTACGCGTAGCACGCTGAAAAATGCGCGGCCGCCCTGCTGTTCGTTTACGTCGACGCCGTCAAGAGTGACATTAGCCTGGTCCGACCGACCGCCGTTGACTTCGCCGGTCGACGTCACACCCGGTTGCAGCGACAGCAGGCCAGGTGTATTTCTCGCCGACAGCGGCAGGGTGATGACCTGCTGAGTTGTAAATGAGTTACCGATCGAAGCATCGGATGTATTGAGAACCGCGTCGTTCGCGCTTGTGACAGTAACGGTTTCCGTCACGCCGCCAACCGCGAGCGAGATGTCAAGATCCTTCGTAGAATCGACCGACGCCTGAACGCCGGGCAGCAGAGTTTTCTTGAAGCCGTTCGCCGTGACTTCGATCTTGTAAGTATCGGGCGAGATCGCCTCGAAAGCGTAATTACCGTTCTCATTTGTTACCTGAGTCCGGGTAAAACTCTTAGTTTCGCTCCGTAGCGTGACCGTCGCCCCTTTTACTACGTCGCCTTTTGCATCACGGACATTTCCGCGGATGGACGAGGTTTGAGCAGCTACGTTTATTGACAACAAAGCGGCCAACCCAAGGCATAACGCCAAAGAGTAGAGCCGCGCAGAAAATCCAACCTTAATTTTCATTTTTTCCTCCTGAAAGATAAAAACAATGATTCCGAAAGACCGGGACCCAGTCACTAATATATGTAAAATCTACTTTTTGAATACGAATGCATCTTTATCTACGCACCTTTTGTGCCAGTTTGTAAAGATTTGTAAGGGAATCTTCTAAATTCGACCAAGCCCAAGTTTTATCAAGCATTTGTACGGAAATATTTGACATGGCTGGCGGCAGATATTGGTCAGTGGGACAGCTGCATCATTATCAACGACACTAATATTTGTAGATTTATTCAGAATCTTGGAGTTTT
>JANYIL010000199.1 GCA_025362075.1 Chloracidobacterium sp.
TCTCGTTACAGATATCAATACATTCGTTGCAGACATACACGCCGGGGCCGGCGATCAGCTTGCGGACATCGTTTTGCGATTTACCGCAAAACGAACAAGTCAGAAGCTCTTCTGGTCGGCGAAATTGGCTCATATTTTGAATGCGGAGTTCGGAATGCGGAGTTCGGAGTGCGGAATCTAACAACTCCGCATTCCGCATTCCGAACTTATTTGTCCCTGTGTTCGATCACCTCGTCGATCAGGCCGTATTCCTTGGCCTGGACCGGCGACAGGATGCGATCGCGTTCGACGTCTTTTTCGACCTGTTCGAACGACTGGCCGCTGTGATTTGCGATGATCCGCGATGTCATTTCACGCATTCGCAGTATTTCCTCAGCCATGATGCGGACGTCGGTCGCCTGTCCCGAAGCCCCGCCCGAAGGTTGGTGAATCAGGACACGAGCGTGCGGCAACGCAAAACGCTTGCCCGGCGTGCCCGCACACAATAGCAAGGCCGCCATCGAAGCACACTGGCCAACGCAGATGGTAGTTACATCGTTTTTGATGAACTGCATCGTGTCGTAAATCGCCATTCCTGCCGTGATCGAACCGCCCGGGCTGTTGATATACAGATTAATGTCGCGTTCCGGATCCTCGGCCTCGAGAAACAGAAGCTGGGCAACGAGCAGATTAGCGATCTGATCGTCGATCGGTGTGCCGATAAAGATAATGCTGTCTTTTAGGAGTCGTGAGTAGATGTCAAAAGCACGTTCGCCACGCGACGTTTGCTCTACCACCATTGGAACTAATGCCATATAAATTCTCTCTTTCCAGGAAATTACTTCAGACAATACTTGAAATGAGCAATGGTAAATGATTGAAAGCATAGCGATTGCCATGCATGTCAATTGATTTTACATTTTTCTTCTCAAAAATCAAGCGGTTTATTTTCTACAAATCGTTAACTGTTTGTTAATTACCTCTAAGAATTCTTTTAAGAACTCAAATGGTGGAATTTCTTATTCCGGTATTCGTGCATTCGTGGCAAAATTTGGCCACGAATGCACGAATAAGAGGTTTTCAAAGAACTCTCTAAGTAGTTCATCGAAGGCAAATCGATCCAAAAAGCAATTAAGAATTAACAATGTCCAATTTACGATTAACTCTTATTCGCCGCCTTCTTCGCGGACTCTTTCTTCTTAGCCACTTTCTTCGGCTTTTCCGGCGGCTCGGGCTGCAGATTTTCCTCGACCCATTCACCCTTTGCAACCTTAGCCGATGCCACGACCGCCTCGATCGTCTTTCGGGTTTTTAGATTGTTTCGAATGTTATCGACGCCACCACCCTGTTTTTCGAGCGAATCCCGAATTTCTTCGGGTGTGGCGCGATAGTAGTCGGCCATTTTACCGATCTCTTCGTCGACTTCGCTGTCGGAGACAACAACCTTTTCCGCGTCGGCAACCCCATCAAGCAGCATCGCACCGGCCACGTCTCGCGCCGCCTGTTTCTGCATGTTCTCATACGCCATCTGGATAAAGCTCGGATCGATCGCATTCAGGTCGGCCCCCCGCTGCTGCATGTCCTTAGCGAAATCGTTGAGGAGATTACGGGCCTGGTTTTCGATCAATACATTCGGTATTTCGAACGGGTTATCCTCGATGAGCTTGGCGATGGTGTTATTTCTGAGACGAGCGTCAGCGTCCGCCTCAGCGACTTTTTCAAGATCGGCCCGCAGACGTTTTCGAAGGTCGGCGAGCGACGTGTAGCCCTCGTCAAGGCTCGTCGCCCACGCGTCGTCAAGGGCCGGCACTTCCATTTTGCCGACAGACTTTATCTTTGTCTTGTAATGAACCGTCTTACCGGCCAACGCCTCGGATGAAAACTCGACCGGATACACGACGGTAAATTCCTTTTCGTCGTCTTCGCTGACGCCGACGAGGTTTTCGGTAAACGATTTTTCGATATGCTCACCGCCGAGTTCGACCTCGAGATCGTCGGCCTTGATCGGCTCGGCATCCGGAGCATCGGCAAAACGGCCCTCGAGATCGGCGATCACCGTGTCGCCGATTTTTGATTTACGTCCTTCGATTGGAATTAACGCGGCTTCTTTTTGGAGGCGTTCGGCGATCAGATCCTCGATCTCGCCATCCTCGACGGGTTTGACCCGCCGCGTGACCTCGATCCCTTTGTATTTCGGGTCTGGTATGTCGGGCATCACCTCAATATGAGCGTGAAAGGACATCGGGGCCGAGCCGTTGACGATTACCTTATCATGATCGTCGAGGTGCAGTTGCGGTTCCGATAATGGATGTAGCTTGTGTTCATCGATCGCCTCGGTCACGGCTTTCGGGATCACTTCCTGCAGCACGTCGCCCTTGATCTCTTCCTTAAACCGCATGCGGACAACGTCCAGCGGAGCATGACCTTTACGAAATCCCGGGATATTTGCTCCCTTAACGTATTTCTGGCTGACACGCCCGTACGCCGCCTTTAACGTATCGGCGTCAATCTCGATCTTTAGTTCTTTTTGAGTTGGTGAAACTTCCTTTATTTCGCTTTTCATTTACAAAAAAAGCATAGCGCGTTCGGTGGTCGGTTGTCAGTTGTCGGATTTGGTTTTTGGTCTTTGGCTTTCGGTTTTTGGCTCTGAAGAGCAAGCGGCCGGCCGTAAATATCTTTTACTGACAACTGACAACCGGCCGCTGAAAACTGAATTGGTGCCGAGGGCGAGACTCGAACTCGCACGTCTTTCGACGCTAGATCCTAAGTCTAGTGCGTCTGCCAATTTCGCCACCTCGGCGTATGTCAGAACCACCTGCGGTAGCGGGTGGTTGAAGAAGAATAACATCCGCGATTGTGTCTGACAATCGCCCGCCTAAGTCTTTCGACGATCCGTGAGATCAACCACCCGCTACCGCAGGTGGTTCTGACATTATTTATGCAGGTACTTTTTATCGTATTCGTCCCACGACATATTTAGATCCGCACCGCCGAGGCTCGAATATGATTCATGCCCCAAAGCCTTTGCCTCAGCCTTTTTGAATAGCCTGTACCCGCCGTATCCGAGAGCCGCAACGATGCCGAAAAACAGCAAATACCAGATGATCGACCACACAAAGCCGAGTACCCACAAAACGATCAAAACGCCAAATACCAAGCCGAGTGCGCCGAGAATTAATTTGATGATGTTCATGCCGAAATTCCTCCGTCTGCAAGACTAGATACGAAATTCATTTCTCATTGTTCGTTCTAAATTACGCTTTGCGCGTATAATTCACGTTCGGACGTTAGAGTATTATCTTGAGTTTAGAAAACACCACAATCCAAACAATTGCAAGCGAATTGAACGCCGGGCTTTTCGGCAGCGGCTCCGGGTCTGCCAATGATGTCACGCACGATTCGCGTCAGGTCCACGAAGGCACGTTGTTTGTCGCTATCAAAGGGGCGACAAGTGACGGCCATCGTTTTGTTGACGATGTAATGCGGCGCGGCGCGGCAGGAATTATTTCGGAATTCGAGCCACCCGCTGATTTTCAAGGTTCATGGCTCAAGGTCGCCGACGCCCGCGAAGCGCTCGCCAAAGCCGCCGCAATCGTCAACGGTAATCCGTCGCACAAACTCGACCTGATCGGCATCACCGGTACAAATGGTAAAACGACGACCACCTATCTCTGCTTTGCCCTCGCCGAGGCCGCCGGGCGGAAACCGGCGATGCTCACAACCGTCGAATATCGTATCGGCGATAAAAGCGAACCCGCGGTTCGTACGACCCCAGAGGCGTCCGATACAAATCGATTCCTGCGCGAAGCTGTCGATGATGGCTGCGATATTGCGGTGATGGAATCTTCGTCGCAGGCGATCGACCTGCACCGTTGCGACTGGCTCCGGTTTAAGGTGGCCGTTTTTACCAATCTCACCCGCGACCATCTCGACTACCATCTGACGATGGAAAACTATTTCGACGCCAAGAAGAAATTGTTTGACGGGCGTTTGGGTGAAAAACCAGGCTCGTGCGTGATAAATATCGACGACGAATGGGGTGCGAAGCTGGCTTATGAATTGAGATCAGCCGGTCAGCGAGTTGTGACGTTTACGCAAAAGAACCCAGTCGCTACCGCTCCCGTTACTGACCTCGCTGCCGATCTGACGGCATCAGATATAGAGGTTTCATTGATTACCGGAACGTCATTCCTGCTCAAGACCGCGAGCGGCGAGATCAACGTCACTTCCCCGCTCGTCGGAAAACCGCATGTCTATAACATGCTCGCGGCCACAGCTACAGCCCTCGAACTAGGCATTGATCTCAATGCGATCCGCAGCGGGCTTTCGACCTGCGTAGGCGCCCCGGGTCGGTTTGAGCGCGTACCTCACGATGGGGATTTCGCCGTTGTCGTCGATTATGCCCACACAGACGATGCTCTGCTAAATACGTTAAAAACCGCACGCGATCTGACGACCGGGAGCGTAATCACGGTCTTTGGATGCGGCGGCGACCGCGACCGAACAAAACGAAAGCCGATGGGCGAGATCGCGGGTGAATACAGCGATCTGGTTGTTATTACATCCGACAATCCGCGAAACGAGGATCCGCTGCGAATTATTTCCGAGATCGAAATTGGCGTAAAGGAAAAAATGTCGAATTACGAGGTGATCTCAGACCGTCGGGTTGCGATCTTTCGGGCAATCTCAGCCGCCAAGTCCGACGATGTCGTTATCATCGCCGGAAAAGGCCATGAAAATTACCAGATCGTTGGGGAAAACAAATACCACTTCGACGACCGCGAGATTGCGATCGAAGCTCTGCAGAAATTGAGCGAAGAAGCCTGACAATCCCGAATGCAGAAGCCCGCGCGTGAGCAAGGGCGATACATTCAACTTTCGTTGCTAAGCCCTTGCCTACGCGGCGCTTCCGCATTTTTTTCAATACCACAAAATTAGGACACTGCCGGAATTTTCGCCCTAACTTACCAACTTTACCAACAAAGCTCTCTGAGCCGCCGATAGTGGGGCAAATTTCACACCAAAACCTATCTCGAAGACGTGGTTGGCAACCTTGCCGTCGAATTGGACCTTCATCCCGTCCTCAAGCGGAACAAAGATCTTGACATCCTCCCCGTCGTTCACGTCCCCCGAACTCAGCACAAAACAGCCATCAAGGCTCACATCGCTAATCGATCCCGGCTGTCGGTCACCATTCGATTCCCACTGGACGTCCATCTCGACCGGGTATCTGTTTGTCCCCCGGCGTTCGTCGCCGCTGCGTCTGTCTTTTGCCGTCATTTGCCTATAGTTCCTCAATCGACTCGTTTTTTTCACCCTTATAATTGAAGTAGTAATAGACCGGTAATCCCAAAAGAATAAGGAAAGTGCCGGCAAAAGAAGACGTCTTCGCCAGTGCTTTTAGGGCGTCGCCCATTAGCCCCTGAGACCTGTATGCCCCCATTATAGCTTCGTAATCGGTGGCGAAGGTCGTGTACAGCAACCATCCGGCGACGAATAAAAACACTACCGGAATGATCGGATAGCCCCAGGCTTTATAAGGACGGGCCAGTTCGGGAAACTTTCGCCGGTAAATAAATATCGACGATGTAACGAGAGCGTAAAATATCCACGAGCCGAAAACCACATAGTCGGTCAGCGTGTCGAACGAGCCGCTTAATGCGAGAATCGTAGAAATGACGCCCATCATGATCACAGAGCTTACAGGGACATGATTGACAGACAGCTTTCCGAACGTCTTAAACATCAAGCCGTCTTTTGCCATTGCATAAGGCACCCGCGCACCGGCCATCAGAGACGTATGAAGCGTTCCCAGGGACGACAGCATCAGTCCGACCGTAAAGAACGCGATCGCGGCGCCGGTAGCCATGCTTGCGACGTTTCCTCCGAAAAACAGACTTACAACTACCTTCGCCACTGACGAACTGCGCGATACAGACGCAATAGTGGTCGGATCGAGAACATAGAAATAGGCAACGTGAGCAAACACATATAGAAAGATAATGAGTATTGTGCTGCCGATGATCGCGACGGGGATGTTGCGATTCGGGTCCTTGACCTCACCGGCAACGAAGGTCAAATTGTTCCAGCCGTCATAACCCCATAGTGCCCCGAGCATCGCTGCCGCAAATCCGCCAAGGAAAGTGTACGACGCCGAGCCGAACTTGACGGAATCCGCAACGCCTTCGCAGGTTCCGCCTGAATTCATCATCGAGAAATGAACAAAATCGCCACTCACCAGCACAAACGCACCGACCGCGACAAACAATATCAGTGCCAATTTAACAAACGTCAGGACGGTCGCGATCTGGCCGGTAAGGCTTACTGACAAGCAATTTAGCGTTGTAAAAATAGCGATGACCACAATCGCCACGAGTTGGAGCGTAGTGATCTCGAACGCCATGCTCCCGATGTGAAAGCTGGTTAATGTCTGGGCAAGCTTGTTGTCGAGAAAATCGTTCAGCCCGATCGCAAACGCCATTCCGGCGGCCGCCTGCGAGCCCGGCCGTGCGATAAATATCTGCATCCAGCCGTACAAAAAACTCGACAGCTTGCCGTACGTGTCCCGCAAAAAGACATATTCGCCGCCGGCTACGGGTTTCATCGCGGTCAGCTCGGCATAGGTTAACGCCCCCGCCAGCGACAGCAATCCGGCCGCGATCCACGCCATGATCACCCATTTCGGGCTGCCGACATTGCACGTCATCACCCGGGCCTTAAGGAAAACGCCGGTGCCGATCACATTGCCGATAATTACGGAAACCGCCGCTATGAGGCCGAGACCGCGTACCAGAGTTTGTCTTTCGCTGAGTTCGGGATTCATATTTTTGTTGTGGATCAGACTGGCAACATCTTACCTCGAAACCACTTCCAAGTTCCAACTTTAGTTGGCTATTTGCCCGTTACGGGGCC
>JANYIL010000236.1 GCA_025362075.1 Chloracidobacterium sp.
GGCATTTGCGGGCTGCTTTGCCATCCTGGTACACAGCGTCTTCGATTTTATGCTGCATATTACGGCGATATCGGTAATGTTCCTGACCCTTTTGGCAATGCTCGTCGCCAGCGGACGCAAGTATGACGACGATATTGATGAGTTTGATGGTGCTTCACCACGACGCTCCGCGAGCGTTACACCGTTTTCGCGGCGGACAAACCGACACTCGTCAGACGGGCCAACATAATTCGAAAAGGCGAACTTTGGTAATCGTCCATGCGTATCTCTCTTTTGCGAGACGAAAATATGAACTGCCCTTCCTGCGGAACACAGATAGAATCCGAACAAAAATTTTGCCGCTCCTGCGGCGAGACTCTGATTGCTGGTGGTGTGCCTACCGCCAATATTCGCTTGCGGCTCTTCCGGATGGGACTATTCACGATGTTTGGGAGCCTGATCATTGCTGTTACCGGGTCAATGTTGCTTCATCTGGATGTCGTGAGGTACGTCGGCGTTATCGGTCTAATAATTGGGATCTTTATTGTCGGGTACGCTGCGGTTGGTCCCTCGTCTCGGGGGAAGAGAGGCCGTCCGGCTGCGGATGATCATGAGCTGCCAAAAGCGGAAACGACGAGGAAGCTTGCTCCGTTGAACGAAGACGATTTCATCCCGAGCGTGACCGAGCGCACGACTAACCTCCTGGGAACACCGGTTTCTAAGGGGTGATGGCGCTCAGATCAATCGTCGGTTGCCGACGGGCGTAGTTTTGCCGAAATGTTCCGGAATATAAGCCAAATTAAACCATGCGAGACGTAGATACCAGCGATCACAACCAGGGCGTACTGCGAATACAAAAACATCGACATTGCCATCGCGGCCAGCCCCAGTATGAGTACGTAACTCTGCCGTCCGGAGCCGATAGTTTTGAAACTCGAGTGTTTGATCTTGCTAACCATCAGGATCGCGAGAGTCAGAATCAGGGCCATGAGAGCGTATGAATAATAATGGGCGGGCCTCTCGCCGTACGAACTTAATGGTGCCGGTGCAAAATGTACGATGGCCGCAAGCAGTCCGCCGGCGGGCGGTATTGGAAGGCCAACAAAATTTTTCTTATCAAGTTTTGCCGTGCCCTCGGCCAAAACACGGGGCCGGGTGGACTGGAGATTAAACCTCGCCAGCCGAAATATACCGCACATGAGGAAGACGAATAGGAAAATTACGCTCAGATTGTGCCCAAACGTGCCCTGAGTAAAAACCCCCGCAAACGCCCAGCCATAAACCAAAGCAGTCGGAGCGATGCCAAACGTCAGTACATCGGCCAACGAATCAAACTGCACCCCGATCTCTGTAGCTGTTCGCGTGGCACGTGCAACACGTCCGTCAACCGTATCGAAAAGAATGGCCAGCCCGATGCCGAGCCCCGCCAGATCGAAGTAATGAGCCGCTAACGTCGGGTCCGTAAACGACGTGTGAAACCCGCGTATCGACGCCAGCACAGCCAAAAACCCCATCGCCACGTTAGCCGCGGTGAAAAGCGTAGGAATTACGTAAAGTCCTTTTTTTAAACCGCGGTGCGGTGACTGGTTTTGTTCATCTGCCATTCAAAATTGGTAAACAGAAACAGGTCACGCGTAACAGGTTTAACTTATTACCTGTTTCTTTTCACCCGTCACCCTCGCGATAATCGTTTCTCCGCCCTTAACGCGGTCACCGACCTTAACGGCGAGTTCCACGTTAACCGGCATCAACAGATCCGTCCGCGAGCTAAACTTGATCAGCCCGAATTTCTGGCCACGTTCAAGATTATCGCCTGATTTTGGCCAACAGACAATGCGGCGGGCCAATATTCCAGCGATCTGCGTGCACGTTACGGTAACGTTCGAACCCTCAATGACAAGCGAATTGCGTTCGTTTACGAGACTTGCCTCGTCGCTGGTGGCCGGCATTTTGCGACCCCTGGTATAGGTAATATCTTTGATGGTTCCGGCGATGGGTGAGCGGTTGATGTGAACGTCCAGGGGCGAAAGAAAAACGCTGACGAGCTTGGTCGTGTCGGTAATATCAATTCTCGTCACACGCCCGTCGGCCGCTGAAATAATCAGCCCCTCGCCCGTCGGGACCACGCGGTGCGGGTCGCGAAAAAAATACATCATAAACAGCGCGACAAACGCAAACACTACAACGACAGGCCACAAATGCAGGAAGCCAAACACGGCGGCAATCAATAGGGGAACCAGAATAAAAGGAATACCTTCGCGAACGATCATTAGTAGTCAGTAGTCAGTAGCGGAAGCGGTATCCGCGCGTTAAACGCTTAACAAATACTACAACGGACAACAGATAATTGATAACGGACAATTGTTTTTCACCTCTGTGATCTCTGTGGCTGTGTGGTGAATCTTTCAAAAAGAAAAAGCCCGGTGCGTCCCCACACCGGGTAAAAAGAGGAGGATCGTATGAAGAAACTTTGACTATCGAATCGGGTTGTCCTTTGCGTAGCTGTACGCACCCCATGCGGCGAAAAGATGGATGACCCACCCAAAAACGCCCACGGAACCGATCCACGAAAAACCGGTCAATATTAACCAAATAATGCCAATGACAATTCTTCCGTTATAAATTTGCCCGAGTCCGGGAATCAGCAAACTAAGAATGCCAGCTAACAAAGGTTCTCTCATCGCTCGTCAAAGTGCCTCCGTATTAAAATACGCTTTGACATTCGGTTTGTTTCAAATTTCTTACCGGGTCGCGTCTCAAATGCGTCACAACGAAAAAAAGCGCGTCCCAAATGACACAAAACGCTTTAAAACTGATCGGCGGGTCAATTGCTCGGTGCTCTATATCATGGATCCGGTGTCCCGTGGATGTACCGCCCGGAGCACGGTATATCAGGCGCCGTATCAAAGATATGAGAGATCGGAGGTGAAAAATTTTGCTGGATCATGAGGGATTTTGCGCGTGTTAGGCTTGACACGGCCACTAGTCTGTGATACAATATTTCATGTATGAGAGCGAACTGGCAGGAATGTAAACATTATTCGGGCCCGCACGGGATATGGGTGGGCCTTCACGTAACCTTGTCACGCAAAGGTGCCATAAATCTAACCAGGGCCACTTTTGAAAAAATGGGCGAGCCACAGGCGGTGCATGTGTTTTTCGACGCGACAAACAATCGGTTCGGCCTTAAACCGACAGCCCCGTCCGTGCGAAACGCCTTTCCGATGGGCTCGCAGGGAAAGCGCGGAGGCCGCCGTGTCTATGTAGCGTCCGTCCTCAAGGAATTTCGCATCGACATCCCCGAAACGATCCAATTCTTCGACGCCGACTTCGACGACGAAGGCATCCTGGTCCTCGACCTCCGAACGGCGCGCGTACCCAATCGAGTCCTCAACCATCGCACGAGGCGAGCAAAAACGGCGAGCGATTGATCTAGATAAAGATAGGAGGAACTCTCCTATGTACCTTTTTCCAGGACGTGTTTTCTAAACCAGACGGGAACGTTTGAATTCTTAATTTCGACGGCGTTTCCATCGGTAATTTCCGCGACGAGGATCGCTTCGGCACCGGAGTTATCGAAGATGAAGGCTCTATTGGTCATGCGGATCGCCCCAAGTAAATTGTCGAGCGACCGATGATAGCGGCTTACGATCTTTTCAACCGGAACATCGTGCCCGCCTTCTTTTACACGGATTTGTACACGCGAGATATTGATATCGGGATCTTCTGTAGCCACATAATACAAATAATTGCGAAAACCGGACAATTTTGAACTTTTTAACAGGTCGATCTTATTCGGATGCGACATTACTGTTTCAAAAGAAAACGATGTGCGCGATGCAACTAAACTTTCATGCAAAAAGTCGGCGAGCGGAGAGACGAAATATGAATTTAGAGAAACTGTCTGAAAAGAAAGCTTGTTATTCTGAAACCGTAATTTGGAGACTTCGCTGAGCAGTCCTTTTTCCGCTAAAAGCGTTGAGTTATTGAGGGAATCGAATATCTGGCTATTATTCGTCTTGACTTTGAAATGGTTAAAATCGATAAATCCGGTTGACGCAATTTCACGCTCTATGTCATCCGGATTTATGTATATTCCCAGAATGTCTTGATTGATCTCGGCAACCTTAGCCTTGATCGTACTCTTGCCCGAACCATTCGGACCCGCAAACATCCTCAGCCTTGGCGAACTCATGCCTCAACCGGCTTGATCTCAAATTTTGAACCTTTACCAATTCGAACACGCGGCTCAAGCTTTTTTACAAAACTGTTCTTCCCCCCGGCTTCGATCCGCCTAAGCTCTCCATTCCGGTAAACCAAAACACTGCCTACACGCAACGCCCGTTTATAGGCCGAGCCGGTAGCAGAGCGGGCAAGTCTCGGAAGCGCCTGTTCAGTTTCTTTCAATGTCAATTTTACCTTAGCCATACAAGGTAATTGTACATCAATTGATTGCTGCCTTGCCACCAGTGGTCGGACATCTCCCGCGAATGGTTGAGACATGGGAATACTTGAAATCCAGTGTCGGTGGCTATCTGCTAGTCGGCGAAGTCGACGACATATTTGTAGCCCACAGTGCCAACCGTGGGAGCCAAGCTCCCATAAATCTAACCGTCGAAGACGGTGACATAACCGTTTTGCAACTCATTTTTAGTATGCCGCCGTTTTCAGCGGCTCCGATAACCTGTTATCGACCTACCCACATCTTGTGATGTGGACTACAGATATAGCACCGTCTTCGACGGTTGAACTGCGCTTGGCTTAATGTTACATTTCCGTTGTCCTGCCGTGCCCCAGCACCGCCAACATCGCAAGATGCGCGGCTGGGTTTTGTAAACACGGTAGGCCTCACGCATGAACACTCTCTACTACGGTGACAATCTAAAGATACTGCGAGACTATATCAAGGACGAGTCGGTCGACCTCGTTTATCTTGATCCGCCGTTCAATAGCAACCGAAATTATAATGTGCTGTTTCGCAACGAATCTGGCGGCGACAGCGAATCGCAGATCACGGCGTTCGAAGACACCTGGCACTGGAACCTCGCCGCCGAACAGACCTACAGCGAACTGATAAACGAACCCGATCAGGTCGGCCGCATGATCGAGAGCTTTCGCCAG
>JANYIL010000070.1 GCA_025362075.1 Chloracidobacterium sp.
CTGGATCTTGTCCTTCAGCCAACGGAGATATTCGACGGCTTCGCGTTCACGGGATGTGAAGGATTTTATCAACGCCTCGCGGCTAGCGATGTGCGCTTTAAGCCGACGCTGTTTTTCACGCGTGTTCACCATCTGGCGATAGGCGGGAAGTACCGGGACGACGATCATATAAACGGCCTCGCAGATCAGGGCGATCAGCAATGGAATGACACTTCCAGTGTAAGCCGCCGCAACCGCAAAACCGGCTAGGCCCCAAAAATTGATGGGTTCCTTGATGGCCGCTTTTGCATAGCTCGAATTAAACTTGTCGAGATCCTGCCGGTATTTTGCTATATCAGCCATAAACTAACTAGATGCGAACTTTGCACCGTGCGTTCGATGATTATCCTAGTTCGAATGGCCGGCCTCGTTTGCGATGTCGAGAATGTCGGGTTCCTTGGCGTCTGTTCCCGAAGAGATCTGCTTGCTCTCGGGCGGCGTTCCGGCTCCGAGCATTCCCATTTGCTGTTTGTATTCGAGCAATTTGTCCTGAAGCTGGATGTCCATCGCCTCGCGTTCTATATCCTGCATTTGAGCATCGACCGAGCTTGAACCGAGCTGTAATTTGGCTTCGGCGGCGGCAACGCGGCGGTCGATCTTTTCACGCATCTCGCTAAAGGTCGACGAATCGTCGCCGATGTTGAACGTATCCATCGTCTGCGCGAGCTGCTCCTGCAATTTCGCTTGTTTGGCCGCGCTGATAAGCTGCATCGCCTCGGCGGTGCGCTTTTTCATGTTGAGGACGTAATTGTCGCGGGCCTTGAGCGCCTGTTTTGAGGCGAGTTCAGCATGTTCGCGTTGTGCCTGCGTTCGCTGTAGGTCAAGTTGGGCTTGCTGGAGCTGGCCGATATAGGCTGTTGCGATGTCGTCGCGGCCCATTTTTACCGACGCTTTGATCTTGGAATCAAGGTCGACAACCTGCGTTTGGAGGTTTTCGTGATTTTTTGCGAGCAGGCGTTCAGTCGCCATTACCTGTGCAACGGAATTGTTCAAATCCGGCACTCGGTCGCGCATATCGCGAATGGTCTGCTGCAGGACCAATTCGGGATTCTCGATCCGGTCAAGCGCGGCGCCAGTATTCGCCATAAACACCCTCTTTATTCTTAACCAAAGTCCCATTTTTCTATCTGCTCCTCAAAATTTATCTAAAAAAGAACTTTTCGCCAAAATCCTTACGATCAGCGATACCGCAAAGTTGCATTTTCCCGAATCAGTATAACAGGAAAAATAAATTATTAAATAGCCAATTGCCGCGCGGAATCGGCTTAGAAACACGGGCGTTGCAAGAAATCGAACCGACCGGCGTTCAGAAACCGTAAGCGATGCTTCGTGCATCATAGGTTTTAGCTCAAAAAGAAGGCTTGACGTATGATTGACACGGTCGCCTCGCCCAAAGCATTCGCCAACAAAAACGGATTGGAAAAGATTATGAGAAAAGTATTTTCAGCATTTTTAGTATTTACGACGTATATCAGTTTTGTATCGCAGGCTGCTGTGCCGGTAAACGCGCAGATCATAGGCAAAGCTATGGAACAAAAGATGAAGGACGTGCCGCCGGGGCTGAAATTCCGGCTTAGCGAAGGTGTCGAGGGAGCCGAAAAGCGTGAGAAACAGCAGCTTGCCGCAACCGACCCGCTATCCGATGGCGACGCTAATAATCTCTTAAAACGCATCCCTGAGATCAAACCAGAGACTAACGATAAGACCGATTTTGCCAAGCGTATCGGCTCGCTGCCCGCGCCCAAAACCGGAAACAGGATTCCCGTTAAATTTCCGTCGGATGAAATGCGGAACCCGCTCAATGTCGATATGAGCGGCAAAACGCTGCAGGTGCTGCGATATTCGCCGGAGGGCGAGATACCGATCGCTCCTGACCTCAGCGTGACGTTCTCGCAGCCGATGGTTGCTGTTACTTCCCAGGAAGAGGCCGCGAAATATGCACCGGTCGAACTAACGCCGCAGGTCGAGGGACGTTGGCGCTGGCTGGGGACGAAGACGCTGATGTTCGACACGGCCAAGCGTTTCCCGATGGCGACAAAATTTACTACTCGTGTTCCCGCCGGGACAAAATCAGCCACGGGGCAGACGCTGCAAAAGGACGTCACCTGGACATTTACGACGCCTCCGCCGAAGGTCGAGACGATGATCCCGCAGAATCAGATAGTCCGCCGCGATGCTCTGATGTACCTTCAGTTCGATCAGGAGATCAATCCCGACACGGTGCTTAAGACGCTGGCGGTCACAGGGTCGAGCCAGAGACTGCGGCTGAGGCTCGCGACGCAGGAAGAGATCGATAAGGACGGTAGTATTTCGTACTACGCAAAACAGGCGCAGCCTCACCGATGGCTTGTGTTTCGAGCGGTCAATTCCGACGGGACGGGCGACAACTCTCTGCCCCCAGCCTCAACGATAACGGTTACCGTGCCGAAGGGCACGCCCTCGGCCGAAGGGCCGCTTACCACCGTAAACCCACAGGCTTTCACGTTCCAGACCTACAGCCCGTTAAAGTTTAACGGCGGTTACTGTGGTTGGCGTGAGAACAAAAACTGCTCTCCATTCGAATCGTGGAATCTGGAATTTAACAACTCGATCGACGCCGCGAAATTTACCAAGGAAATGATCAAGATCGAGCCTGCAATCGAGGGGCTAAATATCTATCCTTCGGGCAGTTACGTTTACATCCAGGGCTATAAAAAGGGCAGGACGACGTACAAGGTCACGGTTGACGGCGGTATCTCCGATGTTTTTGGCCAGTCGTTGGGACAGCCCGCGACGGCGTCGATCAAGGTCGGGATGGCCGAGCAGAGCTTGTACGCGCAGGGCGGTTTCATGACCGTCATTGACCCAAATGCAAAGCCGACCTTCTCGATCTATTCAACCAACCACAGCGCCGTAAAAGTACGTCTATATTCGGTCGAGCCAAAGGATTGGCGGCAGTTTCAAGACTATGTTAGGCATATAAATTACGATGACGGAAAACGTCCGGCTATTCCCGGCCGCCTCGTCTATGACGACGTCGTTGCGATAGCCAGCAAGCCGGACGAAATGGTCGAAACGCGGGTCGATCTGGCAAAAGCGCTGAATGGCGGGTACGGCAACGTGATTATCGACATCGAGCCGACCGTCAAAAAGGACAAATACGACCGCACGCGAATATTCACATGGGCCCAGGCGACGCAGATCGGGCTGGATGCCTTTGTCGATAACACGGAACTTGTCGGCTTTGCGACTGAAATGAAAACAGGCAAACCGATCGCGGGTGTCGAGCTTACAATCTATCCGAACGGCAAAGCCGTCTCCGAGACTAAGGTCGAAGAAAAAGGCTACCTCGCCCAGCTATGGGATTGGCTGACCCGCCGCGGGGGTCCGAGTGTAGACGATGTCCAGTCGATTGACACCGACGGCACGGAAGCAACGGCGGAACCGGTCGCCGAGGCCCAGACAAACCGGACGGGAGACAATGGTATCCTACGTCTGTCGCTGCCTGATTCACCCTCAGCAAACGGGCCGAACATGCTGATCGCAAGACAAGGCAAAGATGTCGCGTTTCTGCCGGAAAACACCGAATATTACTGGCAGGACACGGGTAATTGGTACAAGAAGCCCGATTTTGATGGGCTCCGATGGTTCGTATTCGACGACCGCAAGATGTACAAGCCGAAGGAAGAAGTTGCGATCAAAGGCTATATTCGCAGACTCACCGGCGGGAAGCTTGGCGACATCGAAGGGCTAGGCGGTGAGCAGCAAAAGTACGATTGGTCCGCGAAGGATTCACGTAACAATGAGATCGCAAAAGGCTCTATCGCGACTAATCCGTTCGGAGCATTCGATCTGAAATTCACGATCCCTGACAACGCCAACCTAGGCTATTCGCGTGTCGATTTCACCGTGCCGGGCAGCGGGTCCCCCCCGAGCTACTCGCATCAATTCCAGGTTCAGGAATTTCGTCGACCGGAATTCGAGGTTACGACCAAGGTCGAATCCGAAGCCCCGTTCTTTGTCGGCGGCAAGGCAAACCTGTCGGTCGAGGCAAAATACTACGCCGGCGGCGGTCTCGCCAATGCTGACGCCAATTGGAATGTGAGTGCCAGCCCCACAAATTATACTCCGCCGAATCGTGGCGATTACACGTTTGGAGTCTGGGCGCCATGGTGGAGAGTTTACGATTACGGTGAATATGGCGGTGGACGCGGATACCCAAGCGGCGCGTTGTCCTATCAGGCATTTAAGGGCGTGACCGACGCGAGCGGCAAGCATTTGCTGAAAGTTGATTTCGAATCGGTGAATCCGGCGCGGCCATATACGATATCGGCCGCGGCGTCGGTGATGGATGTCAATCGCCAAACGTGGTCGAGCTCGACCTCGCTGCTGGTTCATCCTTCGGCTCTTTACGTCGGGATCAAGACACCGCGAACATTCGTTCAAAAGGGTGAGAAGATTGCGGTCGAGTCGATAGTTTCGGATATCGACGGCAATCTCGTTGCGGGCCGTGACGCCGAGATCAAGGCTGTTTTGAAAGACTGGACATTCGATAAAGGGACGTGGAAGGAAGAGATAATCGACGAGCAGACGTGTACGGTCAAATCGGCCGATAAGCCACAAAATTGCTCGTTCATAGCCAAACAGGGCGGCAAATATACTGTGACTGCGACCGTGATGGATGATAAAGAACGCTTTAATTCGAGCGAATTTACCGTCTGGGTCCCCGGCGGCAAAACGCCTCCGAAACGCAACGTCGAGCAGGAAGAGGTCCAAATTATTCCGTCCAAGAAGGACTTTGCACCCGGTGATGTGGCCGAGCTGCTTGTGATCTCTCCATTCACGCCTGCCGAGGGCGTACTGACGCTTCGGCGTGACGGCATTGTCAAAACCGAACGGTTTTCGATGAAAGATTCGTCGATGACGCTCAAGATCCCGCTCGAGGAGAAATATTTGCCAAACATAACGGCCCAGGTCGATCTTGTGGGGGCGGAGTCGCGAACCAATGACAAAGGGGAGGTTGACGCTAAACTTGCCAAACGCCCCGCATTTGCAAGCGGAAGTATTGGTTTGTCGATGTCGACCGCGTCTCGCAAGTTAACTGTTACTGCCGACCCGCGCGACAAGACGCTTGCTCCCGGCGGCGAAACAAAGGTCGATGTTCAGGTCAAAGACAACCGGGGCGAACCGGTTAGTAATAGCGAGGTTGCAATTGTCGTGGTTGACGAGAGTGTGCTTGCTTTATCACGTTATACAATCGGCGATCCGATGGACACGTTTTATACCGCGCGCGGCACTGGTACGACGGATTATCATTTGCGAAAGGATGTCTTACTCGGCAACCCGGACGATCTGAAAAAACAACCACCGCCACCGCCGAGGCCGGGAGGTGGAGGTTTTGGTTCCGGTGCGGGGGCGGACAGTGCGGTGAATGGTCGCCAAGTTCAAGCGTTGCCGATGATGGCGCGAGCATCTAAATCCGAAATGTCGGTCGATGGCATCGCGGCTGAGGAGAAGGAACGAAGAGATGAACCGCAACAGGCAGAGACACCGATTAATTTGCGGCAAAATTTCAATGCTCTGGCGTTGTTTTCGCCAACAGTTAAGACAGACTCAAACGGCCGCGCGACGATCGATATCAAGCTGCCAGACAACCTAACGCGATATCGGATTACAGCGGTTACAGTCGATACCGGAAAACGTTTCGGGAAATCGGAATCGACGATCACGGCTAAGCAGCCGCTGATGGTACGGCCATCGGCGCCGAGATTTATGAACTTTGGCGACAAAATCGAATTACCGGTCGTCGTTCAGAATCAAACCGATAAAGACATGACCGTCGAGGTCGCGATACGTGCGACGAATGCTTCGTTGGGAGTTCCAACTTCAGTTGCCCTCAACGCGACGGGAAAGCCAGCTGAAGCTGGAACTCAAAACGCTGGCAAGCGCGTCCTTGTTAAGGCAAATGACCGTGCGGAGGTCAGGTTCCCGGTATCGGCTGACAAGGCAGGAACGGCTCGGTTCCAGATAGCAGTGACATCAGGCAAATATAACGATGCCGCCGAGATTTCGCTGCCGGTTTGGACGCCGGCGACGACCGAGGCATTCGCGACCTATGGCACGACCGACCAGAACGGGGCGATCGTTCAGCCGGTGCAGACGCCCGGTGATGTGTTCCCGCAATTTGGCGGGCTTGAGGTCACGACATCGTCGACGCAATTGCAGGAGCTGACCGATGCATTCCTGTATCTCACGAATTATCCATACTCCTGCTCGGAGCAGATATCGTCACGAATGATCTCGATAGCGGCGATGCGTGATGTGCTGGGAGCATTTAAGGCGAAGGAAATGCCCAAACCGGAGGAGCTGAATAAATACTTTGCCCGCGACATCGAGATATTACAGTCGCGGCAGCGAAGCGACGGCAGCTTTGGCCTGTGGAAACGGGACAAGGAGCGCTATGAATATCCGTTCCTGACGGTCCACGTCGCCCACGCGTTGGCCCTAGCCAAAGCCAAGGGCTACAAGGTGCCGCAGGAAATGATCGATAAGACCAAGCCGTACCTCAAGAACGTCGAGAGTCATTACGATCAATGGTATGTAAATTCGCCGGAGGTGCGTTGGACTATATCGGCGTATGCCTTGTATATCCGTGACATGATGGGGGACAAAGACGTTGCTAAGACAAAGAAACTTTTGGCTGAGGCAACGATCGAGAAGATGCCGTTCGAGGCTCTCGGCTGGGTGCTGTCGGTGCTCGCGAACGATCCGGGCTCGACCGTCGAGGTGCAGAATATCCTGCATTTCCTCAATAACCGAACAACGGAGACAGCCGCTACGGCAAACTTTGTCACGAACTACGGCGACGGCGCATGGCTCATCATGTACTCGAACCGGCGTGCCGACGGCGTCCTGCTCGAAGCGATGATCAAGGCCGATCCAAAGAACGACCTTATTCCAAAGCTTGTGCGCGGACTGCTCGATCATCGGACAAAGGGTGCTTGGTCGAATACGCAGGAAAATGTCTTTATCCTGCTCGCTCTTGACAAGTATTTCAACGCCTTTGAAAAGGTCACGCCTGATTTTGTGACGCGGATCTGGCTTGGAAATACATATGCCGGCGAAGAGGCGTTCAAGGGACGCTCGGTTGATTCAAACCAACTGAATATCCCGATGTCATACCTGACCGATCAGGGCGGAACGTCGAATCTGATCATCGACCGCCAGGGAGCCGGACGTTTATATTACCGACTCGGCATGCAGTACGCTCCGAAGAACCTAAAGCTCGATCCATCGGATTACGGCTTTACGGTCCTGAGGAAGTACGAGGCGGCCGATGATAAGGAAGACGTTAAACAAAACGCCGACGGCTCATGGACGATCAAGGCCGGTGCACGCGTCCGCGTCCGTCTGACAATGGTCGCTCAGGCACGGCGTTATCACGTCGCCCTGGTCGACCCGCTGCCTGCCGGACTTGAGATACTCAACCCGGAATTGGCCACGACCGAGGTGATACCGGGCGATCCGGGCGGCAACACGTCGGTCACGACCTACAGCAGCCGCTCTTTCGGCGGCGGCTGGTGGTGGCGAATGAACTGGTTCGAACACCAGAATTTCCGCGACGAGCGGGCCGAGGCATTCTGCTCACTACTGTGGGAAGGTATTTACAACTATTCCTACGTGGCAAGAGCAACAACGCCGGGGCAATTCGTCGTACCGCCCGCCAAGGCTGAAGAGATGTATCACCCAGAGACATTCGGCCGGACAGGGACGGATTTTGTCCGGGTTGAATAGGCTTAGTCGAACGCACGGATACACGGCCAATTAGCAAGTCCGTGTATTCCGTCTCTTTTGCATGTACTACTCCAGCCCGAGAAAATCGGCACTATCAGCCGTGGGCGACGGCGGATGTCGACTTGTTCGCTAATGCCGATCCTTTTGGACAATAAGCCGCGCGTGTTTGCGGATGTTTCCGTCGATGAACATATCCACCTCGTAGGTTCCGTCCTTTAGCCCGCCGGGAGGTGCGTATTTACTTGCGATGATCGTCCCGGCCTGGTTGCTGAGCTCTTGTGTAAAAACTTTGGTTTTTTCCTGCTTGGCGAGATCGTTGTGCGTCCAAACGAATTTGAAATTCATGTCCGGCAACGGCTTGGGTGTGGTAGCAAAGCAATAAATGAGCTTGGTCCCGGGGTCCACGACGACCTTGACCTCTTTGCCTTCAGCGTCTGTTGAGAAGCCGAACTTTGCTATGAATTGGGCGCTCGCGGTTTGGGTCATAAAGAGTAATGAGGCGGTGAACACCAGTGCGATAAGCAATTGTTTCGGTATCATGATTGTTTTCTCTCCTATATCGTTTAGTTCGACAAGGCCGCGCCCGCAGAAACGGGTTTTGTCGGTTTCCGCGGACGCGTAAGCTGTTAGGTCTCGTTCTTCATCACGATCAAACGCGCGCGATTGCGACCGCGGCCGTCGATAAAAATTTGAACAATATACGTGCCTTTTTTTAGACCGCCGGGAGGAGCATATTTGCATGCGATGGTTTTACCGGACTGATTGCTGAACTCCTGCGAAAAAACTTCCGCTTGCTGATGCGTCGCGCCGTCACTTAACGTCCAGACAAATTTGAAGGTCGACCCCGGCGCCGGATCGGCGATAGTGAGAATGGAATAGATGACCTTGGTCCCGGGGTCCACCGCGACCTTGACGGTATTACCTTCGGCATCGGTCGCGTAAACGAACTTTGAAATAAAGACCGATGCCGACTTTCCTCCACCGCCGACCGGTGGTCTCCCGCCAGTTTTCGGCTGGGCACTGGCCGCACCGACGAACAAAAAGGCCACTAACATGATCGCCCCCAAGCCGATGACTCCCGCAAATATGATTTTTTTTATTTTGATTTTCATAGTTTCTCCGTGCTAATGAATGTTCGGACGGCCCCCAGATAAACGAGGTCGCGGTCCGCCCGAAAGTTCAGTCTTAATTACTGCGGCGCGGCGGTGCGTTGGACCGCCGGTATAAACGGCATCATGAACTGCGTCCGGCCGTTGTTATCGATCACCTCGGCACTCGGTATGCACGGATCGGGCGGCAACAAACGGTCTCCCACAACCACTGGGTCGGCCTGCTGTATGCGAATATCGGGCCGTACCGTGAGCCGTTGGTTGCCGCGGACAAAATTGTCTGCGTTCAGATCGAGCGAGGTCGATTCACCGCCTTTCAAAAACGCGATGCGGCGGATCGGGCTGCCATCCGGGTTGCGAAACAGATTACCGTTTCCGTCCCTAAAATTTAATACAACGCGGGCCGGGTTTGGTGTATCGGGCTCCGGCGGATCGCCGGTATTCACCACGGTGACCCGAAGCGTCTGCCCGTTCGTAATTCCGACCAGACCGTATCCCGGAGGGTCTGGCTGCGGATTAAATGCCTTTACCGTTTGCGGCAGATACCGGAAAAAACCGAATGCTGCCAGTCCGAGCAGGACAAATGTTGTTGTTGCGATTGTTAATGTTCGTTTGTTTCTCATATTTACTCCTCTAATGAATTTGCTGATGTTAGTTAACTCGTGGCTGTGTTCAGACGCAATCCTTGTCGTCATGACGCCCGCGACCGAGATGTTCAGGGCACCATCGCCGTGAAGTTCACCGTGTCCGTTAGCGCACCGGCAGCGGTCAAGGTCTCGACTGCGAACTCGTTACCATTGCAGTAGCCCGTCCAAATGACGAAGCCGGTGCTCGTTGATCCGGGGCTACCTGTCGATAGGATCAACACAGAATTGTTGCGAGTGATCGACGGATCGGCCGTGAGACAGTATTGGCCAACCCCGGTCCGCACTACCGCGACCCATCCTGTCAACCCGTTCAGATAGAAAGATGGGGTGGGCTGGTTGTTGGAGACCGACCCCGCCGCGCGCGCCTGACCGGCGGACCCCTGCGATCCTTGCGGCCCGGTAAGCCCCTGATTACCTTGTGGCCCCGCTGGTCCAGTCGCACCTTGCGGCCCCGTAGCTCCCTGAGGACCTTGTGGGCCGGTGGGTCCGGCGGGACCTGCCTGATTCCACGTGATAGCCGTCTCATTATTTTTACAATCGGATGCCGACACAACGATCCGGACACCTCCCTGTGAGTTGCTATAACACGCATGGATAACCTCCGACGAATCCGGTATGCCGATCACGACCGCGAGACCGAAAGCCGATATCCCAACTGTGATAATTATTAGTGAAACGAGCCCCCACCGACTGGTGAGTTTGTTTAGATGAAGCATAGTATCCTCCCTTTTACATTATTTCTTCAGATTTATCTTCGTCGGCCATTATGCAGTGTTATAATTACAGACAAAGGATTCTGTTTTTTGAACGATTTCAATTTTTGACCAACGAGTTGCAAAAAATGGCTAATTTGGCGGCAAAAAGTTACTAAAAGTTACTAAGATGGAAAACGGAGCGGCAAACGGAAGGCTTTACTTTGAGGATTTCGAGGTCGATTCGCTCAAGAGAACGTTGTTGAGAAACGGCAGGCCCGTTCCGCTCAATCCAAAGGCGTTCGACCTGCTTCTAACGCTCGTCGAGCATTCGGGCGAAACGCTTTCAAAGCAAAATCTCTTAGATCTGGTTTGGGCGGAGCAGTTTGTCGAGGAAAAGAATCTGACCGTTCACGTCGCGGCGCTTAGAAAAGCTCTCGGTGAGGGCAAAAATGAGCATCGTTTTATTGTCACCGTACCGGGCAACGGGTATAAGTTTGTTGCCGATATGAAGCAGTCGAGCAACGGGCGACATGTCACGGAAGATGTTAAACCTATTGAGGCCTCCAGCGTTGGGCTGGAACATTCTAAATTTTCTGGATTGTCTGGCCGCCGCGTTGCCATTGGCATTTCGCTCGTGGTTCTCTTACTAGCCTTGATAGCGGGCGGCCTTCTGTGGCAAAACCGTCGAAAACTAACGAGTGTGGCGGCCCCGCCATCGCAAAACATTTCGATTAAACGACTGACCTCGGACGGCCTGGCGACAAACACCACTCTTTCGCCCGACGGCAAGCTGTTTGTTTACTCACATGTGGATGGTGAAAATCAGAGTCTCTGGATGGGTCATGTGAACGGCGGCGAACCCATTCAAATCCGCCCTCCGCTGCCTGTCAATTATCAGGATTTAAAATTCTCGCCGGACGCCGCCAGTCTTTTTTACACCCTCGCCGACGATTTAAACGTAAATGGGGGCGTATATAAAATGCCGGTTCTGGGCGGGCTGGCGGAAAAGATAGAGGATCGAGCCTACAACATTACATTTTCGCCGAGCGGCAAACAATTTGCTTTTATTCGCGGCGGTACGGGCAACCCGAAACCGGTGCTGGTTGTGACCGATTCAGATGGCAGGAACGATCATGTAATAGCCGCATCGCCCGACGCCCGGAAATTTGTCGGACAGGATGTAGCATGGTCGCCTGACGGAACGACTATCGCGGTCGGAGCCATGCGAAGCGACACCAATAATGATTACGAGGTTTATGCGGTAAATACATCTGACGGTGCCGTTAAGCCGCTGACCAAGGCCGCGTGGAGCCGTATCTCGGCGATAGCCTGGCTGGCGGACAGCGCGGGGTTGGTCATTGTCGCGCAGAAAACGGGATCGACGCTGTCACAGCTTTGGTCTGTTGCATTTCCGGGTGGCGAGGTCAAACATCTAGTCAGCGATCTAAGTCTTTACGGCTCGACAATTTTTTTGGGACAGGATCAAAATTCGCTGCTGACGGTGCAGGCGCTGGCCCAGTCCAACATTTGGATTGCGCCGACGGACGATCTGGCCCAGGCAAAACAGATAACATTCGGCTCGATCGGCCGGATGGATGGATGGTACGGACTCAGATGGACGACGGATGGCAGGATAGCTTACACGGCAGGAGCTGGTGAAAATAATACGATCTGGACTATGAGCGTGGGCGGCGGCGACCAGAAACAGCTCATACCGTCCGAGGGAAACAACATATTTCCGGGCGTTTCGATGGACGCCAGATTTTTTGTTTTTGAGTCGAATCGGAGCGGCAGCTTTGCCGTTTGGCGCTCCAATGGCGATGGCGGTGATATTGTAAAATTGACCGACGCCGACACCGCCGCACAGCCCGATATCTCACCGGACGGACGCTGGATTGTCTATATTTCGAGTCCGGAGAGTTCGGGTGAGATGTGGCGGATGGCGAGTTTGGGCGGCGACGCGGTGAAGCTTGAGGACGGGTCAAGCTGGCCGAAAATCTCGCCAGACAGTCGCTTTATTGCCTGCGGGTATCTTGTTGACGAAAAACCTAAATTAGCCATTTTTTCGATAGATGGCGGCGAACCGCTTCAATTGTTTGATCTTCCGCCGCGGGCCAATCTCAGGCTCTCAGTCCATTGGACACCCGATGGCAAGGCGATCACCTACCGCGACTGGATTAGCGGTATTTGGCGGCAGGAATTAACCGGGGCCGAGCCGCACAAACTAAAGGGGCTGCCAAACGAAAAACTTTACGCATACGATTGGTCGCCGGACGGCAAATTTCTTGCATACACACGCGGCAACGCCATACGGGACGTCGTTCTGATCAGTGATTTCAGATAGCCGAAGCTATCTACCGGCATATTGAGGTGTTATTTGACCTCCCAGTGATTGTCCGCTTCATTGGCATCCATAAATATTCCACCATCAAGGATGAGCGACTTTATCTTCTTTTTGGCCACGATGTTAATGCTCGCTTGCTTTTGATCGGTGCTCCAGATTGATGGGGTTTGATGAAACGTTTCGGATTTGCCGTCGTCGTATTTCACGATGATGTCGACCGGTGCGTCAAAGCCGCCGATATTTCTAATCGTAACCACCGTCCCCGCGTCGGTCTGGGCGACATTTTGAACCGCGAGGTCAATGTAACCGCTGCTGAAATACCAGTTATTAAAAAACCAATTTAGGTCCTTGCCCGACGCGGTGTTAAAAGAGTTGAACATGTCCCACGGGAGCGGGTGTTTACCGTTCCATCGCGCTATGAATTCATGCAGGGAATGCGAAAATTCGGCGTCGCCTAACAGGTCTTTGAGGGCGATATAGCCAAGGGCAGCTTTTCCATACTCGTTAGAGAAGAACCCGGCCCCGACAGCTGCGTCGCCCGGGTTAATGATCGGCAGATCGCTGTCAGCCCGCCCATTTTTTATCCAACCGGCTACTCGAAATTGCTTAAAAGAGAAATCGGCCTTTTGCTTGCCCATATCGTTTGTGCCGATCATATATTCGAACGCCGTCGCCCAGCCCTCGTCCATAAAACCGTACCGCTGTTCGTTGATTCCCATGTGAAACGGAAACCACGAGTGAAGTATCTCGTGCTCGACGATAAACCGTGTAAACTCAGGGTCTTTTTGGGAACTGTCATTGACCATCATCGGGTATTCCATGTCGGCAAAACCACGGATGATCGTCGTTTTCTGAAAAGGATAGGGCGTCCCCGGATAGTTATTCGACGTCCAGTCCAGCGCGTGCTTGCCGTACTCAACCATCTTTTGGAAATCCTTGGAATCTTTGTCATAAGCGGCCTGAACGCTCGCCCGCCGATTTGCTGTCTTATCAACTATTACGCTGCCCGCATCCCAAATGAAATGATCGCTGACCGCGATAGCTACATCGGAAACATTGTCGGCTTTCCATTTCCATGTCACCGTATCGGTCTGGACAGTCACTGATTTGTTTGAAAGCTCGTCGAGCGTTGCAACGTGAATGACATCGTCGCTTGTAAACGACCTTTTGAAACGTTCGAGAAACTTTGGCTGTAGAGTTTCGTCCGCATTAAGCAGGTCGCCCGTGGCCCAGACGACAAAGTTTTTTGGTGCGGTCACCTGAAAGGTGTAGTCGTTAAAGTCGTTATAAAACTCATGCCCCTCGGTAAAGTTGACCGTGTCCCAACCGTTTGTATCATCGTAGACCGCGACTCGCGGATAAAAATAGGCGATAAAAAACGTAGAAGGGTCAATTGCCCCCTCGCGTCCGCTTTCGACCGACATATCGACATGCCATTTGAAAGTGATCTTCACCGAATTATGGGGAGCCAACTTTTTACCGAGTTTCACAATATCCCAGGTCGTGCCTTTTTCCGACTCCCACGGTTTTACCTTCCCATTCTCGGTGAACTCGTCGATATGAACTCCGGAGGTCAGGTGATCCGTCTTGATCTGAGTTTCGCGCGGAGCTTCCGCCATGTGTGAGTTTAATTCAAGCCGGAACACCAGATTTTCCAGAGTGTTCGGGCTATTGTTGACGTAGGTGATCTCTTCGGTGCCCGAAACCGTACGGTTTGGAGGCGCGACGTTGACGCTTATATTGTACGCCGCTTTGTTTTGCCAATAGTTTTTACCGGGTACTCCGCCGGGCGATCGCGATTCGGCGTCAAACGCCTTTTTGACGTTCCGGGGCATGTATAACTGCTGGGCCATCAAGTTGGTGCCGGTCAGCAAAAATAGGGTGAGGATGATAAGTGCTTTTTTCATTTCAATTTATTTAGGACTCGAAAATATTAATACGCCATAAGAGCAAAAAGGTTTGAGCAGTGCAGTCAGCAAAATCAGCTCTGTTAGCCTTCCGAAAATGTGGGTAATCGTATATTCTCGTTATCGACCAGAAAAAATCAGTTCACATAAATTAATCCTAAGAAAATACTAGCCTCTGTCCTAATTGCCCTGGCTGCCTGTGTATTTGCCGGTTGTTCCATTAATGCCCGAACGAACCAACCAGCGTCGTCTCCGAACCAGAACGGTGTCGCTCCACTGGCGAACGCGGCGAATACCGCCAAGACCGAGGCCCCAAGCACCGCGCCGCCAACTACTGCCGCCGCTCCGAAACCGGCTCCAGCAAATTGTGCGAGCGTCAAAATACCAGGGCTCAAATTCATCGCCAAGCAGTCGTTCGGGTTCGACTACAAGCCCTACGAGGGATCGTGTTTTGTTACCTTTGCTAGGGGAGAGGACATGCTTGATGACAAAGATGTCCCGCGCGGCTCGACGTTTCATATCTTTAAGGATGGAAAGCAGGTATTTGAATTTCCCGGCGCTTTCGCTGGCCAGCCTGCCTGCTGGGTCGAGGCTGTGGCTTTTGACGATCTGAACGGAGACGGCCAAACGGATGTCGTGATGGCCGGCAAATGCCTGGGGGCCAAGGATTCGTACCCCGCAAACGCCATGTACGTCAATACCGGCAAGACCTTTACCACCAAAGAAGCACCGAACGAAAAGCTCGGCGTATTCAATACGATCAAGGAGATCGAGGCATACGTTACGAAAAATCAGAGGATGTTCTTTTAAAACACCAAAGTTATCTCGAATCGATTGGGCGAAGATCGTCGGCATCGCCGTTCTCAGCGGTGAAGCGAACCGGAACGATAAAGGGTAACGCGACCCCGCCGATTTCCTCGGCATTTTTATCAAGATCGGAAAATATCCGGGCAGCGATCTCGTCACCCATAAGGCTGACAACCTCCGCACGACCGATCTCGCGAATTTTCCGTACCACACCTACGCGAAATGCACCCGAGATCAGCTTGTTGTAGACGAGTCTCTGCGAGTAATTCATGCGAGACCAAGCCTCGGTGACTGCCTCCTTCTGAATCTCGACATCCGACACTCTGAGGGGCAGCAATTTTTCTTCGACCAGGATGTGAAGGGGCGTTTCGTCCGTATCCGTCGTGTTCGGCAGCAGCAACGCCATCGTTTCTGCACTGTCGCCGACCGTATCTCTTGACTCCATAAAAAGCCACTCAGGAATGCCGGATAATTCCAACGCCCATTCGCGAAGCAGTTTCGATGGTACGATCTGGCGGGGCTTACGGCCTGAAAGAAAATAGAGTGCCCAGGCGGAATCATGAGGCTCTGCGTGCTCGAAATAAGATCGCATCGCCTCGACCTTTTCGTTGGTCTTGTTAGTTTGATCGAGCTGGACGTAGAGTTTGGTGAAATGCTTCATCTTTGCTCCGATTCCTCATCGATCATATCGCTCATGTCGCCATCTCCGACAAACCGGGTTTTGAGCGGAAGGGCGTTCACACCCGTCTCGTTAAGCCAGCGAACGACTTCGTTTGAAAATCCGTGCGTTACGTACACCGTATCTGCTTGGGTAGCCCGGATTGCGGTCTGCAATTCCGGCCAGTCGGCATGATCGCCCCTGTCCACGGCTCGCTGCCGTCGAGCACCGCGAACCATCATCCAGCCCGACGTGAACCCGGTTGACTGCTCACCAAACCTTCGAAGCCACGTCGATGTCTGGGCCGACGGCGGCGCAACGATCAGCGAGCCGGCAAATTCTTTTTTGTTGGTTACGCTCCCGGCGTAGGTAGTGGGCGGCAAATCGACGCCCGCATCGCGATAGGCTTGTGTCAGCCGCTCAACCGAACCGTGAGTGAAAATGGGTCCGATCGAACGATCAATGCCATTCAAAACCCGCTGAGCCTTGCCCAGCGAGTAGGCGAAGATAACTGAGGCCTTGCCGCGTTCTCGATTTCGCATTCACCATTCGTCGATCTCAGCGAAAACGACTTTTGGGTCGGTCCACCGGTAGACCGGCAGGCCGAATGTAGCCTCGGTTATGAAATAATTGCATTTGACGGGCTCAAATGGGGCACAGGTTGGATCGGGCGTTAGCTTGTAATCACCCGAAGCAACCCACACTTCGCCCTTATATTCGACGCGAACCTGCGCTGAGCCCAAAATGTGTCCTGCGGGGTGAAAAGAAATTTTTACTCCATTCAGTGATGTCTCGACCCCGTAGTCTAGACTGCTTACAACCGCTTCAGGGTCAAGACGAATGCGTGCGAGCGGTTCGCACTCGGATACGACGAGATAACTATCATTTCCGCGATAAGCATGGTCGGCATGGGCGTGAGTGACAACGGCTTTAGGAACGGGAAGCCAAGGGTCAATATAAAAATCGCCTTGTTTACAATATAAGCCACATTTGGTCAGCGAGATCAGAGAACCCCTTTTCATAAAGGTATTTTACATAAATACGACGGCCTGAGAGTCGGATGACAGACATAACCTGTGTTTTGGTTGATAATTGAGCGGGAACGCGCCAAGATATTTCGAGATATTCAATTTCCATGTATGAAATTCGCACTTAGACTTCTGTTGCTGTTGGCTTTTGCCTTATCGGCGTTTGGGCAGACCGATCTACAAAAGCTTGTCGATACCGAGCACAGCTTTGTCCGTCTTGCATCCGAGCAGGGAACCCGGAGTGCGTTTCTCGCGAATATGGCCGACGACGCCTTGGTTTTCAATCCGGATAAAATAACCGCAAAACCATTTTGGACGGCACGCGCCGAGGGCCCCGGCCTGCTTTCTTGGGCGCCGAACTATGCCGATATTTCGTCGAACGGCATAATGGGTTATACGACTGGTAATTGGGAGTTCAGGCCGAAAGGCAAGGACGACCTGCCGACCGCCTTTGGTGAGTTCATTACCGTTTGGTTGCAGCAGGTCGACGGTAAATATAAATTTATCCTCGACATTGGTGTGGATCATCCCAAACCGGAAAAATTCTCGACCGAGTGGATAACCGCGAAAAACGACAGTCGAAAAGCTCTTAATGAGGGCAATTCCTCGGCCGCTGACCCGTCGACCGGGTTTTTGAAAATGTCTGAGGAATCGGGCCTTGCGAGTGCATATAAGTATTTTGGAAGCAGCGATATCCACATGTTCCGAGAAGATAAAATGCCGATAATCGGTTTGAAGAATGTGGCTGCCGAGATGAAAAGGTTCAAGGGAAACGTTAGATTTTCCAGAAAGAGCACGGTGTTCGGTTCCGGCGACATTTCTTACAATCTGGGAGCATATACGATCACCGAAAATCAAAACGTGACGGAAAAGGGAAATTCGCTCCAGATCTGGAAGCTCGTTCAAGGACGGTGGGAGATCGTTTTGGACATTTTGAAACCCGTTCCCGCGAAGTAAACTGCCAATTTACCTAGTGACAAACTACTACGATAAAGTCATTGAGATCCTAAATCTCGAATCGGAAGCGATAAGCCGCACGGCCCATAAGATCGATCGGTCCGGCGTTGAAAAGGCCCTCCATCTGCTCGAATCGTGCCAAGGCAAGGTAATTGTCTGCGGCGTCGGCAAATCGGGCGTCATCGGGCAAAAGATAGCCCAGACGCTCACAAGCACCGGAACGGTGGCCGTTTTTGTAAATCCGTCAGATGCCTTGCACGGTGGCCTAGGTGTCGTGGCGAGCGATGATGTCGTGATCGCTCTTAGCAATTCGGGCGAAACCGACGAGTTGCTAGCCATCATGCCGACGTTTCGTCAGCGGGGGGTAACCGTGATCGCAATTGTCGGCAGTCTCGATTCCACTCTCGCTCGCCAGGCGGACACGGTCCTAGACGCGTCGGTGGACAAAGAGGCTTGCCCGTTAAATCTCGCTCCGACAACCTCGACGACCGTTGCTCTCGCGATCGGCGACGCATTGGCGATGGCCCTAATGGATGCGAAAGGCTTGACCGCCGAAGATTTTGCCGCAAATCACCCCGCCGGGCGGCTCGGCAAAAGGCTGACATTGAAAGTCGGTGATCTGATGCATGACAGTCCGAACATTTCCACTTCCGCAAACTGGCTTGATGTAGTAAAGGCTGTTTCCAAAAATGCACTCGGCGCCGTCAGTGTCGTTGGCAAAGCCGGAGAACTACTTGGCATCATCACCGATGGCGACCTGAGACGAACGATCGAACGTACGTCACCCGAACTGTTTTCGTCATTAACGTCCGAAAACATGATGACCGCGGACCCGATCACGGCTTCGCCTGAGATGCTTGCGTTCGATGCCCTGCAATTGATGGAAAATCGTCCGTCTCAGATCTCGGTCTTGCCGGTAGTAGATGAGGGCGGTATCTGCGTTGGGTTGTTGCGACTGCATGATGTTGTCAGGAGCGGTCTTTAGCCGAATAGTGGCGAACATCGAAGTTTTGCTCTTTTGCATCTGAGGTTTATGTTAATCGATTTGTCAGCCTATATTCGGGAATGCGAGGTTGTATTATGAGCCGATCTTATTTTGCGGTAACTCTTGCGATACTTTTTCTTTTTACGACCGCACACGCTCAAAAAGCTGAAGTTTCTATCAGCCTTAACGAGCCATTTTTCGATGCGTTGCTCGATTCGATCTATCAGAATTTCGATCCGCCGGAATTTACGTTATCGCAGGTTGGCCCGACGTCTACGGCATCCGAGAGCCCTGCTATGACTTACGGATTTGCCGAAGGTCAAAGATCTAGGGCGGAAGCAAAAAAACCCTTTTGCACCGAATCCATCAAGATCCTTCGTGAGATAAACGGTGTCAGAACATCTGTTCGTTTTCGTGACGGCAAGATATACGTTCCGCTCGCTTTTTCAGGTGGCTATGCTCCGCCGTTTGTGGGGTGTGTCGATTTTTCGGGTTGGGCGGAATCCAACATCGATCTTGAGTTTGACAAGGATGCCCAGCGGCTGGTTGGTCGCGTTAGGGTGTTGAGTGTAAATCTCAGCGGCACGGGCGGCGTGGGCGGTTCGCTGATCGCGAAAATGCTTCAGGGTTCGATCGACAAAAAACTCAATCCGATCAATATCCTGACCCTCGATAAACTTGCCTTCGCGGTGCCGGTGTCCAAGTACGGAAACTTGCAGATGAAGGCGACTGCGGTTCGCAACGAGATCGTCAACGGAGCCTTAAATGTTGTCGTGACATTCCAGTTTTCGAAGGCCTAACGGCGGCCCCCCAAAATCAACCAAATAGTAGCCTGTTATTACTATCCTTTTTTTGATTATTTTAGAATAGAGGTATAGGCTTTCCACGGGCCGACGTTTTCTGAGTATTTCGCCGCCAAATACGTGACGATCTGTCGAATGTGGGTAAGGTCGTGAACAACCCATGTTGATATAAGCTGTTTAAGCGTGACCTCACCAAACTCGGGGTGTATGCACGGCAGGGAAAGGTGATCCGGCGTCAACCGCCAGAGCAGCAGCTTTTCAACGTTGATGTTTCGAATGTGTGCAAATTCCGTCAACAGGTCGTCGAGCGTTTTGACCCGCAAATTCTCAAATTGAGCGAAGCGATCGAATGGAACAAATTTTCGATCCTCACCCTGTGCCAGGATAATTTCGACCCGCGGTATCCAATCGGTCTCCTCACAATGGATCAGGTGGCCTATCACATCGTATGGACTCCAATTTTCGGTGTCGCCGGTGCTTGCGGTCCATTCCGGAGAAAGCCCCTCCAACATGCGGCTGAGCGTATACGGGGTTTGTTTTAGGATTTCGACGGAACGGGTGATGTCAAATGGTAATTTTGCGGTCATAGGGATTACTGCGTCAGCTTTTATGAATTGCCACTAGCTTTAGCTAGTGGATATTTTGTGTCATTTGTGTGCGGCTTTAGCCAAACTGAAATGGTAATTTCATCGAGCTATAGCTAGAGCTAAAGCTGAAAGGATGATTGATATTTTTCCTCAAGTTTTGGCTAAAGCGATCTATTTTCCCCTCTCCACCACTAGCTAAAGCAGTGGCAATTCAATCAAAGGCATTGCAATTGTGCTGTAGCTAGCGGCATTTTAGGGACGAAACCACCGGCAAATCAACCACCTCCCTTTTTTTAACGTCGACATAATACAGATCGGTCGCGACATTCAGATCGGCTGATTTGAGATCCGTCTTCATTATCTGCCACGTTGTTGTCGGCTTGATGATCTGCCATCTGCCTTCTTTACCGACGCGGACGGGCATCGCGAAATCCTTTTCATCGGCCTTCCAGCGATAAGAAACTTCGTGGTTTGTGTCGCTGACATTTAGTTCGAGCACGGGAACTGCAGTGTGCCGCAGATACTGGTCGAAGATCGGGGTCAGATTCATACCTGTCTTTTGGTTAAAGTAGGCGATCATATCCTCGGTCATGATGTTTTGGTATTTGAAATGCTGAAATACATCATGGATCAACGCAAACCATTTTTTGTCGTCGTTGATCACGCTGCGGAGCGTGTGGATAAATAGCGCTCCCTTAAAATACATGTCCTGCGGCGGCTCGGTGTTGGTGCCGCGGGCCGTGATGATCGGCAATCGGTTTTGCACCTTCTTTTTGTAGGCATTGGTATATTTCATGTAATCGTCGTGTCCGTATGAATATTCGACGAACAAGCATTCGAGGTACGTCGTCCAGCCTTCGTGAATCCACATGTCCGAAACGTCGGCGGCCGAAACGGCATTGCCAAACCACTCGTGGCCGCTCTCGTGGATGATGATGAAATCAAATTTTGTCGAGATGCCGACTCCGGTCCAATCGCGGTTCAAATATCCGTTCTTAAAAAGGTTACCGTAGGTCACCGCACTCTGGTGCTCCATCCCGGAGTACGGTGCCTGGACCAGCTTGTAACCGTCTTTTTGAAACGGGTACTCGCCAAAATAATGTGTGTACGCGGCCAGCATCCCCTTGGCCTGCTGAAACGTCACCTTGGCCTTGTCCAGGTCCTCCGGCAATGCGTAGAAATCCATCGGGACATTGTTAAACTTGTCCGACCAATGCTCGTACTTTCCGATGTTGACCGAAACGTCGTAATTGTTGATCGGGTAGTTCACCTGCCAATCCCAACGCGTATATCCGTCACCGAGGTCTTTCTTGCCGACGAACTTTCCGTTTGATGCATCGCTAAGGTCATTCGGGATGGCGATGCTAATTGTCATATTCTCGACCTCGTCGTGCCACTGATCTTTATTCGGCCACCAGAGACTGGCTCCTAGGCCTTCGCATGCTGTGAATATCCAGGGTCGCCCAGCCGGATCCTTTCCGAACGTAAACCCTCCAAAACGCCCGATTGTCGTTGGTGTGCCCGAATAGTAGAAATCTATCGAATAGAGCTTGCCGGCTTTCAAAGTTTGCGGAAAATCTACGAACACGGCTCCCGAATCACGCGTGTACTCGAGCGGTTCGGTGCCGAGAATGATCTTGTCGATCTTAAGATTGTCGTAAAGATCAAGCTGTATTCGGGTGTCGTCCTTCAACATCTTGAAACGGATGGTGTTCTTGCCGTTGATTGTTTTTTTGTCCGGATCGATGCGGATGTCAAGAGCGTACGACAACAGGTCGTTATTTGACCTGTATCGCCCATATTCGCCACGCAAAATGTCGGCATGTGTCGGCACTTTGGGCGTTGGCGACGGAGCCTGGGCGAACAAGCCGACAGAGCAAAATACGGTCAAAATAAGCGTAGTAATTGAGCGGTTGTTGGTCAGAATACTGTTCATTATTTATTAAATTGATTACCACGCAATCCCGTAATCATCACCATGTGTGCTCGCTCCGCCTTGCATCGAGCCGTGTTCCTGATCGAGAAAAATGGCGGTTATCGGGCCTGAGGTGCGCTCCTCAAAAGTCAGCGTGTAGCCCATTTTTGTCAGCTCATCGCGAACCGATTGCGGTGTTGAACTCGCAAGTAAAATTCGGCCGGGCCGTGTTTCGTGTTGGCCGAATGAGCTTCGCATCTGAAAACTGTTGATGTTTGGGGCCTCGGTCGCCCGTTGGACGTTAAAGCCGAATTCGACCGTGTTCAGGAAAAACTGGAGCAGATTCTGGTCCTGGCTGTCGCCGCCCTGAACCGAAAAAGCCAGGTACGGTTTGCCGCCTTTGAGTGCAAGCGTTGGTGTCAAGGTAACGCGCGGGTGCTTTCCTGGTTCGATCACATTGTACGGACCGTCCGCTGGGTCGGTCACAAAACTCTGAGCTCGCTGACTAAGGCCAACGCCGGTGTGACCCGCTATCACGGCCGGTATCCAGCCGCCGCTTGGTGTGACGGAAACGACCCAGCCCTCGGCGTCCGACGCCTGCACGGATGTCGTTCCACCGTAGAACGAGCGTGCGTCGTCACCGTCGGGGAAATTGGTCGCCATGTCGTCCCGCAGCAGCATCTCGCGAACAGCGTCGCTGCGGGGCTGGGGTGCCAGCGTCTGCCTGTCGGACGGCACGACTTTCCATTTATCGAGCAGGTCAGCAAACGGATTTGTCTTTTTATCAAACTTATACGGATCACCTGGCCGTGCTCCCGCGTCGTTGTGATTTGGATCGATCAGTTTTGCACGCTCTTTTGCATATTCCTTGGAGAGAAGCGTCGCTATCGGCGCGACCGGCGTAAAATACGGATCGCCGTAGTAGAAATCGCGGTCGGCAAACGCAAGGTTCATCGCCTGATAAACGGTGTGAATATATTTGGGGCTGTTGTAGCCCATTGTTTTGAGATCGTAGTTTTCGAGGAGGTTCAGCGCCTCGAGCATCGCGGGTCCCTGAGTCCAAAGGTTGAGTTTGTAAACATCGATGCCTTTGTAGCTGGTCGAGACAGGTTCTTCGATATGGACACGCCATTTGGCGAGGTCGTCCATCGTTGCGAGCCCGCCCTCTTCCTGAGTGCCTCGGACGTATTCCTTTGCGATGTCACCTTTGTAAAACCGGTCGTAGGCGGCCATGATCGCATCTTTTCGCGATCTGCCGGATTTAAGAGCGGTTTGCTCGGCTTCAACCAATTTGCGAAGGGTTGCCGCAAGATCGGTCTGACGAAATATCTCACCGGCGGACGGGCCTTCGTGTTTTTCGCCCGGATGGGGCAGCATTACAGCGGTCGAGTATTTCCATTGTTTGATCCACGATTTCTGACGCTCGATGACGCCGGCGGTTTCGGAATCCATAACGTAACCATCGGCCATTTCGATGGCCGGAGTGAGCACATCCTTGAGACTCAATTTGCCGTACTCGGCAAGCATCGTCATGATGCCACCAGGCGTTCCGGGTGTAACGGCAGCCAAAGGGCCATACTCGGGCGGGTAATTCATGCCCTTTGCTTTGTAATACGCGGAGGTCGCTCCGGTCGGCGCAACACCGAGTGCGTTGATGCCGATCACTTTTTTGGTGTGCGGATTGTAGATGAGTGCCTGGGTCTCGCCGCCCCAGCTCAGCGTGTCCCACATCGTCGCGGTAGCGGCGATCATCGCGCAAGCGGCGTCAACCGCATTCCCGCCTTTCTGAAAGATCATCGCACCGGCGGTCGCGGCTATGGGTTTGCCCGTCACGGCTACCCAATGCCGCCCGTAAAGAACCGGTTTCTGCGTGCGCTGGCTAAATATTTGATTTGGCATAAACAGGCTAACGATAATGAGAAAAAATGCCGCAAATCGGAAATTCGAGTGCTCTCTCACAGTGTCCTCCACTAATAAAGTTGGATCGAAATATTGCTTAGAAAATATCACATAAATCGGGTCGTTTGTAAGGTGTCGGCCATAAAAGTAGAATACAAGTTTATGTCAGCTCCGCTCGTCGCCATTATCGGCCGGCCTAACGTCGGCAAATCCACTCTCTTCAATCGCCTTTGCCGCAGCCGCAAGGCTATTGTCGGCGACGAACCCGGCATTACGCGCGACAGGATGTTTGGCGAGGTCGATTGGAAGGCCAGGACATTCCGCCTCGTTGACACCGGCGGCATTGTGCCGGACGATGACGCGATTATTCCGTCCAATATTTTCAAACAGGCCTCGCACGCTATAGATGAATCGGTCGCGATCATCTGGGTGCTCGATTCGCGTGCGGGCGTTACGCCGCTTGATGAAGAATTAGGTGTTCTCCTGAGGAATACGGGCAAGCCGGTCATCATCGCGGCCAACAAGGTCGAATCGAAAACGGTCGAGAACGAGGCCGGTGAATTCTATAAATTCGGCTTCGAAATGTCACCCATTTCCGCCGAACACGGCACGGGTATCGGCGATCTGCTTGATCTGGTTTTCGAGCATCTGGCGTTTGACAACGAGGTCGAAGAACAGAAAAGTAATGAGATCAAGCTCGCGATTATCGGTCGCCCAAATGTTGGCAAATCGTCGTTGCTCAATCAGATCCTCGGCGAGGAGCGCGTCATCGTCTCACCGATCGCCGGTACGACGCGCGACGCGATTGATACACACCTGACCGTTGACGGACAAGATTATTTGCTCATCGACACCGCCGGTATTCGCCGAAAAGGAAAAACGAACGAGATGGCCGAAAAGCTATCCGTAATCATGGCCCGCAAGGCCCTCGAGCGCGCCGATGTCGCCATTATGATCATCGACGCCGTCGAAGGTGTGACCAATCTCGACGCCAATATTGCCGGTTACGCCCTCGATTCCGGCTGCTCGATCATCCTCGCCGTCAATAAATGGGACGCTCTCGAAGATAAAGAAACAAACACGATCTACGAATTTGAGCGTTCGCTTCGGATGGCGATGAAATTTCTCGATTGGGCACCGATCGTGACGATCTCGGCGCTGACCGGCCAGCGAGTCAAGAATATTCTGCCGCTCGTTGCTAAAGCGAACGTGGCGCGGAATCTGCGAATTCAGACATCGATGCTAAACCGTTTTTTTGAGGACGCCGTGACCCAGCCCAAGGGCGGTGCTGCTGTTGCTCCGGTAAAGGGCGGTTTTTCTCGGCTCAAGATTCAATTCCTGACACAGGCCGGTCTGCGTCCGCCACTGTTTATTCTATTTACATCGGGCGGTAAAGGCGGGCTGCATTTCTCGTATTTGCGCTATATTGAGAATCGTCTGCGTGAGGAGTTTGATTTTTTTGCGACGCCGATCCGACTCGTCGAACGGCATAAGACGAAGAAGAAATGATGCTTCGCCGCTGGTTAATAGTGGAAAAACGATTTGCCGTTCGATAAGATTAGACCGACATGGAAGTTTTCTTGCTAATACTCAGACTGGCCCTTGCCGCTGTTTTCGGCGTTGCGGGGATCGCCAAGCTCTTTGACCCGGCTGGGTCGGAAAAGGCGTTCGGGGATTTTGGATTGCCAAAGGCAATAGCCAAGCCGATGGTCTATCTGCTCCCGGCTTTTGAACTGGCAGTCGCGGGCTCGCTGCTGTTCATCTCGACCTCGTGGTTTGGGGCGATCGGATCGGCCGCCATGTTTGTCATTTTTACCGGTGGGATGCTTTATCAAATGGCAAAGGGCAACGCCCCGAATTGCCATTGCTTTGGCCAGATACATAGCGAGCCGGTTGGTGTGACGAGCGTCGGACGAAATGTCTTGCTAATTATTCTGGCGGTGTTTTTGGTTTTTCAGGGACAGGCGGGGCAGGGTCTGAGCCTTGTAAATTCAAATCAGGATGTTATGCAATTTGTGATAGGTCTGGCCGTCGTTGTGTTGCTGCTCGCGGCCGTGCTGTTTCTCAAGAAAATATCCGAGCAGCAAACTCAGATCATGCGACGCATCGAGCTGATGGAACTAATCGCCCGCGAAGGCGGCCATGTCGAGCGCGAAGACATGGGCCACCCCAACGACGGAATGCCCATCGGCGGCATCGTACCGGATTTTGAATTGCCGGACCTTGATGGCAATACCATTTCATTGGCAGACCTAAAAGCTGACAAAAGAGCGGTGCTGTTTTTCTTCGTGAGTCCGACCTGCAATCCATGCAAGGCATTGTTGCCTGAGTTCAATGAATGGCAAAAACAGCTCGCGGGCAAGATCGATTTTGTCTTTCTCAGCAATGGCGATGCCGAGGATAATCGCGAAAAGTTTGGCGGTGATCGGGAAAGGCTTATCCTCTTGCAAATAGCCCGCGAAATAACCGACCTCCTCCGGGCGAAATGGACGCCAACAGCCCTGCTGATGGATGCAGACGGACGAGTAGCGAGCCACGCCGCCGCCGGTGATACCGCGATCCGCGAACTCGTTGGCAAATTATTGACTGAGAATCCGGATGAGGAATTCTCATACTTTACGACGTCAAACAGCCCTTCGCATGCCCGGATCAAGATCGGCGAGACCGTTCCGGAAGTCTCGGTTGCCGATGTCTATGGTACCCAGATCGGGTCCGATTACTTCAAAGGCAAGCCGACGTTGGTTACGTTCTGGAGCACGACGTGTCCGTACTGTGTCAACATGCTGGACGACCTGCGCACGTGGGATGAGTCGAAAGGTGCCGACGCCCCGAATCTCATAGTCTTTTCCGATGGCGATCAGGAATCCCTAAAAAAACTCGGACTAAAATCTCCGGTCGTCCTTGACGATGGACATAAAACGGCCAGCGGCTTCGGCATGTTGGGCACTCCGTCGGCGGTGCTGGTGAACGAAGACGGTAAATTCGTAACCGAAACCGCAGTCGGTGCGGTGGACATCTGGTCGCTGATCGGGAAGAGAAAATAGTCGGAAAGAGGAACTAGCCGCAAAAAGGCGCAAAAGACGCAAATAGAAGAAAGATAAGTAGGCACATTTTCTATTTTTGCGCGTTTTGTGCCTTTTTGCGGCCATCAATTGAGTAATGGAAAAGCCTATTGACTGGACAGTGACCGCGAGCGACGGTGAGGCTCGTACCGGAATACTCAAAACTAGGCGCTCTGTAATAGAGACGCCTGTTTTTATGCCTGTCGGTACACAGGGCGCGGTAAAGGGCATTCGGCACGAATGGCTCGAAGGCGAACTCGACGCACGCATAATTCTGGGAAATACATACCATCTTTTCCTCCGCCCGGGCATCAAAGCTATTAAGCAATTTGGCGGGCTGCACAAGTTTACGTCGTGGAACCGTTCGTTTTTGACCGACTCCGGCGGGTTTCAGGTTTTTTCGCTGACCGATTTGCGAAAGCTGAATGAAAACGGCGTCGAGTTTCGTTCGCACCTCGACGGCAGCAAGCATTTTCTTTCGCCTGAGGTTTCAATAGAGATGCAAGCGGCCCTTGGGTCGGAGATCGTCATGGTCTTTGACGAATGCCCGCCGGGCAATGCGGGGTATGATGCGACCATGGTCAGTCTCGAACTCACGGCCCGTTGGGCCGGGCGATCTAAGGCAAGGTTTGATGAGCTGCAAGACAATAGTTTCGAATTCCGAGTTCCGAGTTCCGAGTCGGAAGTCATTCTAAACTCGAAACTTGGAACTCGAAACTCGGAACTGTCAGGCCGACAAGCCCTTTTTGGCATTATTCAAGGTGCAGGTCATCTCGATCTTAGAAAAGAAAGCCTTGACCGGACGGTTGAGGTCGGCTTTGACGGCTACGCTATCGGTGGGCTCAGTGTTGGCGAGGAAAAATCGGTGATGTACGAGGTTCTCGATTTTCTCGCCCCCAAAATGCCTGCGGATGTACCCCGATACTTGATGGGTGTCGGCACACCCGAGGACCTGATCGAGGCGGTGAATTGCGGAGTCGATATGTTTGACTGCGTTATTCCTACTCGTAACGGCAGGACAGGCAGCGCATTTACATCGCATGGAAAGGTGAATATCCGCAACGCGAAATTTGCTCTTGATTCGGGCCCGCTCGACCCTGAATGCGAATGCTCAGTCTGCCGGCGGTATTCGCTCGGATACCTGAGGCATTTGTATCAGACGGGAGAAATGAACGCCGCGACAATGATCTCGCATCACAACCTCGCTTTCTTCATGAAAACGATGGAGCTGGCAAGGGAAGCTATCAGATCGGGGACATTTCAGGCGTTTAGAAAAGAGTTTTTGACGAAGCTCGGCAATAACGATGCATACTGGGTTTGATTAAGCTATCCTAAATGTATATTATGACCTTTTTGTCTTTCGGGATAATTTGCAATGAATATCAACCTTTTACTGTTTCAGGACACGGCTGCCAGCGGCAGTAGTTTGATTTGGACGATCCTTCCGTTTGTTTTTATCTTTGGCATTTTTTATTTTTTGGTGATCATGCCCCAAAAAAAGCAAAAGCAGCAGCTGCAGGAAATGATCGCGGCTCTGAAAATCAATGACGAAGTCGTTACAAGCGGCGGAATAATTGGAAAGATCAAGGAAGTAAAAGAGACGAGCTACATTATTCAGAGTGCCGAGAAATCTTTTCTTGAGATAGGAAAAAGTGCCGTGGTCGGCAAAAAGCCAGAATAAGATCGGCCGCAGAGTACACAGAGAATTTATTTTTCAAGTCTTGTTTCACTCTATGTTCTCTGTGGCAATAACATAAATGAAGAACACCGGTTTATTAATCAGAACAGTAATTATCGTCGTCATAACCCTTGTCGGCATTTATCTCGTGTTTGGCCCGCGTCGAACCCCAACCGGGGCTGATTTTACGTGGCAGGGCATCAAGAACAATCTCGCCACCAACATCAATCTCGGCCTTGACCTCAAGGGCGGCTCGCATCTCGTCATGCGGGTCAAGACGGAAGAGTATTTGAAAGTACTCACCGAAAATAATGAGGGAGCGGCCCTGCAAGCGGCCAAAGAGGCTAAGGATGATGCCGGTGCGCCTCTCGGCGTAACTGACGGTTCGTTCACCGCGGAAAACGGCAATTATCAGGTTTCGGTCAATGTTACCGACATGGCAAAGATGCCGGCGGTCATCGATGCGATAAAGAAAAAGGTAGATTTGGTAAACTGGACCCAGTCGTCCTCGGGAAACTCGATCATTTGGTCGCTCCCGACGCAGATGCAGGCCAAGCTTAAGGAACAGGCCACGGACCAAGCCCTCAAGATCATCGATAGCCGCATTAACTCATTCGGCGTAAAAGAGCCGACGCTCCAGCGACAGGGAAGCAGCGATTCAGGCCAGATATTGCTCCAGATGCCCGGCGTTGAAAACCCGGAACGAGTCAAGGAACTCGTCGGACAGACATCGCGTCTTGAACTGACGAAAATCGTCAGCCCGCCCAACCCAACGCCTGTCCAGACCTATCCGACCAAAGAGGCCGCGCTCCAAAGTATCGGCGGCAAAGAATCGCCAACCAGAAAGGTGCTGCCTTACGCTGACCGTGATACAACGTCGAGCACCGACCCGAAAACGCCTGATGCTAATAAGCCAAAGCAATTTGTCGTGGTCGAGAATCCGGCCGTGGTCGATGGCAGCGAACTTCGGGACGCGGCGGCCATTCAAGGTAAGGGCGGGGGTAGTGATTATCAGATCTCGTTCTCGTTCAAACCCTCGGGTGCTCAGAAATTCGGCGATTGGACCGGCAAGAATATCGGAAATTACATGGCCGTCGTTCTGAACGGCGAGGTTAAATCGGCCGCTTACATCAAATCACAGATCTTCGATTCTGGCGAAATTTCGGGCCGGTTCACCAAGAACACGGCGGACGATCTGGCATTGACCTTGAAATCAGGTGCTTTGCCCGCGTCGATCGAATACCTCGAAGAGCGCACCGTCGGTCCAAGCCTCGGAGCAGACTCGATCAAGGCGGGCGTCACCGCCTCGATCCTGGGACTCATACTGGTTATCGTCTTCATGTTGTTCTACTACCGCGGATCCGGCGTCAATGCCGTGGTCGCGCTGGCTTTGAACATGGTCCTTACCGTGGCCGCATTGATCGTATTTGGCTCAACGTTGACGCTGCCCGGGATCGCGGGTCTTATCCTGGGTATCGGCATGGCCGTCGATTCGAACGTGCTTATTTTCGAGCGTATCCGCGAGGAAATTCGCCTCGGCTTCTCGGTACCGGAATCGATCAGCCTCGGTTTTGACAGGGCTTTCGTGACGATCATTGATACGCATATAACGACGATCATCTCGTCCGTGATCCTCTACGTCACCGGTTCCGGCCCGATCAAAGGATTTGCCGTTACGCTGATCCTCGGGTTGTTGATTAACCTGTTCACGGCTGTCTTTGTATCCAGAACGATATTTAATTGGGAATTAAGCCGTAATCCGAATATGGCAAGGCTGAGTATTTAGATAGTGGATAATGGTAAACGGTGAGTGGTGAATGAAGATTTTTTCAACCATGCACCGCTCATCATTTATCACTTACCATTAAGAAAGAACATGTTTAATTTGTTTCAGAATATCCACATTGATTGGCTTGGAAAGCGAAAGGTTTTCATAGCGTTTTCGATCTTTATTATGTTGGCGGGCCTTGTGTCCACGATTGGACGCCAGTACACGCCGGGAGGCACGGAAGCCTTCAATCTGGGTGTCGATTTCAAGGGCGGCACGGTTATCGTGGCCAAGTTCAAAGGCGAGAGGCCGAGCGATGACGACCTTCGCAACGCTCTACACGCGACGGGCGTCGCAGACCCTGTTATCCAGGCGTCGACCGATAAGCCGGACGAGGTGCTGATCAAGATCCCCCTCGTTGATGACCCGAATGCCGCTACGCAGGGCCAGACTGATACTCAGTCCGGTGCTCCGACACCCGATGCCGCAAAGGCCGGCTCGGAAGCGGGACGCAAAACTGTTAAGAGGGCACTCGATACTATCGGCAAAGAAGCCGAGGGCGAGGCAACCCTGGCGGATTCACCGGATGCGGTCTATAAGATCGTCGGTACGGACTCGGTCGGTGCCATCGCCGGTTCAAAATTGAGAAATCAGGCTGTCACCGCAACCTTGTTTGGCTTGATCGGAATTTTGCTGTTCATTGCCTTTCGGTATGACTGGACGTATGCGGCGGGTGCGGTTATCGCCGTATTCCATGACGTTCTGATGGTCCTTGCATTCTTCTCGGTATTCCAGTGGGAAATTAATCTGACGGTGATCGCGGCGAATCACCCGATTCGCGGTGCTGCCGAGTTGGGTGTGGCGGGTTCGAGCCGGCC
>JANYIL010000230.1 GCA_025362075.1 Chloracidobacterium sp.
GAAAATCAACTCCGATGTACAATGTCATTACGGTTTCTCCTTTTCAAAGAACAAAATCTTCTTGTCAAACCAGATTGTAGTTCAAACAAACTGGAGAAACCGTCTTTATGACATCACGCGTAAGTTCGGGCGATACATTCAGCGCCCGCGTATGTCGCCCTTGCTTGCGCGGGCTTGTGCAACCCTAATGTTGACATTCTGTCGCTAACATCTAACATCTAAATTCTGACATCTCATACGTACTATGCGATCTGTTATTCGAATTGCGGCAATCATAAGTTTCATCTATTTGACCATCGTCTGTGCGGGTTGCAATGCGTCCAGGGCTTCACAAAACAGCGACGCTGCGGCAAACAGGCCGCTCGCGACCCCGCAGGTGATAGCAAACCGGCCAAAGATCATCGCCTTTGGCGACAGCCTTACCGCCGGCTTCGGTCTTGCGGAAAAGGAATCATATCCATACCTTTTGCAGGAAAAGCTAAAGGCCGATGGCTATGATTACGAGGTGGTAAACGCGGGCCTGTCGGGCGACACCAGTCTGGGCGGGCTGGAGCGGGCCGACTGGGTACTGCAGCAGGACAACGCGAAAATACTGATACTTGAGCTTGGGGCAAACGACCTGCTTCGCGGCGTACCGGCTGCTAAAATGAAGGAGAATCTCGATCAGATAATCCGCAAGGCAAAGGCCAAAAACCTTAAGGTACTTCTCTGCGGCATGTTGGCCCCGCCAACGATGGGTGCGCAATATCAGAAGGTTTTCACAATTGCCTTTCCCGATCTGGCGACCCGGTACAAGCTAGATTTCCTGCCGTTCCTGCTTGATAATGTTGCCACAAAAAAAGAACTCAACCAGGCCGACGGCATCCACCCAAACGTCGAGGGTGAAAAGATAATGACCGACAATGTCTACAAAGCTCTCAAACCAATGCTGGCCAAATAGGATCGCCACAAAAAGCACAAAAGTCACAAATTGTTCCCCCTTCTTTTTTGTGTTTTTTGTGCCTTTTGTGGCTAAATCTCTTGTATGAATGTTACTCATCTCGAATGTGCTCTGTGCGGGCTTCGCCACGAGGCCGGTGTCTTGCAAAATCTTTGCATTACCTGCGGCAAGCCGCTGCTCGTCCGTTACGACCTCGACACGGCGTCCGAAACACTGACCAAAGAGTCGTTAAAGACCCGCGACGCTGATCTCTGGCGTTATCGCGAGGTGCTGCCGGTCGCGAACCCGGACAACATCGTGAGTCTGGGCGAGGGTTGGACGCCCGTCTTTAAGACCGACCGGCTGGCCGCATCGCTGCCGGTCAAGATCGATCTTTTCATCAAGGACGAGGGACAAAACCCGACGCAGAGCTTTAAGGCGCGGGGAATGACTGCGGCGATATCGATGGCTAATGAGCTTGGCGTCCGGAAGGTCGCCGCGCCGTCTGCCGGAAACGCTGCTGGGGCGTTGGCCGCGTATGCCGCAAAGGCCGGGATGGAGGCTTATATCTTCATGCCGTCCGATACGCCCCGGGCCAACATTGTGGAATGCCAGCAGACAGGTGCTCACGTCACGCTCGTTGACGGCCTCATTACGGACTGCGGCAAGATCGTTGGCGAAAGAAAAGAGGCCGAAGGCTGGTTCGACGTTTCGACTCTCAAGGAGCCGTATCGCGTCGAGGGTAAAAAGACGATGGGCTACGAGCTGGCTGAGCAATTCGATTGGCAGCTCCCCGATGTAATACTTTACCCGACCGGCGGCGGTACCGGATTGATCGGAATGTGGAAGGCGTTCGACGAAATGGAGCGAATGGGATGGATCGGCTCGAAACGCCCTAAAATGGTCACCGTCCAATCGGAAACATGTGCCCCGATCGTCCGGGCGTTTGAGGCTGGTGAGAGATTTGCCGATGAATTTGAAAACGCGGCAACTGTGGCGTCGGGGCTTCGTGTACCCAAGGCGATCGGTGATTTCCTGATCCTCGATGCGATCCGAGCTTCCAATGGTACGGCGATTTCCGTCACCGATGCCGAGCTCGTCTCCGCAGTCGGCGAGATCGGGGCCGCGACTGGCATATTTACAGCCCCCGAGGGGGCCGCGTGCCTGCCGGCACTGCGAAAGCTGATCGATCAGGGGCTGGTAAATGATGGTGATAAAGTCGTTATCTTTAATACGGGCTCAGGTGTAAAGTATCTCGAAGCCTTTTCCTGAAAATGATGCTGTATATCTGCTAATATAAACCTCCGCTCCGCTGCTCCGCAGTTCGGATCGTTTTGACACGTACTCTAAAAGCTTGTCGTAACTGATAATGAACAGCCTCGTATTTTCAAACATGCTTCACCGCCCGGCGCGCACCGTCGTGAGCGTCACCGGCATTGGCATCGGTATTTTGCTGATCGTCCTGACCATCGGCCTGGCCAACGGCAGCCTGCGTGAGCGTGCCCAACGTGAGGCAAATGTTGGGGCCGAGATAATGCTCAGGCCCGAGGGCAGCAAAGGATTGAGCGGCTCGGACGCTCCGCGATTCCCCGTCCCGATGGGCGTTGATCTCGAAAGGGTCGAAGGTGTCGCCTCGGCCATCCCGATCATTCAGACCACGGTCCGCTCCGACGACGGGCTAACTGGAACGCGGCTGCTCGACGGCGTTCCGTATGACAAGTACGCCGCTACCGCCGGGCTTGAGATCATACAGGGACGAAAATTCGTCGATGGCAGGAACGAGATGATGGCCGATTCGTCGTGGATCGCGAAAAACAAGCTTAAGATCGGCGACAAATTCACGCTTTATGAAAAGGATTTCGAGATCGTCGGCAGTTACGAGCCGAGCGCCGGGGCCCGTGTAAAAATACCACTCGCGACACTGCAGGAGCAGCTCGGATCGGGAGACAAGGCAACGACCTTTCTCGTAAAGATAAAGGACGGCTTTACCCCGGAGACTGTCTCAAACAACATCCTCGCAAAATTCCCTAACCTCCAGAGTATCCGGACAAGCGAGATCGAAGAGCTTTACGGGCAGGCCATCCCCGCCTTAAACGTCTTTTTAAATGTCGTGATCGGCGTAGCCGGAGTCATCGCGGGCTTGATAATTCTCCTAACGATGTACACGACCGTAACCGAACGGACGCGCCAGATCGGTGTCATGAAATCGCTCGGGATGTCCAACATAAATATCGGCTGGACGATCGTGCAGGAAGCTCTGCTTCTCAGCCTGGGTGGTATCGTTTTCGGCGTATTGGCGACCGTGATCCTTAAATATGTCTTCGCGAAATGGACCACGCTGACCGTGGCAATCGACCCGAAAACCGTAGCGACCATCGTCGTCGTCGGCATGATCAGCGGAACCATCGGTGCTCTATACCCCGGTCTCAGAGCTGCCCGGCTCGACGCGGTCGAGGCGTTAAATTACGATTAGCTTATTGGCCTGCTATCGCCTTGACGCCCTCAGCAGTATTTGCGTCCAGCTGATACATCTCGGCAGATGTGATGCCGGTGATGCGGATCTCGGCGGCGGGGTTTATCGAGCTGACAAGATAGTCGATATAGGCCTTGTTACTCAGGTACTGCCGCCCTGCGACGGATACGATAAAATCTCCGGGTCGCAGTTCCGAGACCACCGATCTGTCCGATAGCGAGACAAATCTTAGATCTCTACGGATCGTTTTGCCGGCGTAATATTCATACAGCGAAGGGGTCTCACAGGCGACAACGGCGTTTGGCATGGCCCGGCCGGCGATGTCACCGACGATCTCGCGGGTGCTCGTATCGTAAAACTCGTCGTGTGGAAAATACGTTCCCGCCGGTGCCAGACTCACGCCGATGGAGTTCGTAAACAAACGAAAGTGCGGTGATGCCCCGACCGAATCGTACAACGGAAACGCAACAACGATCGCGATGATGACGATTTGAAATGCAGCAGTCAGGGCCGGTTTTCCGTCGAACTTGTTTGAAAGCCAAAGCCCTGCATAATAAACCAAAACGGCGGCCGATATAAGGATCAGGGGCTCAGCAACAGCGAAGTAGCGCGTAAATTTACCCCCCAAAAAAGTAAACGGCATGAACCAGAAAAATGCCCAGAAAAAAATAAAAAACCGCCCGTCACCCAGCCTGCGTTTGAATATCAACGGGATGCCCGCAAGGAATAATACAAGCGTTGAAAGCGATGATTTGACCGCAATAAAAATGTAAAAAAACGTCCACGGCACGCCCGCCAGCCAATAGCTCGGCTGATTGCGGTAGAAATGGCCGAGAAATTCGTAGCTGTCATGAGCAATGTGGTTTTCACTCGAAAATTTGAACATTTCGTGCCAGGTATCCGGCAGCACTATCGTCGGGTTGAGCACCACGAAAGCAAGACCCATGACGGCAAAAAACTTGACCCACCGGAGATGCCCGACCGCCCATTTTTGTCCCGGGACCTGTTGAAAGATCGCGTAGTAACTACCGGGGATCGCGAGCAAAAAGGGATAGTACTTAGTCGCGATCAGGGCAGCGAAACCGATCGCTGCGGCCCATATATGCAACATCCAGTTGGGTTTACCTCGTTCCGCCGCCGTTTGCCCACGCACCCAAAACAAAGAGGTCAGCAGGAAAAAGAAAAGCACGAGGCTGTCTTCTTTTGCGATCCGGTCAAAACCGATCGCCATCGGCTCGACCGCCCACAGC
>JANYIL010000232.1 GCA_025362075.1 Chloracidobacterium sp.
GAAAAAGGGAAATTTGGTGAGGCGATCGATATTCTGCAAGGCGGAGTCAAATTAAACCTACTCACCGATAACGCCGAAACGGTTAAACAATTGGACGAGGCCGCAGAACGAGCCGGCGTAAAATTCGATGTATTCGTCAAGATCGACTGCGGCACGCACCGTGTCGGCGTCGAGCCGCACACCGCCGAGGCTGTCAACATTCCGCGACAAATCTCCGACGCAAAAAACCTACATCTTGCAGGAATCCTGACTCACGCCGGGCATTCGTATGATGTTAAAACGGTCGAGGAGATAAGGGCGGTCGCACGGCATGAGCGCGACGTTATGGTCGAGCTAGCGATGCGGCTGCGGGCGATGGGCATTGACGTGCCGACGGTCAGCATCGGCTCGACGCCGACGATCAACCACATCGACCACCTCGACGGAATCGATGAGGTGCGGCCCGGGAATTACATTTTTTTCGACAACTATCAGGCGACGCTTGGGAGCTGTGGGTTTGATGATTGCGCGTTGACGGTGCTGGCAGCGGTCGTGCATCGCGACGCTTCGCGGCGAAAGATCGTCATTGATGCGGGTGGGATTGCGATGTCAAAAGATCGCGGCCCGGCTCATCTCGATCCGATGTGCGGCTACGGCCGTGTCCTCGATCTCGACGGCCTCGATACCGGGCTCCGGCTGGATTCGCTCTCACAAGAACATGGCGTGATCCATGTTGCCGACGATGCCGCCTTCAACCGCCTCAATATAGGCGACCGAGTTCGCATTCTCGCAAACCATTCATGCATGACCGCCGCTCAGCACACTCATTACAACGTGCTTGAGGCCGGCAAAATCGTAGACCGGTGGAAGATCCACACCGGCTGGTAGCCGGGAACGCAGGCGCCCTCGCCTCAAAGGCGTCAGTTAATTCCCGCAAGTCGAATGTTCCCAGCTGACCAATTTCATATTGGAATATTGATCCATCGTAACAAGAGCCTGGATGACCTGGGTCTTGCCGTCTTCGGCAACCTTCATACAAACACGGTACGTCATGGCTAACATCCCTTTGTTTTCGCCTTTTAAGATCGCAGAAAGGGTGTGTTTGATCTTGGTATCCCCGGAGTGTTTCTTGACCGCAAAATCGGCGGCCATCCCGATCCCGGCATCGGACTTATCCACCTGGGCGAAACCATCGCCGCTCGACGGCTTTTCACTCGAAGGTGTGCCGCAGGTCGATGCTGTCCAACTCAAAAGTTTGAGATTCGAATAAGCGTCCATCGCAATGATCGCCTTGGCAAACGAGCTTCCGCCGTCACCGCTAATCTTTATGCAGAGCCGAAAATTCCGCTTTGTGCCGAGATCCATTTCCTTGTCCTCGGCTTTGACGATCTCGTCGAGCTTGAGCTTTGTTTTCGTCTTTTCTGCCTGCGTTTTTACGGCGAAATCTGCCGCTAGTCCGGCACCGGCGTCGGTTTTTGAAATTGGCTTGTATTCGTCCGTTACGTGAATCTTCGTTGCGGGTTTGCGAGAGCCTTCCGCATCGCCGCAATTCGAGGCTACCCAGCTCGTGAGCTTATAGTTTTTCTTAAAATCGACGTAGACCACGGCCTGGACGTACGATCCGTCTCCGCCGTTGGCATTAATATCCATGCAAAGGCGGTAGTTCGTTCCGCCGACCACCTGGCGCTCGGCCTTGGCAATACCGCCAAGCTCATATTCCATTTCATCCTTTTCAGACTGGGCCTTGATTGCAAAATCGGCGGCCGCGACAGCGCCTTGGTCGGTCGCGTCGATCACCTTGTAACCGCCGAGTATCACGCCCTGACCAAAACCAACGGACGTAAGCACTATCCCCAACGCGACCAAAACTGTCGCTAAATATAGACTTTTTTTCATACTAAGCTCCTGGTTGTCCCTACATAATGTGATTTTATAATGACGTTTGCCACTGTATGTTCCGCTTAAAACAACGCCAGCACTGCACGTCGAAGTTTGGCTACGATGTCCCGTTCGGGAGGAGTGTTGTCCGGCACGATCAAATTACTAGTGAAAACTAAAAATCGAAGCCGATAGAGCCTCAGCTCCCTGCCTTATCCAGTTTGAACGAATCAAAAAAATCATTCGCTTCTTTAGTGGTCAGTTTTTCTTTTTTATCCGTCGTCATGTCAATGAGGAAGACCCGTTTATCATCCGCACGAAACCCGATTACTCGCCTCTGAAGCTTGACCAATTGGCCATCGGCTCCGGGTTTTTCCGACCATTTCCAGCCGCTTTCTTCTACCGCCGCTTTTCCTTTGAAGGTTGTCTCTTTTGATTCAGAGTCTATGGGAAAATCTTCGGCGCCTATGCCCGCGCCAATCAGAACGTCCTTGACGGATTTCGGATTTCCGTCTGCCGACTCATTCCAGTTTACAATTTTCACCCGATAGACGCCGTTATCGTTGGTGGTCATATAGACCGCAGCCATGTCGGACGCATACTTCGGTGCCTGGAGGGTCGGCTCCTTTGCCCCACTAGGAAAGGTTATTGTGAATCCGTGTTTCTGGCTTGTGTACGGTTTCGCCGAAATACCGGCGATCCCGCAGGCAAGGGACAATGATGCAATTGCGGCCATCAGCAAGTAAGAAGCTAGTCTGAACATATTGAGGTGTCCTCCGAAAGTATTGTATTGATCCTTCATATCATAACAGAGTTCAAAACAAGCTACGTACAGCGTTGCGCAGCCTGCCGACGACATTTTTTTCTTGTGGCGTGTTCTTAGGGTAGATTACATTCGTATTGAAAACAATGATCGAGGCCTCGCGCATTGAGGGATCAAAGTCTATGTAACTGATAAAGCCATTCTGGTCGCCGCCATGGCCAAGATGCGTCGGGCCAAGGTTTTTATCGAGGAAAAAGGTCAGCCCTATGTCAGTCGTAAAACCCTTGTTCCCATTGGCATCTGCCTCGGTGGGAAGCTGCGGCTGCCACATCTCCTCGAGAGAGGAGCGTTTTAGGACGCCTTCATAGACCTCACGCATCCTAGTGTCGCCGACCAGAAAATTCAGATATTTGATCATATCCGGAAGCGGTGAATTCAAACCACTATTAGACACTGTGATGCCCGTGTTGGCGTCGAAATGTCCTTCAGTTCGCTTACCATTCTCGATGAAGTATGAATGCGAGCGGTACTTGAGCAGATGATATGGCGTCGTGTCAAAATAGCTGCGGTACATCTCGAGTGGTTTTAGGATATTTTTATCGATATAAACTTCATAATCGTCGCCTGAAAGCTTTTCAATTATCTTTCCCAAAAAAATAATTCCAGGATTCGAATAGCTAAATTTACTGCCCGGCTTGAACAGGATCTCGGTGTAGGGAAACATTGCGACGAGCTGCGAATACTCGGTCGGTTCGAACGGCTCCCAATCCTTTCCCTTGCCCCATGGCCAAGTGCCGCCGCGAAAGCCCGCCGAGTGCGTCATCAGATGTCGGATCGTTATATCGTCCATCGAACCGAAGGGATTATGCACCGCTCGCAATTCCGGCAGATATTTCGTCACCGGGTCATCCAGTTTCAAAAGCCCGTGGTCGCGAAGCTGCATGATCGCGATGCCGGTAAAGGGTTTTGTATTTGAGGCCCAGTGATAGATCGTATTTTCGTCGACCGGCTGGTTTTTTGCGAGGTTTGCCGAGCCGTAATAGTCCTCGGCAATCGTCTTGTTATCACGCAAAAAGACAAAGCTGCTGCCGACAACTCTGGCTTGCTTCAGTTCCTGTTCGTAAAGCGTTTTAAAGCTTTTCAGGTCTTCGTAGTTTTTAGTCTGTTGTGCGCTCATTGTAATTACCGATAACGACAGCACCAAGAATAAGAAAAAACTCACGTTGCGGCATATCATCAGGCCACCTCTCTGCTTGATTTTTAGGAACTTCAAAATGATAATTACGAACGCCTTATTTTACAAGCCTATGTCGTGGTTTCATCTTATATTCGGAATTATTATCTTCATCGTTTTTGCGGTGACTGGCAAATTTATGCGTGTCGATTTTCCGGACAAGGAAATCATCCCACAGG
>JANYIL010000263.1 GCA_025362075.1 Chloracidobacterium sp.
TATTCCGCTGTCGCCTGAAGCTCAGATCGAAGCAAGCGTTTTGATGCTCGCATCAAACAACCTCCTCAGCCCGGCCAGCGGCCAGCCGATCGCGGTGCCCAGCCAAGACATCGTTCTTGGCTGCTACTACCTGACGCTCGCCCGCGACGAAATGATGGGCGATAACAAGGCTTTTGCTTCGATCGACGATGTGCTGCTCGCGCTCGATGCCGGCCTGGTCGAAACGCAGACCAAGATCCGCCTGCGTTGGAAAGGCGATCTGATCGACCTCAACATGGAGCACAGCAATCAGGACGTGATGCGTGCGACCATCCGCGAGGGCCTCGATCAGGTTATCGAAACGACGGTCGGACGGGCGATCTTTAACGAACGCCTCACGCGTGACGGCCTGCCGTTCGTCAACGGTGTTATGAAGAAGAAAGGCCTGCAGTCGCTCGTAACATTTTGCCATCTGAAACTCGGACACGATCCGACTGTTTTGCTTCTCGACGATCTTAAGACGATGGGCTTTGCTTATGCGACCCGGTCGGGCATCTCGATCGGTATCGATGATATGGTCACGCCCGCCAGCAAGAAGGGCATTATCGAAAAGGCCCTCAAGGAAGTCGAAAAACTTCGCAAGCAGTATGAGGACGCGACCATGACCAACATGGAACGCGAAAACAAGGTGACGGCCATCTGGTCGGATGTGACCGATCACGTGGCGAAAGAAATGTTTGTGGCCATGCACACCCGCGAAAAGGAACGCAAAGAGCTGAACCCGATCCTCGTGATGGCCGATTCCGGTGCTCGTGGTTCGGACGCTCAGATCCGCCAGCTCGCCGGGATGCGCGGCCTGATGGCCAAACCGTCCGGCGAGATCATCGAAAACCCGATCCTCGCCAACTTCCGCGAAGGCCTGGACGTTTTGCAGTACTTTATTTCGACCCACGGCGCTCGTAAAGGCTTGGCCGATACGGCGCTCAAGACGGCCGATTCGGGTTATCTGACACGCCGTTTGGTCGACGTTGCTCAGGACGTGATCGTCTCGGAAGACGATTGCGGAACGATGCGCGGCGTCTGGGCCGAGGCCATCATTCGTAACGGTGAAGAGGTCGAGAGCTTGCGTGACCGTATCGTCGGCTGCACATCGCTCGACGATATTATCGATCCGGTAGACGGAAACGTTATCGTCGCGGCCAATGTGGAGATCGACGAAGACCTCGGGTCGCAGGTTCAGCTTTCGGGTCTACAAAAGGTTCGAATTCGCTCGGCCCTCACCTGCGAATCGCGTCGCGGCATCTGCGTGAAATGTTACGGCCGCAACCTGGCGACCGGCAACACGGTCGAGATCGGCGAGGCTGTCGGCGTCATCGCCGCACAGTCGATCGGCGAACCCGGCACACAGCTCACGATGCGTACGTTTCACGTCGGTGGTACGGCTCGTCTCGAACAGGAGACAAAGCACGTCGCGGCGATGGACGGAACGGTCAAATTCCTCGGCGACCTCAAGGTCATTAAAAACCGCAAGGGTGAAATGGTCTCGATCCGCCGCCAATCGGAGCTTGCTCTCGTCGACGAACGCGGTCGCGAGGTTGCTCATTACAAGGTCGTCTACGGTGCGGAGGTTCACGTCAAGGACGGACAAAAGGTCAAGGAAGACGAGATTCTCGTTACCTGGGACCCGTTTACGTTCGCAATTCTGACCGAGGTCAAGGGTACGGTTAAGTATCAGGACCTCAAGGAAGGTAAGACGGTCGAAGAAGAGATCGATAAGGTCACGGGCCAGAAACGGCTTGTGGTCAAAGACTCGGATGAGAAAAATCAACCGCGTCTCGAGATCCGCAGCGGCAATAAGGTTCAAAAGACCTATCAGATGCCTATCCGTGCCAACCTCATCGTTGAGGATGGCCAGGAGATCGAACCGGGCGACGTTATCGCCAAGATCCCGCGTGAGACAACCAAGACGAAAGATATCGTCGGCGGTCTGCCGCGTGTCGTCGAGCTGTTCGAAGCTCGTCGTCCGGGCGAAACCGCGATGATGTCCGAGATCAACGGAACCGTCAAATTCGGCCCGATCTCAAAAGGTAAACGTAAGATCATCGTCACTGGCGACGACGGCAGCGAACGCGAATACGACATCCCGCGTGGTACGCACATAAACGTGCAGGAAGACGACCGCGTCCGTTCGGGTGAACCGCTCATGGATGGCCCACTCAACCCGCACGACATCCTTCGTGTCCTCGGTATGGAGGCGTTGCAAAATTACCTGGTGAACGAAATTCAAGAGGTCTATCGTCTACAGGGCGTGAACATCAACGATAAGCACATCGAGGTGATCGTTCGTCAGATGCTTCGCTGGGTCAAGATCAAGGAAGTCGGCGACACCGAATTCCTGCTCGAGGAACAGGTCGACCGCTTCCGCTACGAAGACGAAAACCGCCGTGTCGCCGACGAAGACGGCAAGACATCGGTCGGCGAACCGCTTTTGCTGGGAATCACGAAGGCATCGCTTTCGACCGACTCGTTCATCTCGGCGGCGAGCTTTCAGGAAACGACCCGCGTGCTTACAGAAGCCGCGATCTCAGGCCGCATCGATTACCTCCGCGGCTTGAAAGAGAACGTCATCATGGGCCGCCTCATTCCGGCCGGAACCGGTATGAAGTATTACCGCAACGTCAAAGTGGCCTACGATGCTACCGAGAACCGGAAGCAGGAGGACGAATTCGACGAGATGAACGACTACATCCGCGGCGGCATCGACCTACCCACCGTCGCTCCCCTACCCGAAGTTGACGATGTCGATTTCGAAGACGATATCGATGACGTCGACGAGGTCATGGGAGATGAAAACGTCGAAGTATTCGACATTGACGCGGCGATGAAGATCGATGTCGAGGGCGACGATCTATAAAAGTCGTTCTGGCCGCAAAAGGCGCATGGAATAAAAAAGAGAGGCAGCTTTATACTTGCCTCTCTTTTTTTGTATTTTGAGCCTTTTTGCGGCAATTGTTTACCAGATCTCGCATACCTTCTGGCGGATCATCTTATCTCCCTGCTTGCAGCCCCACGCTTTTGCAAAGGTCGGCATGTTTGACGTGGGGCCGTTAACACGGTATTTTGCAGCCGAATGCGGATCGCCCAGCACCTGGCCTCGTTCGGCTTCGGGGGTCGATTTGGCTGCCCAGACCTGTGCCCACCCGAGGAAGAAACGCTGCTCGGGCGTGAACCCATCGATATTTGCGGGACGCGGTTTGCCCTCGAGCGATTTCATAAACGCGTCATACGAGATGGTCAATCCGGCAAAATCACCGATGTTTTCGCCGAGCGTCAGACGTCCGTTGATGTTGAGACCTGGCTGAACCGCATATCCGCTAAACTGATCGGCGACGCACGTGGCCCGCTCCTCAAATTTTGCCCGGTCCTCAGCCGTCCACCACGATTTGAGATTGCCGTCAGCGCCAAATTTGCTGCCCTGATCGTCAAAACCGTGCGACATTTCATGCCCGATCACACCGCCGATACCGCCGTAGTTGATGGCGTCGTCGGCCTGAAAATTAAAGAACGGCGGCTGTAGGATACCGGCCGGAAACGTGATGTCGTTATTCGTCGGCGAATACGAAGCGTTAACCGTCGGTGCGGACATGCCCATGCGGGTCTTGTCGGTCGGCTTGCCGATGTCATCGAGGTTACGGTGATTCTGAAACGCGGCCGATCGCATGGCGTTGCCGAAATATGATTTGCGGTCGATGGTCAGACCCGCGTACCCGCGCGGATGGTCGGTGTAGCCTATCTTTCGCTTGTAGGCGTTTAGCTTGTCGAGAGCCTTGGTCCGGGTTTCCGGACTCATCCAGGCGAGATTTTGAAGATGCACCCGCATGACGGCGAACAGGTTGTCGATCAACTGGTTCATCCGCGCCTTAGCCTCGGGCGTAAACTTTGTCTTGATAAATTCCGCTCCAAGCGCCTCGCCGAGCGTGCCGTCCGTGTTCTGCACGCAGCGTTTCCAACGCGGCAGCTGCTCCTTGGTCCCCGCAAGGACGCGGCCCGAAAAGTTAAAGCTCTCCTCGCCAAACGCCTTTGGCAGAGCACTCGCCGCGTTATTTAGCACCATCCAGCGAAAATAGGTTTTCCAACTCGCGACCGGCACGTCCGTGAGCATTTTATTCAACTCGCCA
>JANYIL010000282.1 GCA_025362075.1 Chloracidobacterium sp.
ACGCCGACCTGACGCATAAATTTTGTGAGATGTGAGCGTTCGATAACTTCCGGCGTGGGTGTCCAGGCGATGGGTTGATCGGCGAGGAGGTTTTGGTCGTTCATAAGAAATTAGCCACAGATTAACACAGATGGATCCAGATTTTTAGGACACCTAACACACAACGAGTTTACATCTAACGGATCGACATTGACGGGCCGAAATTGCTCTTAACTATCTTGACTTATCTGTGCTAATCTGTGTGCATCCGTGGTTAAATTCTTGTTTATATGAGTGAAAACACGTCGTCAATTCTGCTTCCAAACAACCTTTTTGCCGGTAAAACGGCCATCATCACCGGTGCTTCGCGCGGCGTTGGGCGTGCGGTCGCTTTGCGGCTGGCGGAGGCCGGGGCGAATGTTGTGGTTAACTATCTGAGCAACGAAGCCGCAGCGTTTGAAACGGTCGAGATGTGCAAAAACAAAGGCGTCGGTGCGATCGCGGTGGCGGCTGATGTATCAGAGTTTGTGGGTGCACAGGCGATAGCAAAGGTTGCGATCGAACGCTTTGGCCGTATCGATCTGCTGGTTTGCAATGCCGGCGTCTGGGACGGCGCACCGATTGAGGATATGTCCGAAGAACTTTGGAACAAGGTCATTAACACTAATCTTAAATCCGCGTGGGCAATGACGAAAGCTTGTGTTCCGGCGATGAAAAAACGCGAATCGGCGGCAATCGTGATGGTTTCGTCGACCGCAGGGCAACGCGGCGAGGCGAACTATTCTAACTACGCGGCTTCGAAAGGCGGACAAATTTCTTTCACCAAAGCTCTGGCGAGCGAGCTTTGTCCAAAAATCCGCGTCAACGCGGTCGCTCCGGGCTGGATCGAGACGGCGATGGTTCGCGAGGTTTTTGAGGACGAAGAGTATAAGCGAAGTGTTCTCGATGCGATACCGCTAAAACGCATGGCTTCGACCGACGACGTGGCGTTGTCGATATGCTTTCTGCTGTCCGATTGGTCGCGGCATATCACCGGAGAAATTCTCAACATCAATGGTGGGGCGGTGCTATGCGGGTAAGCCCGGAAATTATTCACCACAGAGACACAGAGTCAGAACAAATACCTAATCGCCGAGCTATAAAATGATCGGAAAAAAAGCTCTGTGCTCTCTGTGTCTCTGTGGTGAATCTCTGTGGTTTGTACTTTATGGTTGACATGCTTTGAAAAGATGTTGTAGGTTAGAAACAACCCTGTTAGGGCCATAGTTTTATGAAAAACATTATTCAGAAACACGCTCGCTGTTGCCGCATGATTATGTGCGTCACGCTTGCGGTTGTCGGATAATACCCTGACAAGGGAAACTTGAAAACCAAAAAAGCGTGGCGATTTAAGGCAACTTGCTCCACGATAAAAACTGCTAAAGACTAACGGCGACAACAATCGTCGTCGGAAAACGAAGAGCGTTAGAAAAAACTCTCGTGCATCTTTAGCACGAGAGTTTTTTTATTTTTAAATTTATGACTAAACGAGCGATAGAGACAGATATGGTACACGCGGGCGAGCGAAAACCGCTGCCCACGGGGCTGCCAAATGCGACGCCGATTTTTGCGAATTCGACATTTGGCTACGAATCGATGGAACAGGCCGACCTCGTGTTTAGCGGCGATCTCAAAGATTACATCTACACGCGGTACGGCAATCCGACGGTCGAGGCGTTTCAGGAAGCGATCCGCGTACTCGAGGGCGGAGCGGTTGCGCGGGCGTACGCATCGGGCATGGCGGCACTGCACGCGGCGCTGCTCGCGAGCGACCTGACGAGCGGCTCGTATGTGATCGCTTCGCGTGACCTGTACGGAGCGAGCTTTGATCTGCTCTACAACATTTTCGGGCCGTTCGGCGTCAAGACGCAGCTTGTCGATTTCGCTGATCTCGATGTATTGCGGCAAAAGACGGCGGAATTGAATCCGCGTGCGCTGCTCGCCGAGACGATCTCAAACCCGCTGCTAAAGGTGCTCGATATTGAGGCGGTCGCCGAGATCGCTCATTCTGTCGGGGCGAAATTTATCGTTGACAGCACGTTTGCGACGCCGTATCTGTCGCGGCCGATCGAGTTCGGAGCCGACCTCGTCGTGCACAGTGCGACCAAATATCTCGGCGGCAACGCTGACGCAACCGGCGGTGTCGTCGTGGCCCGCGACATCGCCGACGAACCCGCGCTGACAACCGCGATGAAACTCGCCGGCGGCATCCTGAGCGTATGGGAAGCTCATTCGATCTCACGCGGGCTGAAAACGCTCGCTCTGCGACTCGATAAACAGTGTGCGAACGCCGAGTTTCTCGCGGACGCTTTGCGCGCTCGCGATGACATCGAACGGGTCTATTATCCAAAATTCTCGACCGATGGCGTTGCTGCAAAGGTGCTACGGCAGCCACTCAACGGGGCGTTGCTGTCGATCGTTTCGAAGGACAATACACGCGAAGCGGCGTGGAGTTTTATGAACGCACTCAAACTCTGCGTCCGTGCAACGACGCTGGGTGATGTGTTTACGACGGTGTCGCATTCGGCGACTTCGTCGCATCGGGAACTGACCGAGAAACGACGTGAGGCTCTTGGTATTTCCGAAGGTTTGGTGCGGATCTCGGTCGGCATCGAGAATGTCGCTGACATTTTGGCGGACATCGAACAGGCTTTGGACAAGGCAAAAGGCAAAAGTAAAAATGCTTGAGTTAGAACGAGAACATCTTGACGCGATCAAGGCACACGCCGAGGCTGATTACCCGCATGAATGCGGCGGCCTGCTGCTCGGACATTTCGCGGCGGACAACGCCAAAACTGTCATTGAGACCTTGCCGATGAATAATACGGCTGACATCGAGCGGCGTCATGACCGCGTATTGATCGAGCCGCGAGCGTTAATGCTGGCTGACAAAAAAGCACGCGAACGCGGTCTCGATGTCATCGGCTATTACCATTCGCACCCCGACGATGAGGCGGTGCCGTCGCAATTTGACCTCGATCACGCGTTGCCGGTCTGGTCGTACATCATCGTTTCGGTTCGAAGCGGAAAAGCGGTCGATTGGAATTCGTGGGAGATGGAAAATGACCGTTCGAAATTTAATAAGGAGCCTACAGAAATAAGAGTAACTTCGGAATAACTGAGAACTAATAACTGATAGCTGATAACTTAGTCCCCCCTCGTCTATTATCAGTTCTCAGTTATCATCTATCAGTTATTCCGAAGCAAAAAAAGGGATAATGCTATGCCAGTAACAATCTTAATACCAACGCCGCTGCGTCAGTTTACGGGCGGCAAGTCAGAGGTCGCGGTTGCGGCGGACAATGTCGGCGATGCATTAAATGCTTTGACACAAGAGTTTACAGATCTCCGCAAGCATTTATACACCGAGCAGGACGCATTGCGTAATTTTATAAATATCTATGTTGGCGACGAGGATATTCGCTATCTCGACGGAGCCGAAACTCCGATCGCTGATAACGAAACTCTCACCATCGTACCGTCGATCGCAGGCGGGAGCACTGCGGCCGGGGCATTTACTTCTAGCGAGTTGCCGACGCTCACGACCGAGGAATATCAGCGATATTCCCGCCACCTGATCCTGCCTGAGGTCGGGATCGAAGGCCAGCGAAAGCTTAAGAACGCCCGTGTTTTGACCATCGGAACCGGCGGGCTTGGTTCGCCGCTGGGACTGTATCTTGCGGCGGCTGGTGTCGGGACGCTTGGCATCGTTGATTTCGATGTGGTCGATCAATCCAACCTTCAACGGCAGATCATCCACGGCACCAAAGACGTTGGACGGCCAAAGATCGCGTCGGCAAAGGACCGTCTCGAAGACCTAAATCCGAACGTCAAGGTCGAGGCGTTTGAGATGGCACTCACCAGTGAGAATGCGCTGGAGCTGTTCAAAGAATTCGATGTTGTCGTCGATGGCACGGACAATTTCCAGACGCGCTATCTGGTCAACGATGCAGCCGTTTTGACCGGAAAGCCGAATGTTTATGGCTCGATCTTTCGTTTCGAAGGTCAAGCAAGCGTCTTTTGGGCCGAAAAAGGAGCGTGTTACCGCTGTCTATACCCCGAACCGCCGCCGCCGGGTTTGGTTCCCAGCTGTGCCGAAGGCGGCGTGCTTGGAGTTTTACCGGGGATCGTCGGTACGATCCAGGCGAATGAGGTGCTTAAAGTAATTCTTGGTGCCGAGGGCATTTTGCTCAATCGTCTGCTGCTCTTCGATGCGTGGACGATGAAGTTCCGCGAACTCAAACTTCGTAAGGATCCAAATTGTGCCCTTTGCGGGCCGAACGCGACAATTAGGGAATTGGTGGATTACGATGCGTTTTGCGGGGTGAATTTGTCTCAACCCGAGAATGCTGCTTTAGAGGAGATAACAGCGACGGAGCTAAAGGCGAAGTTTGATCGTGGTGACGATTTTCAGCTCATCGACGTTCGTGAGCCGTTTGAATATGAGATCGCAAAGATCCCAAACGCAAAGCTGATACCGCTTAGCGAGGTCGTTGCCCGGCTGAATGAGATCGACCCGTCTAAGACCGCCGTCATCCAGTGTAAAGGCGGTGTCCGCAGCGCCAAGGCTATCGAGGCGCTCAAATCCACAGGATTTGTGGGCAGACTGGTAAATCTGAAGGGCGGCATTGGAGCGTGGTCGGAGGACGTTGATCCGAGCGTGCCCAGGTATTGACGGTAGATATGAGGTAAATATGTTCGAGATAGATTACACATTTAACGAACCATTCGCGCTCGAATCGGGCGACGTGCTGCATGAGGTAAAGCTGCGTGCGACGGTTTACGGCAAACTCAATACAGAAAAGTCTAATGCGATTTTGGTCTTTCACGCGCTGACCGGCAGCTCGCGGATCGGCGACTGGTGGAACGGACTGATGTGCGACGGATGCTCGCTCGATACGTCGGAATTTGCGTTTATTTGTGTCAACTATCTCGGTTCATGCTACGGCTCGACTAGTGCCAGGTCGCTCAAAAAACGCCGGACGAAAGGCTCGGCCGCGCCGCTCGTGACGCTCCGCGATATCGTATGGACAAACGTCCATTTGCTCGATTATCTAGGCATCAAGAAATTCCGGGCGGTCGTCGGCGGCAGCGTCGGCGGGATGCTCGCTCTCGAATTTGCCGTCGACCATCCTGATCTGACCGAGGAATGTATATCGATCGCCGCGACGCCGCTTTCGGCAATGGGGCTAGCTCTCAATCATCTGCAACGCCAAGCGATCAGAAGCAATGACCTCGAAATGGCACGAAAGATCGCCGTGGTCTCGTACAAATCGCCTCGACAGTTCGACGCCCGGTTTGGCCGCAAGCCAAACCGCAACGGCGAGGACCCACACACGAAAAATGACGACCGTTTTGACGTCGGCGGGTATCTCGATCATCAGGGCGAGGCGTTTCGCGAGCGGTTTGAGATCGAGAGCTACGACCTGATAACCAAGGCAATGGACCTGTTTGATCTGAGCGACGATGAGATCGGCCGCGTAACGGCAAGGGTCTCGCTCGTCGGAATCTCAAGCGACTGGCTGTTTCCGGCGACGGATGTTAGGCGGCTGTCGCGGCGGTTTCAGCAACATGGCGTCGACGCCGCATATTTCGAGATCGAGTCCGAAGATGGACACGACGCATTTTTGAGTGATATTGCCGAAACATCGCGGGTCTTGCGTCAAATACTTCGAGTAAAGGCAGATGAGGTTTCGAACAACTTTTTTGATTACAAACGGCGAGCGGCCGAGGTCATCGGCTGTTACACATAAAAAAATCGGGATCATGCGTGCGTATAGGAATAATTTACCCGCGAAATACACAAAAAACACGAAAGAAGATTTGCTTGATATTTCGTGATTTTCGTATATTTCGTGGGCATGTTTTCTTGTCTTCAGTTTTGCTTATAGCAGGTATTTGGTTTAATTTTACAGTTTAATTGTGAGTGATATTTTGCATCCGACAGT
>JANYIL010000293.1 GCA_025362075.1 Chloracidobacterium sp.
TTTACGATGACCAACAACGGCCGCGAGGTGCTGCGAGTCTCACCGGCGAAGGACTTGCGGGAACGGGCGTTTCAGATCTTCGGTCCCGGGAGTTCGAGAAACAGAAACGCGACCGGATAGACGCCGTGCGGCAGTACTGAACGGTAGCCTTCGAGCAGCCCGCCGGCGATGGTCTTATCTCGAACAAAGCGGTTATTTACAAAGAAATACTGAGCATCGCGTGTCGTCCGCCGTTCTCGCGGAGCCGAGACAAAGCCAGTGACCTTCGCCACGTATTCCCTGCCGCCGCTGACCGGCAGCAGGCTGTCGAGCAGCCCGGGACCGAAGATCTGAAACGCCCGTTCCCGCAAGTCCTTCGCCGGTGAGACTCGCAGCACCTCGCGGCCGTTGTTGGTCATCGTAAACGCGATCTCAGGATGAGCGAGGGCGTAGTGCGTTGCGATGCCGGTCAGATGATAATTCTCGGTCGCCTCGGAGCGCATGAATTTGCGTCTCGCGGGCGTGTTAAAAAACAGATCGCGAACGGTTATCGTCGTTCCCGTGTCGCGAGCGGCATCCTTGACGTCGATCAGCTTTCCGCCCTCGATGTTGACACGGGTGGCAACTTGGTCATCTTTTGTCTTGGTTATGAGTTCGACTTTGGCGACAGACGCGATCGACGCCAGGGCTTCGCCGCGAAAGCCGAGTGTGCCGATGCGGCCGAGATCTTCGAGCGTTTTGATCTTCGACGTGGCGTGTCTCTCAAACGCGAGTATCGCGTCGTCCCGGCTCATCCCCTCGCCGTCGTCGCTGATTCGCATCAGGCGGCGGCCGCCGAGTTCGATATCGATCTGGATGCGAGTTCCACCGGCGTCAATGGCGTTTTCGACAAGCTCTTTGATCACGGAGGCGGGCCGCTCGACGACCTCGCCGGCCGCGATCTGATTTGCCAAATTATCCGATAAAACCTTGATCTTATTCATTTTATAAATCGACGATCCGATGATTTCTGTCGTCAAGGTCGATGGCCTGATACAGCCATTCGATAAAATTTGGCCCGAATTTATTGAGGAACGAAAACACGTTAACGGAACGCTCCTGCAGACCGCCGTTTGGCAGCAACGCCGAAAATAGGTTTTCGATCTGACGGCTTGTAACCTCGTCTTTTCGCAATTGCGCGAGCAGAGCCTTCTTTCTCAAAGCCGCAATGTGATAGACCATTTTACGGCGGCGTTTTGCTAAATTCTCTGCAACCGTCAGATCTATATGGGACAAATGTTGGTCTAGCCTGTTTAGCTCGGTATTGATCTTTTCTTCCGCGTCGGCAAATAACCGTGCAGTGCCTGATGCCAGGTCTTTCTCCGCCAGCATGAGCCGTATTTTCTCGATCCCGTCAAAAAGCTGAGGTAGGGTCAATTCAAATTTATCGAGTACCTTTCGCTGCTTTGCCTCGACGACCGTAAAACTCTGACGATGAAGTACCGGCGTCACCGGCCGGCCTAACACAGCGTAACCGACGCTGTTCTGTGCAAAATACGCGATCTCGGCCGCTCCGCCAAAATAGCAAATGGTCGGCAGCAGCCAATCCTGGACGGCAGGCCGAAGCATCACGCCGGGGCTCAACCGCTGCGGCTCACCCGCCGCCAATTCGCGAAGCTCAGTGAGCGTAAATTCCCGCGTGCCGCCCTTTACTCTAAAACGGTCGGCGCCAACCTTTCGCAGCGCCAGGCGCCGTCCGTCGTCATCGAGCCAAAAGAATGGGATGTGATCCTCCTCGACCAGGACCTGCGCATGATAGCCTGCTTTCACAAGCTCACCACTGCGGTCGATGATGCCGCTTACGATTCTCTGTGACTTGTCGATTGCGTCAACGTAAATCGGCGACGAAAGCCGCTTAATGCCCGGATGCATCGGATCGATAAATACGAGGCCGAGATCGGCAAATAACACCGCGAGAGTCTTGATAAACGCATCACCAAAACCACTTCCCTCTCGCCACGCATCCGACAAACTCGCTCGCAGACTCGAGGAAAACTCGGTCTCCGGCAAGCTCTCGAATAGCTGATCGATAAGCTCAATGATCGAATCTTCGATCGTTACAGATCCGACCGGCAAACCAGCGAAACGCCCGCTCGCCCCGTATTTCGATTCGACCAATTCGCCCGCTCGACCGTTTACGAATATGTTCGACACCTCGTCGAAATCATGGTCCTCAGTCGCCGCCCAGAATACGGGGACGGCTGACAGACCGGAGGCGGTAAGCGTCTCAGCCAGCTTTACGGCCGACAACGCTTTGTAGATCGTGTACAGCGGCCCGGTAAAGAGCCCTGCCTGCTGGCCGGTCACGACGGCAACGCTCGACGGATCGCGTAAACACTCGATGTTCTCTAACGTCTTGCTGCCCGCTCCGGCTTTCGTGTTGATCTCGTTCAATGCCGAGCAAAGCGCATCCCGATCGGTCCGGTAATTGGCGATCACCTCGGGTGCAAATGCCGATACGTCCGTGGCAGACGCGACCGCGTTGGGGTAAAACCGCCGAAGCGACAACGGGTCGCTCTGGTACGCGAGAAAGAGCCGTGACTGATTAGGTACCTCGGAAAATGGCAGATCCGAGACATGCAGTTGAACTTTTCCGCGTGACGGATCGCGGGCGATCTCTTGCTTCAAGATTTTGACTCCTTGTAGCTAAAATTATAGGTTCCGAAGGCCCAAGTTCCAAGTTGCAAACAAAAAAGAGGCGGCCAAAATTTGGCCGCCTCTAACGATTTATTTTCTTACCCGGATCAATTGCCGGTATTCGGTGCCGGAGGAGTCTCCGAAACCGCCACGGCAGACCTCTCAATACGATAGACGCCGGATGAATGCGTGGCGGCAAATATGCGGTTGGGGTCCCTTGGGTCGAAGGCCATCGACCAGATGCGGCGGCTGGCGAGTTTCATTTCTTTTGTATCGACGCGTTTCCATTTATTACCCGCATCGGTCGAAATAAATACGCCGCCATCCGAATCAAGAGCACTCGAAACAAGGATCTCGTCGGTGTTATTCGGATTGATCAGAATGCTCGTAAAATTGCCCAGCGGCAGATTTCCGCCGCGGCGATTCCATGTTTTTCCGCCGTCCCGGCTCAAATAAAAGGCCTGGATCGTCCCAACGTAGATATAATCGGGCCGCTTCGGGTCGGACGTGATCGAGACAACGGGAATATTGTCGATCGCACCGCCAGCTTTTACCCACGTCTTGCCGTCGTCCTGCGACACGAGGACGCCGGATGTGGCCGTGCCAACCCAAAGGGTCTGCGGACGGGCGGGCGACGCGTGGACAACGAAAACATTCTCGTTGATCCCGGCACCGAGAGATATTTTCTCCCAGCCCTTCGCCATATCGTAAGTCCTGTAAAGGCCGTGATCGGTCCCGGCCAGCAGACCACCTTTAGCTCCCGGTATTTCCTCCAGGACCTTGACGGTATCGGTTATGATGGGGATCAGCTTTGGCTCCGCCGGTACCAGGGCCGTTGTGGTCTTTGGCGTAACGGCGGCTGTTTTCCTGATAGGGCGTTTCGCGACCGGCCTGCGGGCCGGCACCCTCGGCTTTACGACCGGTTTAGCGGCGACCATTTGTGTCCACGAATTCCCACGGTCGATCGATTTAAACATGCCGACGTTGGTCCCGAGGTACATGAGGCTCGGATTTGTTTCATCCTGCTGAAGGACAAAAGGCCGCACACGGATAACGTCGAGCCCTTTGCCGGGCTGCCACGTCGCTCCGCCGTCATTGCTGACGAAGAAAAATCCGCCGCCCGTCGCCGTATTGTGGGTCGCCGCGTAGAGACGGTTTGGCTGTTGTTTGTCGGGGGTCACAAAATACGTAAACCGGCTGGTAAAGTTACCGCTCGACGGGGCAAAGCTGCGGCCGCCGTCGTTCGAGACCATGACGCCATAATTGTTCGTGCCGATAAATACGCGGTTTGGCTCATCGGGGTGGACGGCGATCGAGTTGACCTCAAGCTCACGCTGTGTTGTCAGCGACCAGGTCTTGCCGCCATTTGAGGTCATCCAAAACCCCTCGGTCGTCGCGGCGTAGATCGTGCCGGGCAACGTCGGATGCTGCATAATGTCCCGCGTCCGCCGCGACTGTGACGGGATACCGTTGATCTTTGTCCATTTTGTGCCGCCATTTACGCTTTCGTAAATGCCGCTACAGGCGGAGGCGACGACGTGCTCGGGGTTACGCGGGTCGATGTCGACGGCGAAAACATCGGAATCGTCGATCATACCGTCACGGATGAGGCTCCAGTTTTTGCCGGCGTCGGTCGATTTGTAGGGCCGGTACTGGGTGCCGGCATATATTGTGCTCGTATTACGAGGGTCGATCGCAAGCGAATCGATATCGACCGGCATCGTAGGCGAAGTGATCTTTTCCCAATCGGCACCTGAGTTGTTTGATCGAAAGGCCCCACGACGCGTACCGGCAATCAAAACTTTCGGATCGGCCTCCGATTGCGTTAGGGCGTTGATCGATTCGTTCTTGAGCTCCCTGGATTCCTTCCACGTCGCACCGCCATCCGTGGTCCGGAAGAAACCGCCCGGTGCCTGGGCACGCTGCCCCGACGCATAGATGATCTTTGAATCGCGGGAATCCACAAAAAGGTTATCCATGATCAATTCCGGCTGATTGAGATTGACGAGCAGACGCCACGTCCGGCCGCCGTCCGCGGATGTATGGATCGTGCCGTCAAGCGTACTGGCATAAAGGCGGTTTTTGTCACGCGGGTCGATCGTAACGACGCGAACGTCGCCGCCGCTCGGGCCGACGACCTGCCAATCGGTAAATTTACCGGCATCGGGAGCTGTATCCGGTGCCGTCGCCCCAACTGAGGCAAAGCAGCTCTGAACAATTGCCAACGTGAGGATGAGCGAGATCGCCGGTCTGTTTCTAAAAATCTGTAACATAATTGAGATTTCCCCGGTGCCAGTATTGGATGTGAATCGTAGTCAAAAAAGGAAGATTACCCAAACGGATAAGATGATGATTGCCAACCTAAGGTTGCGGCTGTAAATAAACTCTAAATCACTAGCATTGCGTTTGATCGTGCCCCAATCTATGTAACCTTTTTAAAATAAGAGTTTGGCTAATTGGCAAGTCTAAACGATTTGGCCTGGACATCTCTGCGAACTCTGCGGTTTTCCTCTGCGATCTCTGCGTTGAAAAAACCAGTAAACGCAGAGAACACAGAGACTTACGCAGAGTTCGCAGAGACTTCAAATCTTCAAAAAAGCCCGCTTAACATTTTTTCAAAACCTAACGCAACGCTAGTGACTCTAAATAACACCTGAATTTATCGAAAGAGAGGGACCGCAATAATTCTACAAGATTAAGCGCTTAAGTCAAAGCAAAAAACGCGCGATAAAGCGGTTGGGGCTACGTGATGGCCACCCCAACCGCCTTTATCTATATGTTTACGTCTCCGAAGAGAGGTAAAGCTGGTGTCCGTTACGGAGCCGGTTTAATGGCTCCCTGCGGCACGAGGATGAACTTGGTCGAGATACCGGTCTTATTGTCCGGTCCGTCAACCCATACCAGGCGGCTGCGATCATACTTACGGAACGCGATCGCCTTGTCGATCTGAGCCTTGCGGGCCTTGATCTCGGCGGGTGATCCGTAGTTGATGACGTAGCCCTGGGCTGTCGGATTGTTGTTCAACTGGATAAAGAAGTTGTCAACACGTGCCTTAACATCATCATTCGGAGCCTTGCCAAATTCCTCAACCACACTTGATGTCGGAGCAGACTGCACAGGTGCGGTTTCTTGGGCCGTCTTCGTACAGTTGCAAGCCGGATCCGTTCCACCAATGTCAACCGTAGCGGTAACGTTGCTGCCTGCCATTGCCTGGGTAGTGCGAACCGAGATAACCGGCGTACCTTGTCCAGATTCGATGGTACCGGCCGAAACCGTCCAGTTGTACGTCAGGTTTCCGCTCGCGCTGGCCGTAAAGGTCATCGCATCGCCGGGGTTGGTTACACCCGATGGTCCGCTAACTGAGAGGCTCGGGCATGAGCATGTCGGTTTCGGCGCCTCGCAATCCGGACATTCCTGAACCCTGACAGTCTTGGTATCGGTCTTGCCGCAGATTCCGCAGCCGTCGTCGACACCCGTCGTGATCGTGTAGCTTCCGACCTGAGCACCGCCAAGGTCCCAAGTAACGTTTGCACCCGTT
>JANYIL010000009.1 GCA_025362075.1 Chloracidobacterium sp.
GCCTGGTGCCGTCGTGATGAGTTCGAGGTTAAATTCGCGTTCGAGACGCTCCTGGACGATCTCCATGTGGAGCAGTCCGAGAAAGCCGCAGCGGAATCCGAAACCGAGTGCCGTCGAGCTTTCCGGTTCGAAGAAAAACGAAGCGTCGTTAAGCCGCAACTTTTCCATCGCATCGCGAAGGTCTTCGTACTGAGCAGCATCTATTGGATACAGCCCCGCAAAGACCATCGGTTTTACTTCCTGAAAACCTGGAAGAGCCTCGGTCACGGGTCGCGCGGCGTCGGTGATCGTATCGCCGATCTGGACGTCGGCGACGGTCTTGATCGAGGCGGTCAGGAAGCCGACCTCGCCCGGACCAAGCTCGCCGATGGGTGTTGGACGCGGGCGGTTGACGCCGATCATTTCGACCAGGTATTCGCGGCCAGTGTTGAAAAACTTGATCTTCGTTCCCTTTTTTATCGTCCCGTCAATCACGCGGAAAAGCACGATCACACCTCGGTAGCTGTCATACCAACTGTCAAATATCAGGGCTTTAAGCGGTGCATTGCGGTCGCCTTTCGGCGGCGGCACCTTGGCAATGATAGCTTCGAGGACCTCTTCGACGCCGAGGCCGGTTTTGGCCGAGGTAAGGACGGCTTCGCTCGCGTCCAGGCCGATAATGTTTTCGATCTGTTCTTTTATGCGGTCGGGTTCGGCGGACGGCAGGTCGATCTTGTTTAAAACGGGGATGAGTTCGAGATCGTTTTCGATCGCAAGATATGTGTTGGCTAGCGTCTGAGCCTCGACACCCTGCGTTGCGTCAACAATGAGCAACGCCCCCTCGCACGCTGACAGCGAACGCGAAACTTCGTATGAAAAATCGACGTGGCCCGGCGTGTCGATCAGATTCAGCACGTAATCTTTGCCGTCTTTCGCTTTGTAATCAAGGCGCACCGCATGGGCCTTGATCGTGATGCCGCGTTCGCGTTCGAGGTCCATGTCGTCGAGCATCTGCGCTTCCATATCGCGGTCGGCGACAGCGCCCGTCAACTGCAGCAGACGGTCGGCGAGCGTCGATTTGCCGTGATCGATGTGGGCAATGATTGAAAAATTCCTGATTGACTCTGTATTCATACTTCCCGAACAAACGAATAGATAACAATAGCAAATCGACTTAAAATCCGCACATTCTACGTTCCGCCGTATACACAAAAAAAAGGAGGCTGCCCTTACAGACAGCCCCCGTCGTTCAATTGGTTTACCGAACCGTTATTCCTGTCCGGTAAAATCAACGTTAGTCAGGGTTCCGGTTATTTCGACTGTGCGTGACGCGAATCGGTATTGCCGTGAGGCGACGCCTATCGTGTAAGATGCACCGGATGAGAGATCATCGAATTCGAAATACCCGAACGAGCTGGTCGTAACTGTGCGGGCAAAACCGTTCCCGTCCCCGATCGTGACCGTGGCATTTCTAAGGCCGCGGCCATCCGGTGTCGTTACTCTACCCGAAACGGATGCTCCCGCTGTTGCCGGAATGGTAATAGTGCCAGTTTGATCGTAAGTAGTCGAGAGAATGAGGCCGTTTGTGTCGGCTGAAATTCCCTTGATCACCGTTTCGTCAAAGGTCACCTTCGATTCGCCCGGTGTCGCACCGGAACGGACATGGAAGGTCACCCTCGCGATTCGTCTCGCACCCGCAGGAATTGCCTCAATGGAATTGCTCGTTCCGTTGAAGTTTTCAACGATCCCGATATTTCCGTTGGCTGCGTCCTCCGCGTTAACGTTCAGCGTCGTTCCCACTGGCGAACCCGTCCCTAACGTAATGTCGGGGTTCAAGTTTACGCCGCTGATGTTGCTTATACTCACAGCCGAGGGGTCGAAGTGAAGCCCGTACTGCGTTCCGGCTTCGTTGCCCTGTGCAGACATTTCGATCTCGACGGTTATGTCACGATCGACGGCAGGCGCCGAAACCACGCGGACCACCCTGGCCGATGAGGCCGATTCAGCTTCCGGTATCGTGGCGGTCGCCTTGTCCGCTTCAGGTGCGGAGACCGGGGTACAACCGAGATTGGTAATCGCGGTAGGTCCGCCGGCTGGCGTTGGCTGCCAACCGGGAGTGACAGGATCGAAATCCGTCGACGAGTCATGCCGGGCATAAGCGTCAATGGCGGTTCCATCAGCGCTGCCGAGCAGGGCGTCGCCACGCGAACTTCGCGGTCCAGCGTCGAGACGCTGCTGTTCGTTAGGAGAGACCGTGGGGCAGTCAAGGCCGCTTATGAATCTCTGATACATTATCTGGTCGCCGACGTTTACGTCACCGTCACCGGTTCCGGGTACGCCCGCAACCTGGCGGTTGACATCGCCCTCGAATCCGCCTGCCGGAAGGGGCGTTGGAGTCGGTCCATTGAACGAAAGCGTGGCGTCCGTTATCGATCCCGTATCGCCCGCTGCGCAATCATTAAATTGCAGGATATAGGTGCCGTTCGGGTTAGCCAGATTAGCAAAAACCGAGTCTAACGAGATGTTGGCCCCGGTGCCGTCCGATGCGCGGTAATTGCCGGGGGCGATAGCGGTCGTCGGGCCCACTAGCCCGGCGGCGGTAGTAAAATTATTAACTGCGGCATCGAAGAAATTGTAGGTCCCATTTAGATCGGAACTATCGCCCGACGGACCGGCGCCATTTCCAACAAAAGTGAAAATAAACGCTGAGGTCGTTCCGTTAGGTGCGATCAACTTCACATCAAGGTCGCCGACGTAGGTATGCGTGCCGGTAAAACTTACCCGCACATTAGAAATCGGTGTGCTGATACCCGTCACCGCAAACATTATCTGTCGACCGGCGCCCGAACAGTCATTGTCCGGAATATTGCCAAAATTTGTTCCGGCAAAGGTATTTGTCGGCGTCGGACTCGGGCTTCCCGTCGGTGTCGGAGTCGGTATCGGCGTTAGTGTCGGGACCGGACTCGGAGTCGGAGTTGCCGTCGCTGTCGGCGTCGGAGTGGCGGTCGCTGTGGGTGTCGGTGTCGGCGTGGTGCTGACGGTCGGCGACGGTGTAACCGTTGCAGTGACTCCATTTATTGAAAGCGTGGCGTCGGTTATAGTCCCTGTGTCACCCTGGCTGCAGTCATTAAACTTTAGAATATATGTGCCGTTTGCCGGAGTTGCGTTAGCGAAAACGGGGTCGAGAGACGAATTGGCGCCGTTGGCGTCCGATGCCCGGTAATTACCGGGAGGGATCGCTGTGGTCGGCCCCACTGCCGCCGCTGCGGCCGGAAAGTTAGCCGTTGCTGCATCAAAAAAAGTATAGGTTCCATTCAGATCGGAACTGTCACCGAAAGTGGAATTGACATCACTTCCTACAAAAGAGAAAAGGATGGCAGTGGTGGTTCCGTTTGGCGCGATTAGCCGCGCGTCTAAATCTCCCACAAAAGAATGAGTGCCGGTGAAACCGACCCGCACATTGGAAATCGGAGTCGTGATTCCGGTAACCGCAAAACTGATCTGCCGGCCGGGCCCGCTACAGTCATTGTCAGGTATCGGCCCCACATTTGTACCAACGAATGTTGTGAGCGGTGCTGCCGTTTGTACCGGCGAATCCGCGTGAACTTTAGAAAACCCTGGAAACGCCGCAATTGCGAACGCTGCCACCGCTATTAATATCAAACCAGCCGCGAATTTGGACTTCGCCCTGTTTGACGTGTCAGATTTAGACATCAATCTTTTCCCCCTTGTAAATTAACTAATAAAAACTTGCTCACTATTGACGTTCGGCGAAAATACGGTTTTGGATGCAAATTATTTTTTACGCGGAAATTATTTTATCTTTTTCTCCCATTCGCGTTACATTATCGGAAACTCTTTGAACTGATAGTTAGCCTAACGCGACCTGATGCCGGCCTGTACCTAAATTACTAGTCGGAAAAATTATTTTTGATCGCGTGAATCCAAATCCCTTTTTATCGCGAATGCATTGTTGTAGAAAAGAAACTTTGGTTGTTTGCGGTCGGTAACGGCGTATGGTCGTTTGAGAAGGTAACAGTTCAGAGCGACGATTGCGTTACCCACGCAGCAGGCTAAAGAACAGCAATTTTACACATCCGGTTTGTTAGGGCATACCGGTAAAGATCTAAATTAGACAAGGGGGAACTCGAATGAAAATCTATTCTTTAAAGAAGATCGGTAACAGTCTCGCTGTAGCCGTTTTAAGTGTTGCTGTATTTATTGTACCCGCAATGGCGTCCAGCCATGGCGAGGCACCGTTAATCAGCATGGATCGAAATGCAGACAATACAGACACCTACGCTTTTCGCAGCGTCGAGGCCGGTCGTTCCGGCTTTGTTACCTTGATAGCCAACTACATTCCATTGCAAGAGCCATCCGGAGGGCCTCAATGGGTTCGCTGGGACGATTCGGTACTATATGAGATCAAAATCGATAATACCGGCGACGGAATCGAGGACATAAAATATCAGTTTCGGTTTACGACACAGATTGTAAATTCGAATACGGTTTTGGGCATGTCAACAGTAAATCAGGATGGCGTGATCAGTAGTTTGACCGACCCGGACTATAATATGCCGCAGACCTACACGGTTACCGTGGTCGACATGCGTTCGGGCAAATCGCGGGTTATCGCTTCTGGGTTAAGAACGCCACCGGCAAATATTGGCCCAAGAGTTACACCCAACTACGAGACAAATCTCGGTCAACCGGCAGTTAACAATTTACGAGGCGGAGGAAAGGTTTTCGCGGGAACCCGCGACGAATATTTTTATATCGACCTCGGCGTGTTCGATGCATTAAATCTCCGGTCGATCGGCGCGACGGGCGGCATCGACTCAACCAAGGGATACAATGTCAGCACAATAGCCATTGAGGTTCCTATTCAAAATTTGACGAGTTCGGGTGCTATTCCGGCTAGTTCAACGGCACCTGACGCGGTTATCGGTGTTTGGGCAACCGCCAGCCGACAATCGACCAGGGTTATTAGCGACGACGGAACCAGGACCACGACGGGTGATTTCAAACAGATATCGCGTCTTGGCTCCCCGTTGGTTAACGAGTTGGTTATCCCGCTCGGATTAAAAGATGCTTTCAACAGCCTCTCGCCCCAAAAGGACGGAACGATTCCGCAAGTGGTTCAGGCCATCCAAGATCCGGAGTTGTCGCACTTGCTGCAGGCGGTATTCGGAATAGCGATCCCGCCAGCCCCACGCAACGATCTAGTCCAGATATTTGGAACCGGCATTCCCGTAAATTCGGTTACGGGACCTACCTACACCACATTTTTATCTGACGGTACGGCCCATGAGTATTTAAGACTCAATGTCGGCATCCCGCCCACCGCAATAGCAAGCCAGAATCGTTTGGGACTGCTCGGCGGAGACGTTGCCGGATTTCCAAATGGCCGTCGCGTTTTTGACGATGTGACGGATATTGAATTGAGAGCGTTGGCCGGCGGTACTCCGTTCACGCCAGCCACCAATGTCGCGCCGAACAACACTCTCGGCGACGGCGTTAGTTTCAATCCTGAGGGCCCGCTTCTCACGCGATTCCCCTACCTCCTTACACCAAACCAGGGCAACCAGCCGAAGACCTCTAATCAACAGATTGTCGAGGAACAGGCGAGGGCTTTAAGGGCTCACGATCCGTCAAAGATTCCGACTGTTGACGCCAACGGTTTCCTTAATCAGTAGTGTCTTAAAAGATGATTTGAGCCCGGGAGAGTTAATCTCCCGGGCTCCCATCTGTTTTCCTAATAAAATGTTTTCACCAGTTAAAATATCGGGTGTCAACGGGCGAGACAGCTTATTGCTGGCGCTGTTGATGCTTAACCTCATTATTTTGGGCGGCTGCTCGAGCAATCGGGCGGATATGGTTTCCGCTAAAGCCGCAGAAATCCCGGTGGCGTCGAACGACGACCCCGAAGCCGCTCCGGCGCTCGCCCTGATAAACAGATTGCCCGATTCGCCGCTCGGCTACGACCAGCTGGCCATTCTCTATATCAAGCGGGCCAGGTCGACGGGCGATTTCACCTTAAATGAAAAGGCCGTTTTGTCGGTCAATAAGGCCCTTGAGATGTCGCCGGCGGACGAAAACTCGCGCAAGCTCAGGGCCTCGCTCTACCTGACCTATCACAAATTCGATGAGGCGCTAGCCCTAGGCAAGGAGCTTGAAATCGCCTCACCAAACGATGCCTTTGTTTATGGAATTTTGACCGACGCCAACTTCGAGCTTGGCAATTACACGGACGCGGTTGCCGCCGCTCAAAAAATGGTGGACACTCGGCCAAACAGCGCGTCCTATGCCAGAGTTGCCCATCTCCGTTCATTTTACGGAGATATGAAAGGCGCAGTCGAGATGTTCAAACTCGCGGCCCGCACAGCCGATCCGGTCGACAAGGAAGCTCAGAGCTGGTGCCTGACGCAGCTTGGGGACGAATACTGGAAATACGGCAAATACGCCGACGCCGGACGCACATACGACGAGGCACTTTCGATACTGCCGGATTACTATTTGGCGCTGGTTAGTAAGGGGAGAAATCTCGCGTCGCAAAACGATCTGACTGGCGCCGCCGCGATTCTTACGACGGCGACAAATCGCATTCCGAACGTCGAGGCGACCATCATGCTCGGCAATATTTATCAAAAACTTGGCGATGCAGATAAGGCGAAGCAGCAATACGCTCTCGTCGAGATCATCGAAGCAAAGCTCGGCGTCAACAACGATCAAAAACGACTTGCCTTGCTGTGGGCGGACCAGGAAACGAACCTCGACAAAGCTCTCGAAATCACAACCCGCGAGTCGAAAATGCGCACCGACATACTGACCGCAGACGCCCATGCGTGGGTCTTGTACCGGCGAGGTGCGTTCGCCGAGGCCCAGGCGTCAATTTTATCCGCTCTGCGTCTCAAGTCGAATGATGCCAAAATGCTCTTTCACGCCGGGCAAATAGAAAAAGCACTCGGACATACCGCCGAAGCTAAGCGATTGATGTCTCAAGTCGTTAAACTCAATCCTGAGTTCGATATTTTGCAGGCGGACAACGCTAAAAGTTCTTTGGCCGAATTGAAATGAAACTCGCGACTTTACAACTCATATTCGTAGCCCTCATTGTGTCCGCAATATCCGTCGCCTCGCATCCCATTTTTTTTAGCTTGCTGAATCCATTCGTTTTTTCCTGGCGAAACATATCTAGACTTCGGAGTAAAAGAGGTATATATTGGTTTACATCAGTTAACCTTCGTTCGGAAGCAGGTGTGCAACAGTTTCGCTGACCTGTTAAATGCCCCGTTTTAAACGTCAGCGCTTCGACAGTAAAAAACAATTGGATAAGGAGGATAGTTATGTTTTGTTTTCAGCTTAAAAAAACAGCGACTTTGGCTGTGATAATGGCGATGGCCTCGATGGGTATATTAATGCCCGTGTCGCAGATAAAAGCGGCCGATCATGCCGAATCCACTTCGGTGGCGGGCGATCCTGGAGCCGATATCGGTGACCTGTTCGCTTTCCTGAATCCCACCGACAACACAAAGGTCGTTTTAGCCATGAGTGTCGAAGGATTCATCGTTCCGTCCGAACTCCTCAATATAGGCTTTTTCTCTCCGGACGTGACATACCGGTTCGAGATCGAAAACACCGGTGATGCAATCCCCGATCTAAAGATCGATGTCACGTTCTCGCCGCAGATCGCGCGGAATGCGCCGCAGATCGCGACAATCAAAATCCCAAGGGGCAAGCGTAACTTTACGACGATCACCGCGACGACGACGGTGCAGACGCTCAGTGCCGTCTCGAACCCTTTTGCCGTAACCACCAACTCGGCAACCGGCGCTAAGTTTTTTGCCGGTTTGACCGACGATCCTTTCTATTTCGATATTGTTGGATTTAATCGGTTTGTATCTTCGGTAACATCTGGAGCTCCCGATCTGACCCGTCTACAGCGGTCTCGCGACAGCTTCGCCGGTTATAACATCCACATGATTGCCATCGAACTACCCGCTGCGACGCTTCGCGGTAATTCGAATATCATTGGGGTCAACAGCGTGACGCTCCGCAAGCGGTCGAATTCGGAGAATGATAAGGCTGAGGTTGAGGGCAAGGCTGAGGGCATTGAAGAAGAGTCGGCCAAAAATAGCAGTGACGGAGGCCTGGTCCAGGTCGACCGAAATGGTGTTCCGGCGGTCAACACCGTTCTCATTCCATTTGCCCGGAAGAACCAGTACAACGCCTCAACCCCACGGGACGATGCGGACGGCTTGTTTGCCGGTGACATCGTCGCCACGTTGACCTCACTGGGAACCAACGCGACGAACATCGGCATCCTCGCAAATGTCGCCGTCGCAAACGGTGACTATCTCAGGCTGAATCTCTCAACGCCGAATACGAGTCTCGGATTCGGCGAGAGGGCGACGACGCCCGGTTATACCGGTTTTCCGAATGGCCGCCGTCCGGGAGACGACACGGTTGACGTTTTGCTCTATTTCATTACCAATCAGGCGGTGACGACGGGCGACAATGTAAACAGCAACGACGTGCCCCTCGGCACGGCGTTCCCGTTCTTTGCCCGGCCAAATCAGCCGCTGGAAAACCCGGCTGTTGATAATACGCGGAACTAAGAGGATGCGTCAACTTTGATTTCCACCTCCCGGGCAATCCCGGAGGTGGAAATCATAGCTGTATAAAACAATGAGGAATAAGTATTTATACATCAAAATAGCGTTGATTCTGCTTTCCGCTGCGGCCATAGGCGGATGCAGCAAAGTCGAAACCGCGGCTTTGCCGCAACCTGTCCCCAAAACTACTGCACCGGATAGAGTTGCCGCAAATGACACGATCCGCTTTCTCGAAGCCCGTATCAAAAGCGACCCCGACGATTTTATTGCAAATAACAAGCTTGTTTCCGAGTATTTACAACGGCTACGCGAAACCGGCGACATAACATATCTTACGCTCGCTTCGCGATCGGCAAATGCATCACTCGACGCTCTGCCGGCGGAGCAAAACAAGGGCGGGCTGGCCGCGTTGACGCAGGTCGAATATTCGTCCCACGATTTTGCCGCCGCCCGCGACAATGCAAGACGCCTGACGGAATTAGAGCCGAATAAAGGCTACCCGTTTCAGATGCTTGGCGACGCTCTGCTCGAATTGGGCCAATATGACGAGGCCGAAGCCGCGTTTCGCCAAATGGAAAAACTCGGCGGTCTTCAAGGCCTGACGCGAGCGGCCATGGAACAGCGGCTTGCCCGCCTTGCTTTGCTGCATGGCGACAATAAAAGGGCGATGACGCATTTTTTTGCGGCTCTCAAAATCGCATCTTCAATGATGGAACCGCCAAAGGAAACGGTCGCGTGGTGCCAATGGCAGTTGGGCGAGACGGCCTTTGCCGGCGGCGATTACGTGTCGGCGGAAAAATACTATCGCGATTCGCTCGCGACCTTTCCCGATTATTTTCGTTCGCTTGCCTCGCTTGGTCGTGTCCGGGCCGCCCGTGGCGATCTGGACGGTGCTATCGAGCTTTACGAAAGGGTAGTCAAAATACTGCCCGATCCAAATTTTGTGGCGTCGCTCGGCGATCTTTACAAGCTGGCCGGACGCGAGCCGAATGCTCAAAATCAATACGCGCTCGTCGAGCAAATCGGGCATTTATCGGCCCTGAGCGGCTCGCTTTACAACCGCCAGCTTGCCTTATTTTACGCGGATCATGACATCAAGTCCGATGAGGCTTATGCAAACGCGGCCAGGGAATATGAATCTCGCCGCGATATCTACGGCGCCGACGCCGTGGCCTGGACGGCCCTTAAAGCAGGGAAAACGGACGAGGCCCGGGCTGCGATCAAGGACGCTCTAAAGCTCGGGACCAAAGACGCGAAACTTTTTTACCACGCCGCCCTGATCGCTGTGGCGACCGGTAACAAGAACGAGGCCGTGCGAATGCTAAAAACCGCATTGGCTCTCAATCCGGTGTTTGATCCGCTACAGGCGGAAAACGCTAAGACTGCTCTGGAGGCTTTGAAATAGAAATGCTCCGCAAATTGTCGATTTTCACGATCTTAATCTTCGGTTTGTTTGCCGCGATGGTGACGGCACATCCGCTCGGCAATTTTAGCGTCAATCAATTTACCCGGATCGAGATCGACAAAACCGAGATCCATCTGCGGCAGGCCTTTGACATGGCTGAGATACCGACGTTTCAGGAATCGGAAATAATCGATACGGATAAGAACGGCAGCCTCTCCGAAGCCGAGCTAAAGGCTTACCTGGCAAAGATCACTCCGGCTTATGTACAAAATCTGCTGCTGACGGTTTCAGGTGAACCGGTTGCGATGACCGTGACCGACAGCACGATCAAAACTGAAAATGGGGCGGGGGATCTGCCGACGTTGAAAATCAGTTGGGAGATTACCGCGAAAATTACGTCGACGTCGGGTGTGCTGCATTTCGAAAATCGAAATTACGCCGATCGCGTCGGGTGGAACGAGATCGTTGCCACGCACGCAGGGGGCGTAAACGTATTTAACAGCACGGCATACGGCAGCGGGCTGACCGACGAATTAAAAGCATATCCGCAGGAGAGTCTCAACTCGCCGCTACGGGAACGGTCAGCCGATCTTTCGTTTACGGCGGAAAATATCCCCGGCGGTGCCGTGCCGTTAAAGAACCGCGACAGCCATGTTGCCTCCGCTGTCCAGACGGACCGGCTCGCCGAACTGATCTCCGTACCTGTCTTAACGCCAGGAATCGCCATCTTCGGCCTATTGCTCGCGTTTGGATTCGGGGCGGTTCACGCGATGTCGCCGGGTCACGGGAAGACGGTCGTCGGGGCATATTTGGTCGGCTCAAAGGGTACGATAAAGCATGCTATTTTCCTCGGATTGACCGTTACGGTAACGCATACGCTCGGTGTTTTTGCGATCGGGTTGATTACGCTCTTCGCATCCAATTACATTTTACCGGAACGGATAATGCCTTTTCTGACATTTGTTTCCGGCTTGCTCGTATTTTTTATCGGAGCTTCGCTGTTCAAGGACAGACTATTCAACGCCATGGGATGGACAGCCAAAACCCACCCTCACGATCATGGACACGAACATGGCGACCACGGCGAACACACGCATGACGGCCTGACGCATACACACGGAGGTTCGACGCATACGCATCTGCCGCCAGAGCAGATCACGTGGCGCAGCCTCTTAGGGCTGGGTATTTCGGGTGGCCTGTTGCCGTGCCCGTCGGCGCTCGTGCTAATGCTGTCGGCGATCTCGCTTGGGCGGGTCGGCTATGGGCTGATATTGACCGTCGTTTTCAGCTTTGGGCTGGCGGCGACACTGACCGCCGTGGGCTTGATCTTCCTTTACGCCGGGCGGATTTTTGGCGGTACGGCACTTGCCCAAAACCGGCTCTTTAAGGCTTTGCCGGTTTTAAGTGCTTTCGTGATTGCATCGGTCGGGGCAGTTATTTGCTATAGTTCGTTAGGATAGATATGCAAAGTATTTCATTAGCTTTTTTGACGACATCGATACCCGCGATTCTCGGTCTTGGCTTTTTTCTCGGACTCAAACACGCCACAGAAGCCGACCATATGGCCGCTGTATCGACAATTGTCTCGGACCGCAAGAGCATCTGGAATTCGATGTTGGTCGGCGGCCTGTGGGGTATGGGGCATACGATCTCGCTGTTTATTGCGGGTATTTTCGTGCTTTTGCTTAACTTTCAGATCAGTGAGCGTACGGAACGCGGTATGGAATTCTGCGTCGGATTAATGCTCACCATCCTCGGCCTCAATGTGTTTCGAAAACTGTTGAAAGGCGGAAGACTTCATTTTCACACTCACGAGCACGGTGACCGCAGCCACGTACACCCGCATATCCACGACGGTGCGACGGACGAGGTGCACAGCCACCACGGACTTTCTCTGAGCCCCAAAGCACTTTTCATCGGAATGGTGCACGGGATGGCGGGAAGCGCGGCATTGATGCTGCTCGTAATACCGACGATCGATTCCAAAACGGTGGGGCTCATTTATATATTCATCTTTGGCGTCGGTTCGATAGGGGGAATGATGCTCATGAGCCTGATTGTCAGTCTCCCGTTTCGCCTGACAGCGATGAAATTCGAGCGCGTGAACCAGATTTTACAGGTTGCCGCCGGCATTGTCAGCGTGGTACTCGGCCTCTCGATAGTCTATGAAAAAGGCTTTAGTGAAGGATTGTTTGGCTAACGCAAAGAAATTTTCTTTGCCGGAAATGCTAAATTTTTGTTATAATTTACCTATAGCAGATTGTTGTTATATTTTAGCGCGAACTCTAGCGCAGGAGGTTATATATGGGACGAGATTACGATAGAGACGAGACCAGTGCAGCCACAAAGCTGACGTATTTAATGGTGGGTGGCGGAATCGGTGCGATTCTGGCATTGCTGTTCGCGCCGAAATCCGGCGTGGAACTTCGCGAAGATATCGCTGACGCGACGCGAAAGGGCCTGGAAAAGAGCAAGGAAGCAGCAGCTCAGTTGCAGGAAAAGGCCGGCGAATACTACGAGGTGTCTCGTGACAAGGCGGGCGAACTGTATCAGACGGCAACCGAAAAAGCCGCTGAATTGACGGAAAAGGCCAAGGCCGCCGCAGCGAACACGACGAACCCCTTCTCGGCGGCGATTGACGCCGGAAAGGACGCGTATACGGCTGAAAAGCGTAAAAATGAATCAAAAGCGATCACCGAGGGCCGCGCCAGCTACCCAGTCGATGATTCGGAAAACAAGTAGCTTATGAACACAAACGATCCTCAATTTTGGCAGATGGTCTCGTCGATCGTTATTGCGGTGAGCTTTGTCTTTATGGCGATCTCGTTGCTGTGGATCGCGATAACGGTCAGGAAAGTCGTCAAGACTGTCCACAATCTCGAAGAACGGGTCGATCCGCTGATCACCAAGGTCGACGCCATCAGTGCGCAGGGCCGCGAGATTTCGGTGCATTTTAATGAGATCTCGGCCAATTTGTCGACTACGACGAAATATTTGGCCGAATCGACCGAGTTGATCAAGGACGAGATCGCCGAACTTCGTCTCCTCGTCAGTGACACTGCCCTGGTCGCAAAAGATAAGGTCGATCTTGTCAGCCGGTCGATCGACCGGACGCATGCTCAGGTTACGGACACGACCGAATTTGTTCAGCAGAAGATCGTCGTTCCGGCCCGTGAGATCGCAGCAATCATGGCTGGCGTGAAACGTGGCCTTGAGGTTTTGTTTGCCCCCGCTCCCAAACAGATAGATCGCGTTTATACCGAGGACGAGCTTTTTATCGGGTAGTTTTTCGGCGACCGCTTCTACTCTTATAAGTTGCCACCAGCGTCCGCTGGTGGCTGTAAATTATACAAACACAGGCTTTACCAAATTCCTGCCATCTTTCTTTGGCCACACCCTATTGGGGCGAAGCAAAAAGGGAGATCTTTCCGTAAATTTGGCTAAAGCCTTTCGATTCAATCACCTATACCCCCAACCCGAAAGCGAGCCAGCGGCGGAATGGCCGCCCGAGGTGGCGCGTCCCAAAAACGGCGCCAAAAATGTCGTCCCAAAGTGCCGTTTTTAGAAAATGACGCACGACAATCGACCTTAGACGATCCACACCATCATGCCTCAAGCGACATCGGATCACGCCTCACGATCAACGCCGCCATCATCTTCTAACAAATGAATTGCCACGAGCTTTAGCTAGTGGATTTAATAGCATAAAAGGATTCGGGCTTTAGCCCCATGTTCGGGTAAAGCCGATTTCACTTATTGCTTTTAACCACTAGCTCAAGTCTAGTGGCAATTCAATGCGACCTGGAATTTATGAGTGACAAGCAAATGTTAACACTACCTTCCAATACAATCCGAGCAGCGCGTTCAACACCCTCGGGCGGATTTTTGTTAAAGAAAAAGGACCTCATGCTTCAGAAAACACAAATTTAACCGCTTAACAAAGATTTAACACAATTTTAAACATTTTTGTATTGACAGGGGTGGGGTAGGGGAGTACATACAAGAAGACAAATTCGTTGTTTTTAGGCCTGATGTTTTAATTTCTCAAGGAGGCTTTTACGATGTCGATCCTATCCTTTTCCCGTTCGCACAGAAAATCAATTATAGTTGTGCTTCTTTTGACGCTCGTTGGTCTCGTGAGCTTTCAGGAGTTGTTTAAGGCGACGGCGACGGACAAGCCGTCTTCGACCTCACACAGACTCAAGAAAAGCGCTGACGATTTTGACATTACCAAACCCGGCAAGGGACAACCGGCGTGCTGTGCGACGGCGAAGCCTAACACGCTTCAGCCATTTAGCAGTCCGGAGTATGAGACCTACAAGCTTACCGCTACTTACTACTCAATCCGGGACGGGCTGACATCTACGTTGATGTTCAACAATAAGGGAGACGAGCCGATCCTCGCGAATCCTACTTTTTACAGCATGGCCGGTATCCCGATCCAGCTTGCACCGATTTCGGTTCCGGCGGCATCATATATCGATGTGAACATGCGCGATCTGCTTGCCTATGCGGGTGATGACTTTAAGGAAGGTGGTCTGAAGATTGAATATAGCGGCGGTATTCAGCAGTTGGGCGCGCAGGTAAAAATGGTCGATACAGCAAACAGCCTGATCTGGGCTGAGCAGCTCGTCTATACCTCAAAATTTACGTCAAGCCATTTGGAAAACGTCTGGTGGCTTCCCTTTGAAAATTCGGATACGAGCGTAGCAGTTTCAAACACAACGTCGGGAGCCGTGACCGTTACCCTCACAGTCGACGGAACTTCTCCAAATCAGTCACAGCCGACACAGATAACTCTTAATCCGTGGCAGACCCGTCGTCTGGATATTATGGACGATATTGTCGGTCACCACGGCGGCTATGTCCATGATACGGGCGGCATTTCGATTACCCACACGGGAGCGCCGGGCGCGATACTCGCGAGGATGTTTATCTCGAAACCGAATAAAGGCTATTCGGCGGCGGTAAATTTTATCGATCCGAACACGACGGTCTCGCAAAAATGGAGCGGCGACGGCCTGCGGTTCAAAAACTTTGACGGCGCCGATCTTGACCCGGTTCTTGTCGCAAGAAACAACGGCAGCCAAACGTCGCACGTTACCGGCAAGATCATCTACACCGCCCCGAACGGAACAGTTCAAACTATAAATATTCCGCAGTTTACGGTCTCCGGCGGCTCGACCCGCGAAGTCGATTTGGACGACTATCTAGGGAATGTTCCGGCTACGGTAGGATATGGCGGGCTTGAGCTTAATTACGACACGCCAAAGGGAACGGTTGTCACATCGGTTCAGAGCGTCAGCAACGACGGAAATCACGTATTTCAAGTTCCGATGGCCGACCCACAAAATATCCCGAGCGGTTCAGCCGGTTTCCCGTGGAAAGCGGACGGAGATTTTCGCACGATTATCTATATCAAGAACGAGTCCGACACGATTCAAAAATTCGTCACGCATCTCATCTGGGACGGCGGCCAGTATTCGGACGGCGAACGCGAGATCAAGCCGCACCAAACTATCGCCGTAGATTTCCGCAAACTTCGTGACGACCAAACCCCTGATGGATTACACCGCACAATCCCACTCAATCTCGACAAAGCCCAGATCGCCTGGTCAATTCGCGGCGGCCAAAACAAATCCCTCAGCTTTCGCAGCGAGCAGAGCAGCCTCTCCGGCGGCATTGCCAGCAATTATGCGTGCGCTAATTGTCCCTGTCAGAACCGTGATCTCTACGGGTGGATTGCCCCGGTCAACATCGAGGATGTGATCGGAGGCTCCGTGTCGCTAATAGGTACTAGTGTGGCAACAAAGTAATTATGGTGCATAGTATTTGGATAATTTCTTGTCGGCGTTTTGTTTGGTGAATTTCCAAATAATTGTTTTCTTGAGTTTGTTTCTTTCTTTTGCCCATGAGTTTATTTGCTTTTTCAACACGGCTTCATTTTTGATTTTTCCGCCCAGGCAC
>JANYIL010000091.1 GCA_025362075.1 Chloracidobacterium sp.
AGCGTCTCCCGCTCTTTTCTGCTCATCTCCAATGTCCCTCTTTCTGCCATCAATGCCCCCTTAAAAGGCTTATCTTAGGCTCTTTCCCTAGAGGACATTTCTATCGAGTTCTTTACAGGACATTTTCACGGAGTTCTAACATGGATGGCCCCGTGCGTTGTGTGATGCGGTTTTTATCTGGTACTCTCAGGCGGTTGCGGCTGAAACTTCGCGACGGTATCGTTCGCGAATGAGCGGTCAACTCAGGCGCCGAATATCTGCATCGAATACGCGGCTTTTCTAGGAGTTCTCATAATCAGAGGGTTTGGAGGAAGTTGGATGACAGCTAAAACTTTGTCGGGCCGTTCCGCCGGTGCCTTACTAATAATTTCCGCTATCTGGCTGACAAGCATCCCCGCGAATGCTCAGGATTTGATCGCGATCAGCAGCCTCACGGGCGGGTCGAGCGTTTTTGTCTTTCGCAGCGCGGCCAAGACAGCTATACGCCGGATCGTCTCCGTCACCAAACCGGTCCGCACCAAGGCCCAACGCATAGAGACCGTCGCCAAGATCAAGAAACAATATGAAACTCAGGCTAAAGTGGCCGTGAGGATCAACCACGCCCAGACCGTCGACCCGGCAAGCAAGCCGCCAAGAACCCTGACTGGCCCCGAGGGATCAAAACGGCTCGCGGGCGTCGGCGAATATTACTTGTCTAAAGGCGACGTTGAGCACGCGATCGAGTCATTTCGCGATGCAAGGGGTCTTGATGAGACAAACAGCACCGCCGCGACAGGGCTGAGCGAGGCTCTTGCCCTAAAGGGAAATGACCTGTTAGTAAAAGATAAGGCGGAAGAGGCCAAGGCGCTATTTCTCGAAGCCATAAAACTTGATCCCAAAAACTCGGTTGCGTATTTTGGTCTCGGCGATGTTTACGTTGGGCTCAACCAACAGGCGGACGCGATCAAGAATTACGAAGATTCTCTACGTAACAATCCGAATCTGACCGAGATCTACGTCCCGCTCGGCGTCCTGTACTTCCAGACCGGCGAGATCGCAAAGGCCGACGACCTGCTGACAAAGGCTTTAGGGGTAAATGCTGGAAACTCGGAAACCCAATTTTTCCTCGGTCTTGTCCGGGCTTCGCAGAATAGGAACGAAGAGGCCCTGACGGCCTTTGCCAAGGCGAAGACCCTTGATAAGACAAACGCCGAGATTTTTCACAACACCGGAGAGGTCTTGACGCGTCTGAAACGCCAGGCTGAGGCGATAGTTGAATATCAAACCGCTGTCACACTGAAACCCGCCTATTTCGAAGCATGGCTGGGACTCGGTGACGCCTATGCGGCCTTAGGGAAGTATACCGATGCTGTAACCGCCTACAGCACGGCCTCGAAATTGAGGAACGATTCGTGGGAAGCCCTCGCCGGACTCGCGGAGGCGTATAGGCAGACTGGAAAATTTGAGGACGCCGAGGCAAAATTCAACCTCGCGGCCCTCTTTCTGGTACGGGTCAAGGATTACAACAAAGATATTCTGGCCGAACTTTACAGCAAGGCCGGAATCTCGATTACCCAGCAATGTGACATCAATATGCCTAAGAATCTGGCATGTAACTGGCCCGTCGCGATCAAGGATTTCCAGAAATCTGTCGACATTTCGAATAACCCGATCGATTACGTAAATCTCGGCGCCGCCTATTTCAGATTTGGCCACATCGACCACGAAAACAAGGACTTGGCGGCGGCCACGCCTAAACTACAGGCCGCCAAAGTCGCTCTGCTAAAGGCGGTTGCCGGCGGACCGCCCGCGGCTGACTACGCAACGCAAAATCTGGCTTCGGTACTCATCGATCTCGGCGACAACCGCGGGGCGATCGATGTATTGAAAAAGGTCCACGATAAGGACCCGAAATCGGATTATACGATGTATCAGCTCGGTATCGCGTATTTAATGGAAAAGGACTTCTCCAATGCCGAAAAATGGCTGCGTCAGGCCGCCGACGCCGAGCCGACGAACGCGGCCCGCTTAAACGCTCTTGGCGAAGCTCTAATTGGATTAAGGAACGGTAAAGAGTTGAAAAAGGTCATCGACCGGCTCCGTCCGCTCAACCCGAACGCCGCCGCCGCGTTCGAGGCCAGGGCAAAAATCCTTAAAATCGGAATGTAAGGCCACCTTCAGCCTTGCTTTTTATGCCGATCCGCTTATTAATTTAAGCGGATTGATTTTTGCCGTGACACGCAAGGAAAAGTGAAAGAACCGTTCAACCTACAGATGAATGTGCCCTGCGCACAATTTACGACGCTGGGAATCGGCGGCCCCGCGCGATTTTTCATTCGAGCCGGGACCGCCGATCAGGTTGTGTCGGGGCTTGAGTTTGCCGAGACGAAAAATCTGCCGGTCTTTATCCTCGGCGGCGGTAGCAACGTCCTGATCGCCGACGCTGGTTTTGACGGGCTGGTTATTCAGATAGCTTTGTTGGGAGTTGAGAATGGAGAGTGGAGAGAAGCGGGGGGGAAGTCAAAAACTGCTTCAACCTCTCCACTCTCGACTCTCCCCTCTCCGCTAATTACAGTCGGTGCGGGTGAAGATTGGGATGGATTCGTTGCATACTGCGTAGACGACGGCCTCGCCGGGGTTGAATGCCTCAGCGGCATTCCTGGTTTTGTCGGGGGTACGCCGGTACAAAATGTGGGTGCCTACGGTCAGGAGGTTGCCGAAACAATCGTGTCCGTCGAGTGCCTTGACCGGCGGACGAAACAGGTCGTTACGTTCGCCAACGCCGAATGCGGTTTTGCGTACCGGACGAGCATATTCAATTCGACCGAACGCGACAGATACATCGTGATGAGCGTGACGTTTGCACTTAGAAAAGGCGGTGAGCCAAAGGTCAGCTACAAGGACCTGCTCGAGGAATTTGGAGACCGCCGACCGACTTTGAAAGAGGTCCGTGACGCTGTGCTGCGAATTCGCCGGTCAAAATCCATGATTATCGACCCGGACGACCCAAATTCTCGCAGCGCCGGTTCGTTTTTTAAAAATCCCGTCGTCAGCCGTGAGGATTTGGCAAAACTTCAAACAAAATTCGAGCGTATCCCGTTTTTTGAATTTGGCGATGCTGTCAAGATCCCGGCTGCGTGGCTGATCGAACAAGCCGGGTTTCAAAAGGGTTTTGTTCGTGGTAACGCCGGGATATCGGAGAATCACACGCTTGCTATCGTCAATCGCGGCGGCGCTACGGCGGCTGACGTACTCGGTCTAAAGGCCGAGATTCAGCAGGGCGTTGAAACTAAATTTGGAATATCTCTACAGCCGGAGCCAATATTTGTCGGATTTTGACCTCGGGGGTAAATCCGTCTATCGGGATTTGACGAATACGTTATACTAAGTGCGGCTTCGGAGAAAGAATATGCGTAGATCGAAAATATATTTAGCGTTTTGGGTATTGGTTTCAATTTGCGTCACGCTATTTCCGCCTGTACACGTGGCAGATGCCCAGGATCTGGTGACGACCGAGGATGTCGGCGGCGGTTCGAGCGTATTTGTTTTTCGCGAATCGCGGAAAAAACCGCAGACGAGGGCCGGCGGCGGTCGCGTAAGGATCGCCCAGGGCAGCAGCGGTTCACGCAGCGCGGCCCAAATAGCGGCCGCAGCCAAAAAACGCCGTGTTGACGCCGCCGCGGCAAGGCAAAAAGCTGCTATTGCGGCCGCAAATAAAAAAATCGCCGCGTCGAATATCCTAACGGCTAAGGCCGAGACTTCGCTCGATAACAACCAGATCGACCCCGCGATCACCAATTTCAGATCCGCCCTGGTCGAAAATCCGAAAAACACCCGAGCGTCAGATGGCCTCAGCAACGCCCTTGTCGCCAAGGGCATAGACGTCGCCGGTGACGTTAATAACGAGGCCGCCGTCCCGATTTTTGATGAAGCGATAAAATACGACGCGAAAAACGTGTCGCCTACGCAAAGCTCGGAGCCATTCACGAATCCAAGGGCAGATTGGACAAAGCAGTCGTAAATTACGAAAAAGCGGTTGCGTTAAACTCCGGGTTCACCATGCTTTATCCGCCGCTCGGGATGGCCTATCTTGAAAAAGGCGATGTCGCCAAAGCCGAAGGTGTGCTGAAAAAATCGGACGCAGCCGGCCTCGATACGGTTGAGACACGTTACATGCACGGTATTCTGCTGTTCAAGCAGAACAAGAATGACGAGGCGTTAGCGGCGTTTGACCGGACGCTTGCGCTGGATAAGAGTTTTGCCCAGGCCGAGTATTATCGTGGCCAGGTGCTCGACCGATTAGGGCAGGCGGATAAGGCCGTCGACGCTTTCAAGAAAACGCTCCAGATCGATCCGTCGAATGCCGGAGCATCATTTGATCTCGGCACCGTCTATTACAACAAGGGTGACTATGCCAATGCCGCCACGGCCTACCAGCAAACTATCCAAAATGACAAGGATAACGGGCAGGCCCACGCCAATCTTGCCAGCACATACCGCCAACTGGAACGCTACCCGGAAGCCAACGCGGAATATAAGGTCGCGGCAGAAACCGTCAAAACCCCGGATCTTTACAGCGAATGGGGTTATTGCCTGGGCAAGGTAAGCGACTGGGAAAAGGCTGTCGCTCGTCTGAACACGGCACAGCAAATGAGCCCGAGCGCGATTGATAACACCAATCTTGGATGGGCATATTACAACGCGGGGTACACGCAAACAGTCGCGAAGAACGACGCTGGAGCCAAAGCTAATTTCGACCTTGGTAAAACTTACCTACAAAAAGCCGTCGAACAGGATCCGAAACTCGATGCCGCTTACCTAAATCTTGGCTCGACACACAACGCGCTTGGCGAATTTCAGGATGCGGTCAAGGTGCTGAATGTCGCTACCAGCCTGCATCCCAATTGGATTATCGCCATTAACCAGCTTGGGAAAGGATTTCGCGGTCTCAACGATCTTGTGAACGCTATTGCCACTTTCAAACGAGTTGTCGATCTCGACGGTAGAAATACCTACGGACTGTTCAACCTTGGTGAATCGTATTTCGCCAGCGGCAACAAGAAAGAAGCTCAAAAGATCAATGATCGCCTGAAAAAGATCGATCCGGCATTAGCGACAAACCTCAACAACATCTTGTCCGGCAAGGCTGTAGTTGATAACGCTAAGCAAAAGATCCAGAATAAGATTCCTAAAATTCCGAGGTTTCCTTTTACCAATTAGTTCGAGCGCCGCCGTTTACGCTGAAAATAGTTGTCGCGGATGACGTCATTTGGTCGATGACCCGGCGGCAAAGCCGCTGGGAAAAGAGGGACGGCATCGGCGAAGCAGAGCTTCACCGCAGATAGAGCGGCAAAGCCGCAGTCCAGTTATTATTTAGCTAATCGACACATTAGAGCCGCATTCGCCGCACGAGATCCTGAAATCGCGGGTCTTCGCGAAAGGTGTCAAATTTTGGCTCATTTTTCAAAAATAGCAGAAATGGAGATTTGGCTTCGACGGCTTTTTCGAGCCACGCCAGAGTTTTATCTTTATTGCCCAGACCCAAATGAACAATAGCGAAGCCGTATGGATCGACGTATTGGCTTTTTTGCAGCCCCGCGAGTTTGACGAGAGTTTGCTCCGCTTTTGTACGCTGACCGGCAGCGGCGTAAGTGTAGCCTTTTTCGGCCAGACCTAGCGACCAGTCCTTTGCGAACAGTTGTATCTTATCCAGTTCGGTGGCGGCCGCCTGGTAATTTCCGGTTTGTTCGAGGGATTGCCCGACATACAAATAATCAAAGGGGCAATTTTGAACGGTGTCAAAATTTTGCCGGGCCTGGGCAATCGCTTTCTCGTATTGGCGGGCGTGATAAAACTGCCAGCCCAGATCGCAACTGCTGAAATGGGCAAGCGGGTCCAGCTCAATTGCCCGTTTTACCTCAGCAATTCCTTCCTCATCGCGTCCAATCGACATCAAATAATCGCCGTATAAATTATGTGCGAGACCATGATTCGGGGCGAGCTCGATGGCTCGTTTCATCTCCCGCTCGGCTCGCGGCCAATCCCAGTCGTACCAGTAGAGAACCGAGGCCATCGAAAAATGTGCATCCGCACTTTCGTCGTCCAGCGCCAGCGCCTTTGTCGCAAATTCCCTGGCTTTTGGCATCACTGCATTCGGGGCACTGTAGTAAGATCCCATCGAATTATAGGCATCCGACACGCCGCAGTAAGCCAGAACATAGTTTGGGTCTTCGGTAATTGCGCGGTTGAAATATTCGATGCTTTTATTTAGACCTTCTTCGGTTTGCTGATTCCAAAAAAAACGACCTTTTAGATATAGCCGGTAAGCCTCCGTATTTTCAGTGTTATGTTGGACCACCTGGCGCTGGATTTTGTCAGGAACTTGCGGCTCCAGTTTGACGGCGACATTGCGGGCGATCTCGTCCTGCAAGGCAAAGATCTGATTTGCCGGTTTGTTGATCTCTTTTGTCCAGATGACATGACCGTCCACGGTATTTACAAGACGAACGCTTACGCGCAGTGCTTCGCCTTCTTTCTGAACGCTCCCACCAGAACCGATTCGATGCCGAGCCGTCCGCCGACCTCGGAAAAATCTATTTCCTGATCTTTATACGCAAAGGCCGAGCCGCGCGAAATAACCCGGAGATCTTCGATTTTTGAGAGCGAAGCAATCAGACTCTCAGTCATTCCGTCCGACAAATACTCGTTTGCCGCATCGCCGGTCAGATTTTTGAGCGGCAAAACTGCTATCGAGTGAAATGTTTGGGTTATTACGGCTTTCGGTCTCAGTAAATACCATGCGCCCGCTGCTGTGGCGAAAATAACCGCGATTGCCACTGACGCAAGGATCAGGCGCGTTTTTCTTAAACTTCGTCGAGATTTGTCGGGCAAGCTGGCTGTTTGTATTTCTACATCATCTTCATCGACGATGATTCGCACACCTCTTGTTCGCTCGATCTCAAAGCCATTTCCGTTGATGGATTTTTCTTCAACCGGGCAAATAAAACGATAGCCTTCGGCCCAATGGGTGAGGATAAAATGCGGGTCGTCGCCCCGGTCGTCGAGCGCCTTGCGAACTGCGCCGACGCATTTTGTTAAATTTTCTTCGTAAACATTGCGCCCGCTCCAAAATTTTTCCAGCAACTCATTGCGCGAAACGAGCCGGTCGCGGTGCTCGATGAGATACACCAAAACCTGGAAAGGCTTGTTGGTCAAATGAACCCGTTCGCCGTTTCGCCACAAGTGCAGATTGTCCGGCTCAAGCTCGAAATCGCCCAACAAATAGCTTTTATTTATCTGAACCGCCACGTTTTACCAGTCCTTTTTCCCCAGCTAACCTTTTTTCCCTTCGCGATCTCTGCGTCCTGCTCAGCGATCTCTGCGTTGAACCAAATTTAACGCAGAGGCCGCAGAGGCTTACGCAGAGAACACTGAGAATAAATCGGAATCATCTTTTCTTGACTCTCAAACCGACCCACTCCTGAGTTTTTCCGACTTTTTCCTAATTTTTCCGAAAGTTTTCAGGATTTGAAATTGCTTTGACGGGTAAAACAGTAGTTACCGGCAAAGCCAAGTTCGCAGTTGTTTGGCTTTGACTTTAGCACAGAGCAATTTTTATGAAAAGAAAAATCGAGATCATCGCCTTTGAACACGAACGCATCATCCGGCGAACAGGCGATGCGGGCTGCCCGATATGCGGCTCGGCGGGACGGCTCTTGACCACCGCCCAGGCCGGGCAGATTGCTGGCGTCAACATTATCAGCATCCGCCGCTGGCTCGGCGCAGGCCGAGCGCACGGCGTAAAAACCGCAGGCGGTCAGCACCGCGTGTGCCGCATCTCGCTTTTTCAAATCGGGAGCCGTAATAAGCAAAAGGAGTACGAAAATGGAACAACAAAAATATATGCAAATGACCTTTGGTAAAGTCGCGCGAAAAGGTGGACTAACGAGCAAGACGACAATCTCGATTTTCAATCTCATCATAATTCTTGCCACGAGCGTAAAAATCCTTGCGGCGGGCGGTGATCTTGATTGGAAACTGAGCGAAGGTTTTACGGCATTTCCGTTTGTCGACAACCTGGTCCAACGGGAAAGCAAAAAGCCGGGACTAGGTAGCGATCCGGCCTCTCAGTTTGGCTCACAACCCGGCGGAGTAGATGCCAGCGCTGTTCCGGCGACGACGTACATCGTGACCAATACATCCGCGTCACTTTTCATAGCTATCTCAAATGCCAATTCAAATCCGGGAGCTGATACGATCGTCTTCAATATCCCGACAAGCGATCCTGGATACAACCCGGTGAGGGGCGTCTGGACGATCACCATCACATCGGGCGGCCTGCCGACGATCACCGATGCTGTGACTATTGACGGTACGACCCAGCCCGGGTTTTCGGGCACGCCGCGCATTGAGATAAACGGAGCGAACGTCGCCGGCCGAGTCGCACTGATCGGCATCACGGCGGGCGGCTGCACAATACGCGGGCTTGCGATCAATCGCATGCAGGGTCATGGAATCAAGCTCGCGACGGGCGGCGGAAACGTCGTCGAGGCTAATTTCGTCGGCACGGACGCAGCGGGTATGGCTGATCTGGGCAATCGCGATTCCGGCATCGACATTGAAGGTTCGTCAAACAATCGCATAGGCGGAGCAGACAACACGAAGCGCAATTTGATCTCTGGAAATGATCAATGGGGTATCACGGTCAGCGGCACCTCGACAGGAAACAAGATACAAGGCAATTTTATCGGCACGAACAGGACGGGCACCGCCGGCATCGGTAATGCCAACGGCGTCTTGGTTGTTGGCACAAATAACAACACGATCGGCGTCGACGCAGACGGCAGCGGGGCTGGTAATACTATCGCCGATAATACGAGTCTTGGCGTTTGGATCTCGTCCGGCACGGGCAACCGTATAAGCCGCAACTCGATCTTCGACAACGGAGGGCGCGGCATCGTTCTCGGCAACGGCGCCGACATCCCAAACGACAATTGCGACACCGACACGGGCGCCAATAATCTGCAAAACTATCCGGTACTGACCTCAGCCACCGCGGACGCGTCCACAACTACGATCCAGGGCACGCTAAACTCCGCCCCAAACAGCACCTATGTCGTGCAGTTTTTCTCCAATGCCTCGTGCGACGCTTCGGGACGAGGCGAGGGCAAAACATTCCTTGGGGAAAAGGTCGTGACTACGGACGCAAACTGCGTTTTTAATTTTACCGGTGCGAATGCGTTCACTTATCCAGTCCCCACCGCCAGCGGCCAGGTGATCACCGCAACCGCCATTGACCCAGCGGGCAACACATCCGAGTTCTCGCAGTGCCGTGCAGTTCAGTCAGCGACTTGTGTACCACCTACCATAGAAGCACAACCCCAGACCGGTGTGGTTTTGATAGACACAGCCGCTACCTTGACTGTCACCGCCAGCGGCACGTCACCCTTCAACTATCAGTGGTTCCGGGGTGATAGCGGTGACACATCCCAACCAATTGCAGGGGCGACTTCGAGCAGCTATACAACCCCGCCCTTATCCGGTCGGGACGGAGACAGAATCAAATACTGGGTGCGCGTTTCGAATAGTTGCGGCAGCACTAATAGCTCCACCGCTATGAAGAGCCTCGGTACATATTCCATTTCATTAGGGGTTTATCCAGATCCGATAGATGGCACTTGTGGTCTGACGGACACTGAAAGGCATTACACAGTATTTAATGTTTACAACTTTATAGCGAGCGTTTCCCTTATAGCGTCTTTCTGCGACGGTAATCTTAGTGAATGCAGCCAACCAATCAGCGGCTCAAATATCACGCTTAGTTACCGATATCGAGACGGTGGTAGTGTGTTCGACCCACCCGTGACATTTCAACCTAAGCAGACTGACGCTCGCGGTAGTGTGGACTATGTCTTTTCCACAGACAGACGTGGGTATTACGATTTTACAGCGATAGTGCAGGACCCCCTCGGGAGGGAGTCTCGTGGTGCCCAAAACATGGTTTTCTGCGGGGGAAATTCTTGCCCACTCGAATCGATTAATGTTCAGGATGCTCCGTCCATTCGAAAGCGTGCGTATGACTTCCGCGACAACGTGCTAGTTAAATCCGAGCGCGGCAAAAAGTACACTCATGATTATTACCAGTACGCTGGAGAGATCACTAAACTGATGATCTTTAACCCAAGTCTGTTCGCCCGCACAGTGGACGCGCTGGAGCGATACCAGCCGGTCGTCGAATCCATGCTCAGCCATGAGCGGGCGAGGGCCGAAAAGATTCGTTCGGGTGAGATGGCGAGCGACCAGGCGGTTGTCGAGCCAACTGTCGTCACGGACAGGGAGTTGGATGATGTTGACGAGTTGTTAAATTCATTCTCGGCTCAGGCCAGCGGGCAGCTGCGGCAGACGCTTGATGGGCTGCGAAGCGATATACGCGACCCTGAGGTCCAGGCCGAGTTTGGGATACAAGTCAGACGAGGCGAAAAGCGCCCGCTGCCGGACGACGGGGCTAAGCCGTCGGCGCTGATCGGCGCTCTTTCGCCGTTTGATTTTAAATCGGGGCTGGAATTCCTCAATCCATTCTCCGCGAGCACACCAGTCGCGGAAAGCGCGGGCGGTGAACTGGCCATACAACGCGATCCGGTACCCGCCGCCGATACGTACGGTCAGATTCCGCTTAGCTTTGAGGCCAATCGGGGCCAGGTTGATAAGCAGGTCAAATACCTGTCTCGCGGGACGGGCTATACGCTTTCTCTAATGCGGAATGCGGATTTCGGATTGCGGATTAAAAAGACCGCAGACGCGCAACCTATTTCCGGTTCTTTTTCCGATTCTGAAAATCCGCTTTCCGCACTACGCATTCCGCATTCCGCACGATCGTCTCAATCGTCGCTCCTGGAGATGAAACTCGACGGAGCCAATCTGACTCCACGCATTGTCGGCCGTGAGGAGCTGCCGGGCAAGAGCAACTACTTTATCGGAAACGATGCTCGGAATTGGCGCGCGGATATTCCAAACTATTCCAGAGTTGAGTACAAACAGGTCTATAAAGGTGTGGATTTGATCTATTACGGCAACCAACGACAGCTCGAATACGATTTTAGAGTGGCTCCCGGTGCCGATCCCAAAAAGATCGGGATGAACTTTACCGGTGCCGACAAAATTGAGCTTGATGACCACGGCGATCTGCTGCTGCACATCGGGAACGAAGACGTGCGCATGCATGCGCCGGTCTCGTACCAGGAAATAGACGGCGTCAGACATGAGATAGCCAGCCGGTATGTGCTCCGCGGAGGTCCAAAGTCCGAAATCCAAAGTCCAAAGTCAGAGTCCGCAACATTGGACATTGGACATTCGACATTGGACTCTTCCGAAAAATCGGTTGGCTTTGAGGTTGATGCGTACGACCCCGCCAGTCCCCTGGTCATAGACCCCGTCCTGGTCTATTCCACCTATCTGGGCGGTAGCGGTGATGACGAGGCAAACAGCATCACCGTCGACGCGGTGGGTAACGCTTATATCATCGGCTTTACGGATTCGACAAACTTCCCGGTCGCGGGTGCAATTCAGCCAGCGTATGGCGGCAATCCGCAGGATGTCTTTGTCTCGAAACTGAATACCGCCGGCACGGCGCTCGTTTATTCCACTTATCTTGGCGGCAGCGGCCAGGACAACGGCAGCGATATTGCTGTCGACGCCGCCGGCAACGCCTACATCACTGGCTACACCGGCTCGACGAATTTCCCGACGGCCAGCGCGATGCAGGCGACCCGCACAGGGTTCTATAATGCTTTTGTGGCGAAATTAAACCCGACCGGCTCTCAGCTTGTTTACTCGACATATTATGGAGGCACGGTCGGTGAATTTGGCAGCGCCATTGCAGTTGATTCCAGCGGCAACGCCTATGTTGGTGGCGTGACATCTTCGCCAGACATGCCAAAGTTAAACCCGATCCAGTCAAATTACGGCGGCCACCTCGCCGACGCATTCGTGGCAAAGTTTAACCCGGCGGGCAGTCAGATCGTCTATGCCACATACCTCGGCGGCAACGGCAACGACGGCGTGAATGGTATTGCGATCGATACCGCCGGCAACGCTTACATCTCAGGCGTTACCTTCTCGACAAACTTCCCGACGGCCAATCCAATGCAGGCAAATTTTCGCGGCGGTGCGTTTGACGCCTTTGTCTCGAAAATAAATCCGTCCGGCACCGCACTGGTTTACTCGACCTATCTCGGTGGCACTGACGACGACCGCGGCTATCGCATCGCCCTCGACGCCGCCAGCAACGTCTATATCGCCGGTCAGACCTCATCGCCAAACTTTCCCACCGCCGCCGCCCTACAACCGACTTTTGGCGGCGGCAGCGATGCGTTCATAACAAAATTGAATCCGTCGGGAGCGATTACATATTCCACGTTTCTCGGCGGCAGCGGTCTTGATGGCGCCACCGGCCTCGCCGTAAATCCCGCTGGCAATGCCTACCTGACGGGTTACACATCCTCAACGAATTTTCCGCTGGCTGATCCATCTCAGCCGCTTTACAATGGCGGTGAGTTTGATGCGTTCGTGACAAAATTGAACGCAGGCGGCACGGCGCTCGCCTACTCGACCTATCTCGGCGGCAGCGGCAACGACTCAGGCTTTGACATAGCCGTAGACCCGTCAGGCAACGGTTACGTCTTTGGCCGGACGGCCTCGACCAATTTTCCAACCGTCGGTCCGATACAGCCGGCAAATGGCGGTGGAACTTCCGACCTTTTTATCACAAAGCTCGCCGCGACGGTCGGGATCTCGGGCAGAGTCACTACTCCAAGCGGCCTGGGGCTTCGTAATTCCACCGTCGTCCTAACTGATTCGCTGGGTGTCAGACGAACTGTAACGACAAGCTCATTTGGCTTTTATCAATTCGACAACGTCCCTACGGGCGCAACGTATGTGATAAGTATTCAGTCCAGAAGCTATCGCTTCGCCTCGCGCACCCTACAGGTTAATGATAACCTGACAAATGTCGATTTTGTGGGTCTCGAATGATCCATCCCATATACGCAGTTACCGATTAGGTAGGTCATCTGAGAAAAGAAATCAAAAGAAAAAACGCGGTTATAGCGACCGCGTTTTTTCTTGTATAATCGAGAGTTTAATAATGCCTCGACGCGACGATATACATAAGATTTTGATCATTGGTTCGGGCCCGATTGTCATCGGCCAGGCGTGCGAATTCGATTATTCCGGCACACAGGCCTGCCGGGCTCTCAAGCAGGAGGGCTATGAGGTCGTGCTGGTCAATTCAAACCCCGCGACGATCATGACCGACCCCGAGATCGCCGACAAGACCTACATCGAGCCGCTCACACTCGAAACGCTGACCGCGATCATCGAAAAAGAATGGCCTGACGCTTTATTGCCGACGGTTGGTGGTCAGACTGCTCTAAATCTTTCGGTCGAGCTTTACGAAAACGGAGTTTTAGAGAAATTCGGCGTCCAGATGATCGGTGCTAACATCAACGCGATCAAGGTCGGCGAGGACCGCGAGCTATTTAAGGCCGCGATGGACGAGATCGGCATCGAAAGTCCGAAGGGCGGCTTTGCTCATACGTGGGAAGAGGCAGCGGCAATCGTTGAGACTACGGGTTACCCGGCGATAGTCCGTCCGTCTTTTACATTAGGTGGTACTGGTGGCGGGACGGCCTATAACCCCGAGGAGTTTGAGGAAATTGCTCGCGGCGGCCTTGCCGCATCGCCAAACTCGCAGATTCTTGTCGAAGAATCGATCCTCGGCTGGAAAGAATACGAGCTTGAGGTGATGCGCGACCTCAATGACAACGTCGTTATCATCTGCTCAATAGAGAATTTCGATCCGATGGGCGTGCATACCGGCGACTCGATAACGGTTGCCCCGGCCCAGACGCTGACGGATGTCGAATACCAACGTCTGCGCGACATGTCGAAAGCGTGCATCCGCAGGGTCGGCGTCGAAACGGGCGGTTCGAACATCCAATTTGCCGTCAACCCGGAGAACGGTGATGTGCGGATAATCGAGATGAACCCGCGTGTCTCGCGTTCGTCCGCTCTCGCGTCAAAAGCGACCGGTTTCCCAATCGCAAAGATCGCAGCCAAGCTCGCGGTCGGCTATACGCTCGACGAGATACCAAACGACATCACAAAAAAGACGCCCGCCTCGTTTGAACCGACCATAGATTACGTCGTAACCAAGATACCGAAATGGGCGTTCGAGAAATTTCCCGGAGCCGAAGATGTACTTGGGACACAGATGAAATCGGTCGGCGAAGTAATGGCGATAGGCCGTACTTTCAAGGAATCGTTGTTTAAGGGCTTACGTTCACTCGAAGCAGTTAAACCATTGCGTCTAAAAGATGTTCCTGACGCCGAGCTACAGCGAAAACTGGCCCGGCCAAACTCGCAGCGTTTCTCTTATATCACATACGCATTGCAGATTGGTTACTCGATCGAAGAGATCCATCGACTGACCAAGATTGACCCGTGGTTTCTCGATCAACTGCGGCAAGTCATGACATTGCAGGAGCAGTTTGACGGTAAGGATCTCGAAGGCGTTTCGAGTGACCTGATGCAATCGTCAAAGGAGTTTGGGCTGTCAGATCGCCGTCTTTCATTCCTTACGAATTCACCTGAGCTTGATGTGCGTAAATATAGGCAATCAAAAGGTATTATCCCTGTCTATAAACGCGTCGATACTTGCGGTGCCGAGTTTGAATCCTTCACCCCATATCTCTACTCGACCTACGAAGAAGAATGCGAAGCCGACCCGACATCGCGTCGAAAGATCATGATTCTTGGGTCCGGACCGAACCGTATCGGGCAGGGAATCGAGTTCGACTATTGCTGCTGTCACGCAAGTTTTGCCCTGCGTGACGCCGATTTTGAGACCATCATGGTCAACTGCAACCCAGAGACGGTTTCGACGGATTATGATACATCGGATCGTTTATACTTTGAACCGCTCACATTCGAAGACGTCATGAACATTGTCGATGTTGAGAAGCCCGAGGGCGTGATCGTCCAATTCGGCGGCCAAACCCCGCTAAATCTAGCAGACAGATTGCACGCGGCGGGTGTTCCGATCATTGGCACATCTCCTGATTCGATTGACTTGGCCGAAGACAGAAAGCGGTTTGGAGCATTGCTCACAGACCTCAATATCCCCTGCCCGGATAATTCCAGTGTTACTTCAGTAGAGGAAGCTAAAACTATTGCAAATAAAATAGGTTACCCGATTGTCATTCGCCCAAGTTTTGTGCTCGGCGGCCGGGCAATGGCAATTGTTTACGACGATCAGACGCTGGACGAATATATGCGTTCCGCGGTCGATGCATCGCCCGAAAAACCGATCCTGATCGACAAGTTTCTGGAACGCGCGGTCGAGATCGATGTCGATGCCCTGGCAGACGAGGCTACCGTCGTGATAGCGGGAATTCAGGAACATATCGAGGAAGCGGGAATTCATTCGGGTGACTCGTCAAGCGTGCTGCCGGCACAAAAGATCGCTCCCGAACATCTCGAAACCATACAGCATTACACGCGGTTGCTTGCAAAGGCCCTTAAGGTCGTCGGCCTGATGAATATCCAATTCGCCGTCAAGGACGACCGCGTCTACGTGCTCGAGGTTAACCCGCGAGCGTCGCGAACCGTTCCGTTTGTCGCGAAAGCCACGGGCGTTCCGATTGCGAAAATCGCGGCGCTCATAATGGCAGGCGACAAAAAACTTGCTGATTTCAATCTGCCCGACGTGCTTCCAGTCCCGAAGATCTTTGTAAAATCACCGGTTTTCCCGTTCAAAAAATTTGCCGGCGTCGATCCGATTCTCGGCCCCGAGATGCACTCGACCGGCGAGGTCATGGGTGTCGGAGCGACCTTTGGCGAGGCGTACGGCAAAGCGATGGAAGGTGCCGGTTTGAAACTGCCGCTCGCCGGAAACGCCTTTATTTCGGTAAATAGTGCAGACAAAGGCCAAGCCGTTTTGCTCGCACGCCGTTTGGACAAGCTCGGTTTCAGGCTTGTCGCGACATTTGGTACCGCTAACCGGCTCCGCGAGGTCGGGTTGGAATGCGAGACCGTCTTTAAAGTCAACGAAGGCCGCCCTAACATCGCTGATCTCATTCGCCAGGGAGAGATAGCCCTCATCATCAACACGCCGCTCGGCAAAGCGTCATTCTACGACGAACAGGCCATCCGCAAGGCCGCACTGCAATTCAACACGCCCTGTGTCACGACGATCACGGGTGCCGAGGCATTGATAGAGGCAATCGGAACAAAGATGTCTGCTGCACATGTCACGGTGCGAAGTCTCCAGGAAATTCACTCAGAAATTAGCCACAGAGAACACGGAGCTTAGAAACGGTCGCCGGGGTTTTCGTGTCGACGGGAATCTATCCATCTGGCTTATTTTTCAGTAATCTCTGTGTGCTCTATGGCGAACTCTTCTGCTTCCAATTCTTGACCAATCCCACGCATTACAATAACTTTAAGTAAAGTTTTCTGAAATTTAGCAGTTCTAAAACAAATAATGAGTGAATCGCAGGATCGCGAGATCATCGGCGGGCATCTGCTCGTCATCGGCGGTGCCGAAGATAAATATAACGAGCGGCGGATCTTAAAGAAATTTCTTGAGCTGGCGGGCGGCGATAGCGCGGAGGTGCTGATCGTACCTGTGGCTTCAGACTTTCCTGAGTTTGCGGCGGACGTATATACCCAGGCGTTTCGGAATCTTGGCGTGGCAAATCCACGTGTTTTGCGTGCCACATCGCGACAAGATATCGTCCAAGCGGATGTCGAGAAGCTGACCGACGGAGTGACCGGGGTCTTTATGACCGGCGGCGATCAGATGCGGCTGGTCTCGCTACTTGGCGGAACAAAACTCGCTGAGGCCTTAAGAAAAAAAGTGCGTGAGACGAATGTCGTCATGGCCGGAACCAGTGCCGGGGCGGCGGCGATGAGCACGTCCATGATCGTTCGCGGCGAACCCAGCTCACATCCGCATAAGAATGCCGTTAAGCTTTCGCCTGGCCTCGGGTTTCTTAAAAATATCATTATCGACCAGCACTTTAGCGAGCGCGGCCGCATCAGCCGGCTGATCACGGCCGTTTCGTATAATCCATACAATCTCGGCATCGGAATTGACGAAAATACGGCTATTATATTAGACGGTCAAGGAATACTCGAAGTATTTGGGCAAGGCTCGACTACTATTGTGGATGGTTCACAAATTACCTTTAATGAAATAGCTGAAGTCGCTGATAATGAAGCATTTAGCATCTGCGGCGTTCAATTTCATGTTTTACGTGATGGATTGGTTTACAACTATCTTGAACGGCATCCGATACAGCCGACAAATGAGTTTCTGTTACCCGATCTAGGTTAGGAAATGAAACCACAGATGAGCACTGATAAACACAGATAGAGCTAAGAATGGACTATTCTAATCTGAGTTCATCCGTGTCCATCTGCCGTTAGTAATCTTATGGAAATCTTGGAAATACGCACACTTCGCGGGCCGAATTACTGGAGCGGTTATTGGAAAAAGCTCATCATCATGCGCCTTGATATCGGTGCGTATGAGAAAAAACCGACGAACAAGATCAAGGGTTTCTATGACCGCATGGTTGATCTGATGCCATCACTGGTTTCTCACGGCTGTAGCTATGGCGAGGAGGGCGGGTTTTTGAAACGCGTCGCCGAAGGCACGTGGGCGGGCCACGCGATCGAGCATTTTGCACTTGAATTACAGACCCTGGCTGGTATGGACACTGGCTATGGACGCACACGTGAGACCGGCGAAAAGGGTGTCTACAATGTAGTTTACAGCTATCTCGAAGAAGAAGTTGGGCGATTCGCCGGACGCACGGCGGTTCGATTGTGGCTTGACATTGCCGAGGGAAAAGACTTAGCGGAAATAAAGGCGGGCATCGCAAATGACATTCAGGAGATGCGCGAGATCCGCGAAAATGTACGGTTCGGGCCGTCGACCGGTTCATTGGTCGAGGAGGCTGTTAATCGCGATATTCCGTATATTCGTTTGAATGACCAATCGCTCGTGCAGCTCGGTTACGGTGTGCATCAGAAACGTATTCAAGCGACGACGACCGTGAATACAAACATGATCTCAGTCGATATCGCAGGCAATAAACACGCCACTAAGAAATTGCTCGGTGACATGGGCGTGCCCGTGCCGAAGGGCTACCGAATTCGCGACATCGAAGACCTCGAAAATACTATAGATAATATTGGGTACCCTGTTGTAATCAAACCACTTGATGGCAATCACGGTAAGGGCGCGACAGTAGGTATCAAAACACTTGAAGATGCCATGATCGCCTTCGAGAAAGCCAGAGAATACTCGCGTTATGTAATCGTAGAAAAACAGATTATCGGCGAAGACTTTCGTGCCCTGGTGGTGAATAATCGCCTGATCGCGGTTGCCGAGCGCGTGCCCGCAAATGTTGTTGGCGACGGCAAGAGCTCGATCCAAAAATTAATCGACCGGACCAACGAAGACCCGCGACGCGGCTATGGGCACGAGAACGTCTTGACGCAGATCGATATTGATAATCAAACGCTTCGTTGTATTAAAAAGGCCGGATACGAGATCGAGACGGTATTAAAAAAAGGCGAAAAACTTTATCTGAAAACAACCGCCAATATCTCAACCGGCGGCACGGCGATCGACCGGACAGACGAAGTTCATCCTGAGAATGTTTTTCTGTTTGAGCGAATCGCAAAGATTATCGGCCTCGATGTGGCGGGCGTAGACGTTATTGCTCCGAACGTGAGCGAACCCCTTCATGAGAACGGAGGTGGAATTATCGAGGTCAACGCCGCTCCCGGCTTTCGCATGCACCTCGCTCCAAGTGAGGGTATCGGCAGAAATGTGGCTGAGCACGTCATCGACATGCTCTTTCCGCCGGGAACACCGGCGCGTATTCCGATCTTTGCGATTACCGGCACAAACGGTAAAACAACAACAACCCGCCTGATCGCTCATATTCTCAAAAACAGTGGCCGCACGGTCGGGTTTACGACTACGGATGGCACATATATTGGTAATCAGCAGATCGTCGCCGGAGATAATACGGGCCCGGTTTCGGCCCAGTTGGTGCTCAAAGACCCGACGGTAGATGTTGCCGTGCTTGAAACGGCTCGCGGCGGTATTATTCGTTCCGGTCTCGGTTTCGACCATTGCGACATAGGTGTGGTGATGAATGTCGCCGCCGATCACCTCGGCCTCAAAGACGTAAACACGCTCGACGACCTAGCCCGCGTTAAATCGGTCGTGCCGCGTTCCGTTTCAAAGAAAGGTTTTGCCGTCCTGAATGCCGAAGATCCACTGGTTTACAAGATGAAAGAGCTGGTTGACGGCAAGGTAGTCTGTTTCTCGATGAACGAAAATCACCCGAATATTAAAAAGCGTGCCGAGCGGGGCCGCATTTCGTGCGTCTATGAAAACGGCTATGTCACTATTTTAAAAGGCAAGTGGAAAGTGCGTGTCGAGAAAGCCGTAAATATTCCGCTGACCTACGGCGGACGGGCGGAATTTATGGTGCAGAATGTTCTGGCCGCTACGCTGGCGTGTTTTGTCCACGGTGTGTCGCTCGAAGCTCTTCGGGCCGGGCTAACGACCTTTAACGCCGGCACCGCTCAAACGCCGGGACGCCTGAATTTTGTCGAGATCGGCGACGTTACCGTACTCATGGACTACGCTCATAACCCCGCTGGACTCAGAGGCTTAACTAACTTTATCTCGAAACTACCAAATAAATATCGGACGTGCGTTATTAACGGCACAGGCGATCGCCGTGACGACGATATCCGCGAATTTGGCGAGATCGCGGGAGATAACTTTGACCGCATTGTCATCCGCACCGGCGATTATCTGCGCGGACGTAAGCCCGATGAACTTCACAAGTTACTGCAAGAGGGAATTGCCCGCAGCAAGAATAACCCGACGGTCCGCGTAATACCGGAAAGCCGAGCCGCTATCCATCACGCGATCAAATATGGCCGCAAGGGCGAACTCGTTGTCACCCTTGCAGACCGTGTACCGGACGATATCAAGTTCGTGCAGGAATATCGGGATCTGGTCAATGACAAAAAGACGGAACCAACTCTTTAGGCAGAGTGCTAGAAGTCGATCTCGCCCATAAGGCTGTAGATGGCGTCGGGCGGGATGACACGGGCCACAAGATGGCTGTGGTCGGCGATAAAAGTCTTCAGCGTATCGACGATCTTTGCTGCATCGTCCGCTTTTCCAGGCGGAACAGGAATGTGAAGATCGACGACATGGTAAGTTGCCGACGATTCTTGCGTATCGACGACCCATCGACGCCTGATTTTTATGCCTCTTGAATCGACTCGACAGTCGGTTACCAAGCGTTTTGCGTTAAGGCTTTGGCACCTTATGCCGTTTTCATCTTTGATCCAAATATCATAGACAGTAATTTTGATTTCGCCAGGGCCTTTTGAATCTTTAATGAAGCCCGAGTCCGCAGCATATTCCTGCCATTCATCCGGCGAAAAGGTTCACACACAAATGGCCTCGGCCGCAGCTCGGATATGTTTTGCGTCGGCGACCCGCCGTCCATATTTGAGAAGCTGCCAAAAGAGTAAAAGAAATATAAGTCCAATCAAACACAGGATACCTATCAAATTTATCCATGGATGTTCAGCCTCATTACTCAGCTTAACGGGCACAGAGAGGAAAAGATAGAGTGTGTGCATTTAACATCAATCCTATCGGCACCATTGTCGTTCTGTTTGAAAACTAATTTTTTTATCTATATATTTCGATCGTCGTACTACCATTGTGGATAATATACCCCCGATACATCCCGCCGGAATTGAACGGCTGCGTGATGTTTCCGTGCTGGTCGACTGCGATCAGGCCCCCTTCGCCATTAATTCTGGTTAAATGATCTATTGTTTCGCGGGCAGCGGCTTCGACCGATAAACCCTTATATTTCATACGTGCGGCCAAGTCATAGGCCGTAACTCCACGCATAAAATATTCCCCGTGGCCAGTGCATGAAACCGCACAGACATCGTCGGCATACGTTCCAGCCCCAATCTGAGGCGTATCGCCGACGCGGCCATATTTTTTGTTTGTCATTCCGCCGGTCGAGGTCGCGGCGGCCAAATGGCCGCGTGAATCGCAGGCGACTGATCCCACCGTTCCGATAGGGCGAGTCAAGGGCACACTCCCTACCGGTCGTGTTTCCGCCTTCGTAGACCATGTCTCCTCTTCTCCTTTTCTCCCCTTCTCCTCTTCTTCAGAATGATCCAACCGGACGCGGCCCTCCGCCATCGCTTCCTGTAGCTGTAGCCAGCGGTGCTCGGTGAAGAAGTACTCGTCAGGTTCGGTTCCGACGCCGATCTGCTCGGCAAATTGGTGGGCCCCTTCGCCGGCGAGCAGGACGTGTTCGGTCCGCTCCATGACGAGACGGGCGAGTTTGACCGGATTTTTAATATTTTTTACAAAAGCTACCGCCCCTGCTTTTAAGCTGCTGCCGTCCATGATAGACGCGTCCATTTCCTGTTTGCCTTCGTGCGTAAAAACGGAGCCTCGGCCCGCGTTAAAGAGTGGAAAATCCTCGAGCGATGCAACCGCCGCCTCGACCGCATCGAGCGACGAGCCTCCTCCATCCAATATAGACCATCCTGTTTTTAAGGCGGTTTCAAGGCCGTTTCGATATTCGCGTTCGAGATCAGGTGTCATCTGCGACTTCAAAATCGTCCCCGCTCCGCCGTGAACCGCTAATGCAATCTTTGTCATAATTCGATTCTACCGCAGAGGGGCACCGGAGCGGAAGAAAAAGAAGGTTTGCCACGAATTACACGAATAAGAAACAGGCATTTCGTCTTATTCGTGCTATTCGTGCTATTCGTGTAATTCGTGGCAAAAACTTCTGGAATAATCCCACGATTACAAATTTGTTTAGCTAGGTAAAACCGTACAGGTTTGCCACCTTATCCGAAAAGGCAATTGCTCTTGAGCGAGCAAACGCAAAGCCGAGATCTCGATAGAATGGGGAGTTCGGCTGCCGAAGTGAGGTCTTGATGAACAAAAATCTCTTCCTGTTATTGGTAATATTCGCCGCATCGGCGTCTGGTTTGTTTGCTCAGACAAGCAATTTTCAGCCTTCAACTGCAGTTAAAGCCATTCGCGGCATCGATACGACGCCGGAAGCCAAATCTCCGGTCAATATCGGTTCGGTCGAAAGGGCGGCATTTCGTCTTCTCAATCAAAAGCGCACTGAAAATGGGCTTAAGCCCTTGATGTGGAGCGACGACCTCGAACGCGTGGCCCACATTCATTCGCAAAACATGGCGGACCTCAAATTTTTTAGCCACCGGGGCATTGACGGCAAAATGGTCAGCGACCGGGCGGACTGTCTGGGCGTGGGCAACTGGCGTTCGATCGGCGAAAACATCGCGTTTACCCGCGGATTTGGCGACGCGGTTGAAAAGGCCGTCGAGCTTTGGCTCGATTCGCCATCGCACCGGCAGAATCTGATGGACGAAAATTGGAAAGAGTCGGCCGTCGGCGTTGCCGTGGCTACGGATGGTTCGTATTATTTCACGCAGGTTTTTTTGTTGAGAAAATAGCCTTATTTTGGCGCGGATGGGCGCGTTTTGGGGATGGATTTCCACAGCCTGCAAAGGGGCTGTGGAAATCCTTTTTTGTGGATTATTGTCGTCCGGCTAATATTGGTAAATTCGGTAATGGCGGTTTTCTCCTAAACTCTGCGTCTTGCTCGGCAGCCTCTGCGTTAACCGTCGTCGAATGATATTCAACTCCCGTTTAACGCAGAGACCGCCGAGGCAGACGCAGAGGTCGCAGAGGTATTTTCTTAGGATCGGAGTTAGCTTCGACGGGATGTCTTGCTCCCGGGCACCACTTTCTTTATGCTGAAACGATGCAGCCCGTTTTCACGCTCCCTTCGTTTGCCAAGATCAATTGGTCTCTCCGCGTTTTGGCGAAACGGGATGACGGATTTCATGAGCTTTGCACGGTGTTTCAGACGGTTTCGCTGCACGACACGATGTGTTTCGCCGAATCGAATACGCTCGAATTGACCTGCGACGATCCGAACGTGCCGACGGACGACCGCAATTTGATAAATAAGGCGGCGAGAGCGTTGCAAAAGATGACGGGCACAAACCGAGGAGCGGCGATCCGTCTGGAGAAACGTATTCCTTCGCCAGGCGGGCTTGGTGGCGGCTCGTCGAATGCAGCGGTAACGCTAATCGGTTTGAAAAGGCTATGGCAGTTGGAGGTTTCGGATCGTGACCTGCACACGATCGCGGCTGAGATCGGCTCGGACGTTCCATTCTTTTTGTCCGGAGGCACGGCGGTTGGAACGGGCCGCGGCGAGATCGTTGAACCTATTGCGGACACAACCGCGCAGGCTATGCTCATAGTGACGCCAAACGTTAAGGTTGTAACGCGGGATGCGTTTGCCGGAATCACGGTGCCGAGCTTGACACCAGGCGCTCAAAAACGTAATCTTACTGTTTGCCGAAAAGAGGCTGAATCCTTTGATTTAAGCCATTCGGTATTGATAAACGATTTTGAGGCGAGCCTATTTTTCGCCTATCCTGAGATAAAGCGGGTGAAAGACACTTTGCTTAAACTTGGAGCAGTAAAGGCCGCGATGAGCGGCAGCGGGGCGAGCGTTTTCGCAGTATTTGACAAACAAGAGACACGGCAAGCTGCTTTAAAAGCCCTCGATCACGAATCGACTTGGCGAAAGTTTGTCGTAGCAACTATTTCGCGAGACCAGTATCGTGAAGCACTTATGTGTTAGGTTGTTTCCGATAGTTTCTTAAGAAATTCGCATTGGGGCGTAGCCAAGTGGTAAGGCACCGGTCTTTGGATCCGGCATTCGTAGGTTCGAGTCCTCCCGCCCCAGCCAATTTTGAATATCGGAACGGACAACCTGATCAGTGGTTGTCCGTTTTCTTTTGGTTCAAAGTTTCAGGTTCAAGGCTCAAAGTTAGGAACTTAACGAGAAACTTTGAACTTCGAACTTGGAACTCAGACATGAGCGTCACGGGAAAAATCAAAGTCTTTTCGGGTACGGCTCATCCGGCGCTCGCGGCTGAGATTTGCGAGCACCTCGATTGCGAGCTTGGAAAAGCCAACAACGACCGGTTTTCGGATGGCGAGTTTAATTTCAGCATTGGCGAGAATGTACGCGGATCGGACGTTTTTATTGTGCAGCCTACTTGCCCGCCCAGCGACAAACATTTGATGGAGCTGTTGATCATGATCGACACCTTTATCAGGGCGTCGGCCGAACGAGTGACGGCGGTGATCCCGTATTTTGGCTATGCACGTTCCGATAAGAAAGATCGTCCGCGTGTTCCGATCTCGGCAAAGCTGGTGGCAAACCTGATCACTAAGGCCGGGGCCGAACGCGTTTTGACGATCGATCTGCACGCTTCGCAGATACAAGGTTTTTTTGACATTCCGGTCGACCATCTTTACGCCGCGCCGATTGTGGTCGAGTATTTTAAGGCGAATCCGATCGAGAATCTGATCGTCGTCGCCCCGGACACCGGTGGAGCCGAACGTGCCCGTGCATACGCGAAACGCCTTAATGCCGGCCTCGCTCTTTGCGACAAACGTCGCGAGCGTCCAAACGAGGCAGATGTGATGAATATCGTCGGCGACGTTCGCGGCAAGAATTGTTTGATAATCGACGATATGTGCGATACCGGCGGCACGATTTGCAAGGTCGCCGAGGCGCTGCACAAGGCCGGAGCGACTTCGATCTTTGCGTTCTTTACGCACGGCGTGCTTTCGGGCAACGCGGTCGAAAACATACGCAATTCGCATTTGAAAAAGGTGATCGTGACCAACACGATCCCGATCCGTGAAAATGGTTTACCGCTCGTCGAGGGCGGAAAGATCGAGGTTTTGAGTGTCGCCAAGCTACTGGCTTCGGCGATCAAGTCGATTCATGACGAGACGAGCGTTTCGTCGCTATTCATATAGTTCAAAGTTCAAGGTTCCAAGTTCAAAGTTAGGAACCGGCACGACCAACCTTGAACTTTGAACGTGGAACTTTGAACTGAGGAAAGTTATGGCAGAAAAAGTAACAGTAAAGGCAGTAAAACGTGATACCCGCGGCAAGAACGAAAATCGCCGCCTCCGTGTTCAGGGCAAGATCCCGGTCGTCGTTTACGGCGGTGGTTCGCAGAGCCTGGCGGCAACGGCTGACTTGAAAGATCTGGCCGCGATCATCCGTTCGGATTCGGGCGTAAATACGGTATTTGCTCTCGATATCGAGGGCGAAGGCATTAACGACGTCATTTTCCAGGATCGTCAGATCCACGCCGTCCACGGCCGTTTGATCCATGCCGATCTTCGCCGCTTTGCAAAGGGCGAGAAGATCGAAATGACCGTGCCGATCCATCTTATTGGAGAACCGGACAGTTTGAAGGAAGAGGGAGCCGTTCTTTCGCAGGCGATGCGTGAGATCAAGGTGCTTTGCGAACCGGCGAAAACCCCCGATTCGATTGATGTCGATATTTCAGGACTGACGGCGGAACATGCGATCCATGTTTCGGATTTGAAGGTCGCCGAGGGCATTGAGATCCACGACGCACCGGAAACGGTTATCGCGTCGATCGTCATCGTCCAGGAAGCCGTTCTCGAACCGCAGGTCGAAGCTGGGGCTGAACCGGCAGTTGTCGGTGAAGAGCCTGCTGCTGAGCCTGAGGGCGGAGAGTAATTGTTCGGAGTCCCTGCTTTAGCAGGCCTTACTAAGCAAGATGCCAACTGAAGTTGGAACTCCAAACTGGCTCATTGTGGGGCTCGGCAATCCGGGCTTGGAATACGCTAAGACGCGGCACAATCTCGGGTTTATGCTCGTCGATCTGCTCGCGTCGCAAGCGCAGACGCAGATCAAACGGGTCGAATGCCGTTCGTTGATAGGCCGGGCGGTGATTGACAGTCAAACGGTCGAGCTAGCTAAGCCGCAAACATTCATGAATTTGAGTGGCCAGGCGGTAAGTTGCCTGCTCGTAAAAGAGACGCGGTCGATTGAAAAGCTGATCGTTATCTCGGATGACCTGGCGTTGCCCTTTGGCTCGATACGCATCCGCCGAGCGGGGAGCCACGGCGGACAGAACGGGCTGAGATCGATCATCGATTGTTTGAAAATACAGGAATTTATCCGTCTGCGGATAGGTATTCAGCCGGAGCATCCGATCGTGGATGCGAGCCGGTTCGTTTTGGAGAATTTCGCCAAGGGCGATGCTGAAACGCTTGAAAAAGTATTGGACGAATCCGCCGACGCCGTGCGGGCCATCATTGTAGATGGGGTTGACTCGGCAATGGCGAGGTTTAATTGAAATCAAGAGTAAACGGTGACAGGTGACTGGATAGGACATAACTTGTATCCATTTACTGTTTACTGTTTACGACGACCGAAGGGAGTAAGAAATGGCAAATAGAACATACGAGGTTATGTACATCATCAATCCGGAAACGGATGCTGATAAGATCGAAAAATTGAACGACGCCGTCGGTAAATTGATCGAAAAAGAAGGCGGTACGGTTGTCCGTATGGACGACGTCGGTATGCGAAACCTGGCCTATCCGATCCAGAAAAAGCACGAAGGTCACTATGTGCTCTTTGAGATCGACGGTACCGGTCAGGAGATCATGGAACTTGAACGCCGCATGCGCGTCAACGACATGATTATGCGGTACATCACCGTTCGCGTCGACGAAGATCGTAAGACCGCGACGAAGCTGCGTACGAAACGTGAAGCACGCGCCACGAAACGTGCATCGTTCCGCCCGGGACCAGAGGCAGCAGAGGCACAGATTAGTGAATAGTGACCAGTGAATAGGGAAGAAAGCTATTCACCATTTACTATTCACGATTCACAACCCACTAGGAGAAAGTTATGGCAGAAAATGATTTGGAATTTGTAGATGACCGCGGGGGGCTCGGTGTAGGCGAAGACGTTATCGGCGACCGCCCGCGTCGCTATCAGCGTCGCCGCCCGCGTAATATCGTGCCGGATTATGTCGATTGGAAAGACGTCGATCTTTTACGGCAGTTCGTGCCGGAACGCGGCAAGATCATGCCGCGCCGCATCTCCGGCATTACGGCCAAGGACCAGCGCCGCATTGCCAAGGCGATCAAGCGCGCGCGTTCAATGGCAATGCTGCCGTTCGTCGCGGACTAATAAGGAATTTATTCGTTTGATCATTTGTTCATTGTTTCATCTCAAATGACTCAATGAACCAATGACACAATATTAAGGAAAACGTCATGGCAAACACTACTATTTTATTACGCGAGGATATCGAGCATGTCGGCGGGCGCGGCGAGATCGTCAAGGTCAAGGCCGGTTTCGCCCGCAACTATCTGTTGCCGCAGGGGTTTGCGACGCTCGCAACCAAAGGCAACGTCAAACAGATCGAGCAAGAACGCGGCGCATTGCTGAAGAAAGCAGCGATCGAAAAAGCGACCGCCGACGCCCAGAAAGAGCAGATGGAGACGATCACGCTAACGTTCGAACGCAAAGCGGGCGAGACGGGGCAGCTTTTTGGTTCAGTCACATCAATGGATATCGCCGAAGCATTCAAGGCCAAAGGCTACGAGATCGACCGCCGCAAGATCGTCCTCAAAGACGCCATCAAGGAAACCGGCGAATACACAGTCAACGTCAAACTCCACCGCGAGGTCACCCTGGCCGTCCCGGTAACCGTCACCGCCGAAGGCGGCGAAATGCCGGTCAAGGAAGAGAAAAAGGCGAAAGCCGAAGCTCCGGCTCCTGTTGTCGAAGAGGCAGCACCCGCAGTTGCGGAAGAATCGGTCGCTGAAACGGAAGAAGCACCGGCCGAAGAAGCCGTTGCGGTAGAAGAACTAGCCGCAGAATAAGAGGCCGGTTAATTCTTGAGTCTGCGTAGCAGACGGCATAACTTTATCCCCATGTGAAGCGAAGCGGAACGTGGGTTTTTGTCGTATTCGCGACCGAAGGGTGTGGGACACGCGGCATATAGAAGCGCGTTAATATTTCGCGTGTTTCACACGCTAATTGTATTGGTGATGCTTTCTACAGGTTTCGCTTCGCTGCACCTGTAGCTAGCGTTCTCATCGTGTGCTCTGCACACTCTAAATGTCCGTCTTATTTGTAGTTGAAAGGTTTCCTAAATTGCCTTTCGACAACTTTCCGAAATCGAATTAAAATACTCTTCACCCAATTAGTTTTTCGGAGCAAATTCATTCGATGGCAGCTATTTTCCCCGACAATCGACGAGAGCAATTTTTAGAAAAACCGCTGCCGAGCAGTGAGGAGAGCGAGCGCGTCATTTTGGGGGCCGTTTTGCTTGATAATTCGGTGATCGCCCAGGCGGTCGAGCATCTCAAGCCGGAGGATTTTTATTCGCCTTTGAATCGCCGCGTTTTCGCCGCGATGATCTCGCTTTTTGAAAAACAAAGCCCGATCGATCCCATCCTGATTGGCGAGGAGCTTAAGAAAGAAGGCTCGCTCGAATCGATAGGCGGCATCACGACGATCACCAACCTCACGTTTGGCCTGCCGCATTTTTCCAACGTCGAGGAGTACATCAAGGTCGTCCACGACAAATCGGTCGTCCGCAGCCTCATCCGGACCTGCAACCGCATCACCGGCGAGGCACTGGCCGAACAGGACGATGCCGAGGTGCTACTCGACAGCGCCGAGCAGGCGATCTTTGCATTGGCCGAGGCCCGGACCAAGGAAAGTTTTTCGCGGATCGCTCCGGTCGCGGATCGCGTCTTGGCCCGCGTCAAGGAATATGCTGCGGGTGAAGGCACCGGCATTACGGGCCTCTCGACCGGCTTTCGCGAACTCGACGAAATGACATCAGGCTTGCAGCGGACCGACCTCGTGATCGTCGCTGGCCGCCCGTCGATGGGTAAAACGGCGCTTTGCCTGACGCTTGCGCAGAATGCGGCTCTCTATTCAAAGGCCGTCGTCGCCCTTTTCTCGCTCGAAATGTCGAAGGAGCAGCTCGTAACGCGTATGCTCGCGTCCGAGGCCCACATAAACGCTCATCGTTTTCGCACCGGTCACCTGATGACGAACGAATGGGAACGGCTGGCAAAAGCCATCGGCACGCTCTCGGAAACCAAGATATTTATAGACGATACGCCCGGTATTTCAGCGCTTGAGATACGTGCCAAATGCCGCCGTCTCGCCGCCGAGCACAAGGAACTTGACCTGATCGTCATTGATTATTTACAGCTTATGGGTGGCTCAAAACGCACGGAATCGCGTCAGCAGGAAGTATCGCAAATATCGCGTGAACTAAAGGGGCTCGCCAAGGAGATGAACGTGCCGGTGGTTGCCCTGTCACAGCTTTCGCGGGCACCCGAGGCCCGCAATCCGCCGAAACCGTTGATGAGCGATCTTCGCGAATCTGGCAGCATTGAGCAGGATGCCGATGTCGTCGCGTTTATTTATCGCGAGGATTATTATAAGGAAACCGAAGAAAACAAAGGAATTGCCGAATTGATTATCTCCAAGCAAAGAAACGGCCCGACCGGCACGGTTAAACTCGCGTTCCTGAAAGAATTTACGAGATTTGAGAATTATTTTGGTGGATGACGACTGTGTTTCTGTCCCTGAAAGGGACCAAGATAATAGCCTAGGGTAAGGCCATAGGCCGCAACCCTAGGTAAATTGAAAATGTAAGACGGCTCCCTGAAGGGGAGCAACTATTGCGTGGAATGTTCGTCCCTTTCAGGGACGAGAACCATTTTGATCCTTTTCCTGGGGTTACATTCGCTTTGCTCACTCACCCCAGGCTATTATATTTATCGCCTTCAGCGACTTTAAGGAAGTTTATGTCAGAAGATCTACGCTACCCAATCGGAGAATTTGACCGCAATTACGACACATCGCCGGAGGCACGGCAGCGGCGAATACAGACTATCGCTGACTTGCCGCAACGTCTGCGAGCGGCGGTTGCCGGACTGAGCGACGCGCAACTGGACACTCCATACCGCCCCGGCGGCTGGACGATCAGGCAGACGGTTCATCACGTGCCCGACAGCCATGCAAATGCTTTCATTCGCTTCAAGCTTGCCCTTACCGAAACGGAAGTGCCGACGATAAAGCCGTATTACGAGGATCGCTGGGCCGAGCTGGGCGATGCGAAAATGCCGGTCGATGTGTCGCTTCGGCTGGCTGATG
>JANYIL010000159.1 GCA_025362075.1 Chloracidobacterium sp.
GCGGCAAGCCTCCTCTCCTTTCGCCAAATCATCCATGGAAAACAACATGGTCAACCAACAACTTTTGAAACAACAACAAATCTGAAAACCAGGACATTTCTATCGAGTTAGAATATGGGACATTTCTAAAGAGTTTTGACAGCTATTTGTTTTCACCAGCAAAGGGCGTGGGGAAAATGCGATGAATCGTTTCATACACTTTCCTATTGTGGCTCGCCCGGGTAAACATCCTTTTTAGCAAAACCGCTTTTCTTGATCTTACGGAGGGTAGTACGAATATCGCTGTCTATACGTGTGAGGAGCCGGCGAAGTTTCTGTTCGGGCCGGGCCATAAAATAGGTCACGTGGCTGGTTTCGTAACCATTTGGACTATGCGGCGAGAAATAATAATTCGAAATGCACTGCCTTGCGACATCGACTTTTATCTCATTTACGGAATGCCACGATTTGTTGTTGGTCGCCATCAACACGAGCCGATTGAACAGGCTGGGAATCTCAACCGGTTTGGTCACCTTTTCATCCCAAAGCTCGAGGTTGCCGCCGTTCTCCGGTCGCCAATCGGGTGTGATGTAGTAAAGCAGATTTAACACGCGGTAGAATCGCTGCTCGCCATCGTGGGAATTATCGAGATGCGGATTTAGAAAATGTCCGCGTTCCATCGAGCTAATTCCGCCCGCGTATAGATACGGGTCGCCGGACGCTTCGCGAATACCGGTAAGATCTGCGACCTTGTCGATCACACGTTCATCCTGGAACGCAAACGTAATGTCGGCGATCACGGGGTCATATTTATCGAGGGATTTTGAAGTGTATTTGTGTTCGCGAAAGCTCTTCATCAGCCGCATCTCGCGACCTGTGGGAAAGGCATTGGCGATCTTCTTTGCAATATCATCCGGGAGGAGATCTTCGATCGCACAGAAATGCGTCGCGACGCCCGTCTCTAGGGCAAAATCGGCAGCGATGTTTTCTGTGTCGCGGTTTAGCCGTTCAAGGATTAGGTTTACGAGTTGTTCGCGCATCGTTACACCATTAATCTATTATTGCTGGCGTTCAAATGCAAAAAATAAAAAATTGACCATTTGCGAGGCGCCCGCGTCTAACGTTGTGGCTAAAGAATTGTTAATCGAGGTACGCATTTATGGATAGACGATATTTTTTGAAATCAAGCGGTATTGGGCTAGCGAGTTTTGGGCTGATGGCGATGGCGCCGGAGTTTTTGCATCAGTTTGCGTCGGCCCAAAATACATTGACGGCGGGAAAAGGTTACGGCAAGAAAAAGGTGCTGGTAACCATCTTTCAACGCGGTGCCGTCGACGGGCTGAATGTGCTCGTGCCCCACGGCGATAGCGAATATTACAATTTGCGTCCGACGATCGCGGTTGCAAAACCGGGCCAAGCGGACGGCGCCATCGACCTCGACGGACATTTTGGCGTCAACCCGAGCCTTGCTCCGCTCGTGCCTTTCTTTAAGTCGGGTCAGCTTGCCGCGCTGACGGCGGCCGGTTCGCCGGATAACACGCGCTCGCACTTTGACGCTCAGGACTATATGGAATCGGGTACGCCGGGCAACAAAGGAACTCGCGACGGCTGGCTAAACCGCGTGCTCCAGGCAAACGCCGAAAAGGACGCTTCGCCATTTCGTGCCGTCTCACTGACACAGCAGACACCGCGTTCGCTGTATGGCCGGGCTCCGTCCGTTGCGATGACGAACTTAGCTGATTTTTCGGTCAAGGCCGGTATTTATTCGCAAAATATGTCGGGCGGATTCGAGGGCCTCTATCAGCAAAACGCTAAGGATAGCCTCGGTGAGACCGGCAAGGAAACTTTTGAGGCCGTCAATTATCTCAAGCAGGCAAATCCTTCTCAGTACAAGCCCGAGAACGGCGCCGTTTACCCGGCATCGGCCCTTGGACGCTCACTGATGCAGATCGCTCAGTTAATCAAAGCCGGCGTCGGCCTCGAGGTTGCATTCACCGAGATTGGCGGATGGGACACGCACGTTAACGAGGGAAACGGCCGTGGCCAGCTCGCCAATCTGCTCCGCGATTTTGCTAACGCGATAGCCGCCTTCGGCACCGACATGGGCAAGCGGATGGACGATGTCGTCCTGCTGACAATGTCCGAATTTGGCCGCACCGCCAAGGAAAATGGCAACCGCGGAACCGACCACGGCCACGCAAACACGATGTTCATCCTCGGCAACTCGGTCAAGGGCGGCAAGGTATACGGAGATTTTAAGGGCCTGAAAAACGACAAGCTGTACGAAGGCCGCGACCTCGATGTCACAACCGACTTCCGCGACGTCTTCGCCGAGGCCGCCTACAAACACATGGGCAGCACCGACCTTGCTAAGGTATTTCCGAACTACACCGCGACAAAGGATAAATTCCGAGGTTATTTAAGTTAGCTAATTGCCGCATAAATATGCACATAAAAAACCATCTGCATAAACGGGTGGTTTTTTAATGCTCTGAGGTAAGCTTTACCTCTTACCGACGATAAACCTCGCTTCTATGACCGATCTTTATTACTAAAACGATTAATTGTTCGTTTCGTACCTCATAGACGACGCGATAATCCCCCAGCCGGATTCGGAAAAGGTTATCGGCGCCTTTGAGCTTTTTAACCTTTAGTAACTCCGAATAGGGATTTTGCGCAAGCAATTTCAATGCTTCGGCGGTTTTGATCCGCGTCTTAGCTGCTAATCGTTCAAACTCTTTCTGAGCACTTTTGACGAACTCAACTTTGTACGCCGCCATCAATGTTTCCCGTTCTTAAGACCAGCCAAAACATCCTCAAGAGAAACTGTTTCTTCTTCGCGCCTGGCATGATAAGCCTCGATATCGATCTCGTCTTCCAGCTGTTCGACCAGAGCCTGTTCGATCAAATAACGCAGCTTGATACCGCGTCTTTTGCAAAAGCTGACCAGAGCATCTTTCACTCGGGCGTCAATGATGGTGGAGAGTGTAGCGGTTTCATTCATAATCATGAATTATAATGAAAATAAATGAAAAATCAAGAGAAAAGATTATTCCATGTTTCGAAGACGAAGCCGTAACGCCTGCAGCTTGATAAACCCTTCGGCATCCTGCTGGTCGTAGGCGCCGGCGTCGTCTTCGAAGGTTACTACTCGTTCGCGGTATAGGGAATTTGGCGATTTACGGCCGTTGACGGTTATATTGCCCTTGTAAAGCTTGACCCGCACATCGCCGGAGACGGTTTCCTGCGTCTGGTTGATCATCGATTTGAGGATCTCGAACTCCGGTGCGAACCAGAAGCCGTAATAGACCGACTCGGCAAATTTTGTGCCGAGGCTATCGCGAAGACGCCCGACCTCGCGGTCTAGCGTGATCGATTCGAGTGCGCGGTGAGCGGTCTGCAGGATGGTGACGCCCGGCGTCTCGTAAACACCGCGTGATTTCATGCCGACAAAGCGGTTTTCGACCAGGTCGACGCGTCCGATGCCGTGCTCGCCGCCGATGTAATTGAGTTTTGCGAGTATATCGACCGCGCCGTATTTTTCACCATCGATCGCGACAGGCTCGCCTTTTTCGAAGGTCAGAGTGATCTCCTGGGCGGTATTCGAAGCGTTTTCCAGCGATTTTGTGAGCAGGAATATATTCTCGGGCGGAGCGGTCCACGGGTCTTCGAGAATTCCGCCTTCGTAGCTGATATGCATCAGATTGCGGTCCATCGAATAGGGTTTTTCGGCGGTCGCCGTCACCGGGATGCCGCGTTTTTGGCAATAGGCGATCAGATCGGCCCGGCCCTTAAATTCCCAATGCCTCCACGGAGCAATGACTTTGATATCCGGCTGTAGAGCGTAATACGTGAGCTCAAAACGCACCTGATCGTTACCCTTGCCGGTAGCTCCGTGGGCGACGGCATCGGCCCCCTCGCGTTGCGCGATCTCGATCTGGCGTTTGGCGATAACCGGACGAGCAAGGCTAGTGCCGAGCAGATAAACGCCTTCGTATAAGGCATTTGCCTTGACGGCCATCCAGACGAAATCCTTGACGAACTCTTCGCGAAGGTCTTCGACGTACAGCTTCGAAGCACCGGTCGCGAGGGCTTTTTCTTCAAGCCCGCTCAGTTCTTCGCCCTGCCCAACATCGGCGCAATAGCAGACGACCTCGCAGCCGTAGGTTTCCTTTATCCACAGCAGCATGGCCGACGTATCAAGCCCGCCTGAATACGCGAGCACCACTTTATTAATTTTTTTAGTCATACAAGGCAGAAACCCGCGCGGGTTGCAAGGGCGTTCCTGCAAATTCCCCAAACGAAGAACACACTCCCTACCGGTCGTGTTTCCGCCTTTGGTGATTTACAATTATATCCGCACGGAGGTGTAAATGACCAAATCAGGCCAACTTTGGGGCGGTAGATTTACCGAAAAGCCGAACGAGACGTTCGCGGAATTTAACGATTCGTTTCGTTTTGACCGGCGGCTGTTTACCGCCGATGTGCGGGCCAGTATTGCCCACGCAAACGGTTTGGCAAAGGCCGGGGTTTTATCGGCCGACGAATCGACCGCGATAAACGGCGGTTTGGCCAAAATGCTTGACGAAGCTTTGTCGAATACGGCATATTTTGATAACTCGGACGCCGAGGATGTGCATTCATTTATCGAGGGCGAGTTGATCGCCGACATCGGCGATGCGGGCCGCAAGCTGCATACCGGACGCAGCCGCAACGATCAGGTCGCGACGGCGTTTCGCCTATGGCTACGCGATGAAACGGATGCGATCTCCGCGTTTGTCCGGGGAGTACAGGCTGCACTTGTAAATCTTGCGAGTCGGCACGCGGATGCTGTTTTACCAGGCTATACGCACTTACAGCGGGCGCAGCCGGTGATGTTCGCACATTGGTGTTTAGCGTATTTCGAAATGCTTAAACGCGATCGTGAAAGGCTCGCCGACGCCCGAGGACGCATCAATGTGATGCCGCTCGGATCAGGCGCACTGGCGGGCACGGGTTTTCCGGTAGATCGTCAGGCTGTTGCAGAAGAGTTGGGTTTCGACAGTATTTCGGGCAACAGCCTCGACGCTGTGTCGGACCGTGATTTTGCGGTCGAATTTGCGAGCGCATGTTCGCTAATCATGGTCCACCTCTCGCGGCTTGCCGAGGACCTGATCATTTATTGCTCGACCGAGTTTGGTTTTGTGACATTGAGCGATGCCGTCTCAAGCGGCTCGAGCCTGATGCCGCAGAAGAAAAATCCCGATGCTCTTGAACTGCTGCGAGGCAAGGCGGGCCGCGTTTTTGGCCACAATATTTCACTGCTCGTAATGATCAAGGGCCTGCCCCTCGCTTATAACAAGGACATGCAGGAGGACAAAGAGGCTGTGTTCGACACGGTCGACACCGTGCGGATCAGCCTGCGGGTCGCCGCGATCGTTTTGGAAAATGCGACGTTGAACGAAGAAAGGACAAGTGAGGCAGCGACAAAGGGCTATCTCAACGCGACCGAGCTTGCCGATTATTTAGTCAAAAAAGGCTTGCCATTTCGAACGGCTCATGAAATCGTCGGCAACGCGGTGCTCTACGCGATCGGCGAGGGCGTAGAGCTTCACGAGCTAAGGCTCGAACAACTACAGGAATTTTCGCCCGCGATAGACAGCGATGTGGCCAATGCCCTGACCCTCGAAGCTGCTCTGGCAGCGAAAGACGTCCCCGGCGGCACATCGCCATCGCGCGTAAATGAGGCACTCGCCGCCGCCAAGGAGTATCTCAACGACCAGAATAAGAAATTTAGCCACGAATGACACGAATTTGAAGTGATCGAATACTCGTGCAATTCGTACAATTCGTGGCTAAACTCTTTGTAAGTGCATAAGTTTACTCGAAATTTTATTACCGAGTGGCGGCGGCTCGAACTGCCGTTTTTTGGTGAAACCGTTGTCGTCGCGGTTTCGGGCGGAGCGGATTCTGTCAGTTTGCTGCTTGCTCTTAACGATCTTGTAAAACGGAAAAAGCTCGGGCATCGCATCGTGGCGGCCCATTTCAATCATCGCCTTCGCGGGGCCGAGAGCGAGGCGGACGATGAATATGTGCGTCATCTGACGACCACGCTTGGCATTGAGCTTGCTGTTGGCCATGCTGGCGATCTGACAGACGGCAATATTGAGCAAAATGCCCGAACGGCCCGCTATGAGTTTCTGACTCGAACGGCGGAAAACTTACTCGCTTTTGCCGTCGTAACCGGCCACACCATCAACGACCAGGCCGAAACTTTCCTGATCAACCTCATCCGCGGCAGCGGGCCGGATGGGCTGTCTGGGATGAAAGCGATTCGGGAATTAGAAGGGGAGAAGGGAAGAAAAGGAGAAGAGGAGATGGAAAGCGCGGTCGGTGGCGATCAGTCTCCCTCTCCCCCCTTCTCCCCGTCTCCCCTTCTCCTCATCCGTCCGCTCTTAAATTGGGCCAAACGACTCGATACCGAAGGGTTTTGCCATCACAGCGACGTGGCATACCGCTACGACACGATGAATGAGGACACAGCATTTAAAAGGGTCCGTATACGGAAGATCCTACTGCCGCTGCTCGAAGATTTTAATCCGAGAATCATTGACACGTTGGCGCAGACGGCGGGGTTGATGGCGAATGTTGCAGATTCGCCCGAGATCTCCGGAGCTAAAGAGGAGAAATTGTTGATCAAAGATCTAAAACTTCTCGATCCTATCCAGCGTCAAAGTATCATTCGTACATGGCTGATCGGTCGCCGAGCGACGGCGCGCGGGCTCGATATGAAACATATCGACGCCATCGGCCGTTTGGTATTAAGCGAGAAAAGCGGAAAGATGGCTGAATTACCCGGCGGCAGCGTAATTAAATCTTCAGGCAAATTGGTTTATGAGGAGAATTAGGTTGAAAATTACGTCGCAGCCAACTAAAATCTAAGGTTGGCGTTTGATACCGGGCCAGACGCTTTCGCTAACAACGTCCGGGGGGCAATTTTCATCCAAGTGCAGTTGCTGATTAGTGTGATGACGATTGAATGGAGGCTATAAATTGAGTTCTAAGGCAAAACAAGTTCTGTTGTGGCTGATGATAATTTCGAGCGCGTTGGTCTTTGTCTGGTATTTACAGACAAAACAGACCCCGCCGACTAAAGATTTGACATTTGACGCCGCGATGACGCAGATCAAAAACAAAGACATTAAGGCGGTAACTGTAAAACAGGACACCTTAGAGTTGGTTAATAAAAGCGACGTCAAATTTAGCGCGAAGCTGGACTCAAGCGAAACAGCCCGAAAGGAGATACTTGATGCCGCCAAGGACACCGATACCGCTGTCACTCTCGAGTCGCCCTCGAGCGGCATCGGTTGGCTGGTATTGATCCAGTTTCTGCCATTTGTTCTGCTGATCGGCTTTTTGGCATTTACGCTGCGGCAAATGCAGGCCGGCGGTAACAAGGCACTGAGCTTTGGCAAATCAAAGGCAAAACTGCTGAACAATCAGCAGAAACGTGTCACGTTTAAAGACGTAGCCGGTGTCGACGAAGCGAAAGAAGAACTGCAGGAGATCATCGAATTTCTCAAAGATCCGCAAAAGTTTCAAAAGCTCGGCGGCAAGATCCCTAAGGGCGTCCTGATGGTCGGCCCTCCGGGAACGGGCAAGACTCTGTTGGCCAAGGCCGTCGCCGGTGAAGCAAATGTTCCGTTTTTCTCGATCTCCGGGTCCGATTTCGTCGAAATGTTTGTCGGCGTAGGAGCCTCGCGCGTTCGCGATCTGTTCGAACAGGGTAAGAAAAATGCTCCGTGCATCATCTTTATCGACGAGATCGACGCGGTCGGACGGCATCGTGGTGCTGGCCTCGGTGGCGGACATGACGAACGAGAGCAGACGCTCAACCAGTTGCTCGTCGAAATGGACGGTTTTGAATCGAATGACGGAGTTATTTTGGTTGCTTCGACCAATCGTCCCGATGTACTGGATCCCGCGCTTCTGAGGCCCGGCCGTTTCGACCGCCGCGTCGTTGTGGGCCGTCCTGACGTTCGCGGACGCGAAGGCATTCTGAAAGTACACACCCGTAAGATTCCGCTTGATGAGGGTGTCGAAGTAAGCGTTATCGCTCGCGGCACGCCCGGATTTACGGGTGCCGATCTCGCCAATATTGTTAACGAAGCGGCATTGAACGCCGCGCGTTTTAACAAAAAGGTTGTGACGATGGTCGATTTTGAGATTGCCAAAGACAAGGTTATGATGGGCGCCGAGCGCAAGAGCATGGTCATCTCCGACGAGGAAAAACGCATCACGGCGTATCACGAAGCCGGTCACACGCTGGTCGGCCTCAAGGTTCCGAATGTCGATCCGGTGCACAAAGTTACGATCATCCCACGCGGCATGGCGTTGGGCGTGACGATGTACCTGCCTGAAAAGGACCGTCTCAGCGCCTCCAAGGAATACTTGCTTGGCCAGATCGCGATGGCGATGGGCGGACGCATTGCCGAGGATATCTTTATCGGCAGCATCACGACCGGAGCCTCAAATGATATTGAAAAAGCGACCGAGGTCGCCCGCGCAATGGTCTGCGAGTACGGCATGTCCGATCTCGGACCGCTGACCTTCGGCAAAAAGGAAGAGCAGATATTCCTCGGCCGTGAGATCTCACAGCACCGCGATTATTCCGAGGACACGGCGATCAAGATCGATGCCGAGGTCCAGCGGATCGTCCGTAACGAGTACGCACGGGCCGAATCGATCATCAAGGAAAACCGTGATGCTTTGGTACGTATTGCCGAGGCGTTGCTCGAGCACGAAACGCTCGATTCCGTTATGATCCGCCGCGTAATGGCCGGCCTGCCGCTCGATAGCCCGGATTCGCCGCCAACAACCGATGATGACGGCTCGACCGAGTCGGACGAGAAATCGTCGAATCCGTTCAAGAAACCGATACTACCGCCAATAACGGGAAACAATCCGGCGACGGCCTGAAGCAAGTAAAAAGGTAAAAGTAAAAAGGCAAAAGTGGAGACGCTCCTTTACTTTTGCCTTTTTACTTTTTACTTTTGCGTTAATGAAATACTGGCAAACATCACGTCGAAAATTGTCGTTCGAGCTGCCCTTAGTGATGGGTATTCTCAACGTCACGCCCGATAGCTTTTCCGACGGCGGCAAATTTGCGTCTCTCGACGCCGCGCTGAAACAAGCCGAAAAGCTAATTCAAGACGGAGCCGATATTCTCGACATCGGCGGCGAATCGACGCGGCCGATGAGCGAACAAATTTCCGTCGAGGACGAAGTGGAACGCGTAATCCCGGTGATAGAGGCAATTGCAACAAGGTTTGATACTCCGGTCTCGATCGACACGACCAAATCCGAGGTCGCGGAAAAGGCCGTCGAGGCCGGGGCGGAGATAATCAACGATATTTCAGGTTTGAGGTTTGACGAGCGGATCGCCGAGGTCGCGGCTAAGTCCCATTCCGGCCTTGTGCTGATGCACTCGCGCGGGACGTTTGAGACCATGCATTCGCAGCCACCGGTTGATGATATTTTGGCCGAGGTGACGGTCGATTTTAGGAGGTACCTGCAAATTGCTATAGATCACGGAGTGCCGGAGCAAAATATTGCCCTCGACATCGGCCTGGGTTTTGGCAAGGCGTTCGAACAAAACTTAGAGTTACTGGCAAAACTTGATAAGATTGTATACGAATTTAGATCGTACCCATTGCTCGTCGGAGCGTCGAGAAAATCCTTCATCGGAAAGATCCTGGGCGATACTCCGCCATCGGAAAGACTGGGCGGAAGCCTGGCGGCGGCGATCATTGCCGTCCAAAACGGTGCAAAGATATTACGGGTGCATGATGTCAGAGAAACTGTCGATGCCATCAAGGTAATTTTCGCGGGTATCGAGCTGAGGCCTCAAAAATGATGAAGATCCTTCGATTTATAGCAATAGCGTGTTCATTTTTCTTGGTTTCCGGGTTTACCGAATGCTATAAGCCGGTGACGAATTCCGGCTTGCCGAAGGATATCCACGTCATAGCCGTTCCGGGTTTTCAATTCGAGGCAAAAGCGCTGCGTTACCGGGTCGAATCGCGGTTTACCGATGCCGTCAGCCGCGAGATCATTCGCCGCGGCAATGGGCTCAAGGTCCAGGGGTCGCGAGTTGGGGCTGATGCTGTTCTCGAGGGTACAATACGCGATTTCAGTTTCTCGGGGGTGCTGCTCGACAGCCAGGGCCGAGCCAGGGTTTACGAGGTGACGATCGTCACCGCCGTAACCATCCGCGATAAGAGCAACAAGATCCTCTACGACAATCAGAATTTCACCTTTCGCGACTCATTCGAATTCTCATCCGACCCGAGGTCGTTCTTTAACGAAGAAGACCCCGCCGTTGAACGAATGGCCCGAGCCTTTGCCGAGGCAGCCGTATCAGCATTCGTCAACGGCCTCGGGGTGAAGGAAGAAAAGCATTAAAGGGCCGCAAAGAGGCGCAAAAAGCGCAAAATAAGAATAAGAAAATATGAGTCTAGAGGTTTTATTTTCTGACGACGAAAATCGGGATGCGATATCGAGCATGGACTCTTGATTAATTTTGGAAATCAAAGACTTCAGCTCAAAAAACTAGTCCTAAGCAACAGGTAAAATCTTTTGCGTCCTTTGCGCCTTTTTGCGGCAATTTTTCTTATGGTTTTATCCCGTGAAGATTTAAAAGACCGACTACGCAGGCGGGAGATCGCTCCGGTTTATCTGCTGTTTGGGGCGGAAACTTATCTGCGTGATATAGCGGCAAAGACCATTGCCGACTTTGCGTTTGCCGAGGGCGATTTTCGGGATTTTAACGATACGAGCTTTAGCCTGAATACGGAAGATAATCTACAGCGTGCTCTCGCCGTAGCAGAACAGATGCCGATGATGGCAACGCGACGCGTTATCCGCATTACGGACATTCGCATTTCAGCAACCGGACATCGCGACACGATCACCGAGCTGCACGAGGCTACCCTTACCGCCTATCTTTCGAATCCTTCACCGATGTCTGTCGTGCTATTTATTGCCGACGACTTGAACGGGGTTCGCAAAATGTCGAAGCTTTTGAAAGAGAATACGACTGCGGTCGAGTTCAAGCCGCTGGACGATTCTGAATTGCGAAAATTTGCCGAAGATGAATGCAAAAAATCTGGCGCGACAATCGACCCTACGGCACTCAATCAGTTCATAGCCCGCCTCGGTTCGGATGTCAGGCATCTGACAAACGAGATAAACAAGCTTGCTACTGCGGCCTTGCCGGGAAAGATAATAACCGGTGAGCTGATCGATGCTCTAGTGCCCAATACGCGCGAGATTGACCATTTCGACCTGACTAAACATCTCGTTGCCGGCAACGGTTCGGCCGCAGTCACCATGCTGCGAAAGATCCTCGACGATGGTGCCGAGCCGCTGCAGTTGCTCGGGCTCCTGGCCTACAATTACCGTCGACTATTGACTGCAAAGGAAATGATGGACCGCGGCGTCGACCGGCGCGAGGTGGCAAATGTCGTAAAACTCCGCTACACCGATCAGGAGCCATTTCTCGCCGCCGCGAGGCGCGCCGAAACGCGAAAGCTCGTTTCTGCTATACACAGCCTCGCAAAAACCGATCGTGCTATAAAAACCTCGAAGGGCGGCGGAGGGCCGATTGCCGCCAGGATGCAGATCGAGATGCTCGTCTGCGAGCTGGCCGCGATCTAGATCGGGGCTAATCCCGACGCCTTGTTATAGTAGTTATACAGATCGTTGTAATCGCCCACTGCACGGTTCAATATGAGCGGCAGCTGCGGCAGGTCGTTGGTATTTACGATCAAGTTGAGGTTACGAATGAAGGCGTCGTGAGCATTCATCGTCGTTCCGCCTTCCTCGAGGGAGATCAGGAAAAGACGCCGACGCTCGGATGAGTACATTGAATTTGCTTTCTGCTGAATGACGGCCGCACCGCCCATGTCGGCGGCAAAATCGGGTGAGAATATTACGATCTCGGTCTTGCCCTCACGCAGACGTTCGTTGGCCTGGGCCGGTGTCTGTGCGACATAGACCTTGTAGCCAGCTTTGGCGAGCATGCGGGCGGTTTCGTCGCTCTTCTGGCCAAGACATAATAAGACACGTCTCGGCCTTTCTTCATCGTCGCCCTCGCTTTCAAGTACGCCTTTTTCCGACTGGAGAGCCGTCAACAGCGATCGCAGAGCGGAATTGATCTGGATCTCGGATTCCTTGGCGGCAAAATCCTGCGCTCCGTCCGCCGTCGGAGCGGCCGGTTTGCTGGCGGCCAGTTGTTCGACCGTAGACAGCCCCTTACCGGAGGCATCTTTCTGCACACGCAGCAGATTCTGACACCGCGGACAGCGGACCGAGAAATTACCGCTCGGGATCTTGGATTCGTCCAGCTGTAGGGAAACGGAGCAATTATCGCATCTTATAATCATAGTGGTCAGTTGTCGGTTGTCAGTTGTCGGTAGTAAGTTTCGGTTACGAGTCAGCTGACAAATGGCAGCTGACAACCGACTGTTTTACTCGATCATATTCAGAACAGAATCCGGATTCTCCACAGGCGGGGGTGGAACCATAGGTTTTGGCAGCGGTTTCGGGTTCGCCGCATTGGCGTAATCCTCGGTCGATGACAGGCCTTTGAGCTGCAGCAGCAGATTGTTCTGATTTGTTGCGAACGATAGGCCGTCTTCCATTTTGACCTTTTTTTCCTCGATCATTTTGCGAATGACCGCGTCGAAATCCTGCATTCCGTCGATCTCTCCATCGCGCATTGCGTCCAATAGCGTCTTGCCCTCGGCCTCGCCTTTTTCGATATATTCGCGCGTTCGCGGGTTCGATTTGAGGATCTCTACGGCGGCGATACGGCCGCGACCATCAGCTGTGGGTATGAGTCGCTGCGAGACGATAAACCGGAATGTCTGAGCGAGACGGTTGCGGATAATACGCTCCTCGTTTTTCGGATAGAGGCCGATGATACGGTCGATGGTCTTCGAGGCGTCGATCGTGTGCAGGGTTGATAGCACGAGGTGGCCCGTTTCGGCGGCTTCGAGAGCGATCTCGGCGGTCTCGAGATCACGCATTTCGCCGACGAGAATAACCTTTGGGGCCTGACGCAGAGCGGCACGCAGGGCGG
>JANYIL010000240.1 GCA_025362075.1 Chloracidobacterium sp.
CACGAACTGCTCATAAGTCAGGTCGGGGATGTCCTTCGGGTCGCCGCCCGATGACAACTTGTAAAGCTGGTCGGGGAACAGGGACGCCTGCGCGTACCGGTATACTAAGTTTGCCGGTCGCGAGGTCAAAGCCGACGAGTTGGGCCCCGCCGCCTTTGAGTCTGCCGATCGCGCCGCCGGGGATGTCGGGATTGAGGCCGTTAAGCTGCCCGGTTTGCAGCCAAAATGGCATTGCCATTATCGACTCAACACCCGCGATGATGCGATCACGCCATTTTGTATCCCCCGTTCGTTCCCATTCGGTCATCCAGTTGCCGGCGAGCGCAAACCAATCGGGACCGATTCGCAGGCGAATGGCAAACCGCGGCTCACCCGGAATCTGCGGCTCCGCGAGCCGCATCGGGTCGAACCGTGCGACAGCTTCGTCGGCGCGGAGCATTGAGCGCATTATATCGCCGGTGCGTTCGTCGGTCGTCAGGTAATAGAAGGGACGCCAATGCGCGGCCTGGCTGATGCGTGCTTCCTTGGCCCCGTCGCCCCATTTGACGACATTATGGCGCGAACCCAGCCCCGCCATCGGGCCGATGCCGTAAACGCACGTCTCGCTGGTGTTGCGGGCGTGGGCCTCGGCGAGCCGGAAAAGGTCGCCGCGCCCAGTTCGCAGATAGCTGTACCAAAGCCACAGCGGCACGCCAAGCTCGGTATTGTCCCACGCGTGACCGCCCCAGTCGTAATGCCACACGTGGCGCGGTCCCGAGTACGAATGCATAAAATCGCCGTAATTCCAATAACCGTACCAGCTCCGCGAATCGACCTGTTTTTTATAAAAATCAAGCACCGCGTCCAAGCCATCTTCAACGCCTTTCTTAAAGGCAGTCGAGCGATCAGGCAGGCTCCAAATGCCTAAAACACCGGTCGAATGGATATATTCCGGCGTCGCTGAAAGCAGAGGCAACGCGGTTCCGGCGTCGGCCTGCGAGGCTGTCGCTGACTTGGTGGGCAACGCTCCGGCGGTCGGGTAGAGGGTGAGTTCGCTCGTGCGCGACACGCCGTACGCCGTGCTCATACCGGGCTGAACGTCCTCATACGAAGCCGCGAGCGTGTGTGCGACGAGGTCGTAATGCCGCATATCCATCTGCGGGCCGTCGGGCGACCAGAGCCATGCGGTGAGGTTGGCGACGGGCTTGCTCGCACCGGTAATTTGGAGCTCGGACGGGTAGGATTGCCAGAAATTTTTGACGCTGACGGCCAGCCCGCCGCTGAGATCGCCGACAAAGGCAAGGCCCGCCGAGCGTTTTCCCGCAACGGAATTGATCCATGTGCTCTTGGGATTTGTCCTCTTAACAATAGTAAACCCGTCGGGCGTAGGCTGAGACAGCTTGAAATCGTCCCAGATCGCGTTGGCCGCGAAGACCGCGTTTCCCGGATAGTTTTGACCGTTTTCTTGGGCCGGATTGCCGCCGCCCGGCTGGAGCGGTTCGGACCAGATGCCGCCGTCAGCTCCTGCAAAACGGACGGTGCGGTTTCGCGGCTCCTCACGCAGCGGCACGCCAAACTGGAGGCCGAGGCCGCGAACAAAATCCTTTTCCTGATCCCCGTCAAACGTGATGCTGTGGACGACCCGCACGGCAGTCTGGCCCGTATAAAAATAGAGGCGCACGGAAAACGGCAGCCATTCGCGGCCCGATTTTGCTCCTTTGTGCATGCCCTCTACCTTGATGCACGCTCGGACGGGGCCGTCCTGCTCGACCGTGACGGTTTTGATGGCGCTGAGAAATTTTTCGCGTGACGGCGAGTCCTCGTGATCGGTCTGCGGCCCGTCTTGTAAGATGCATACGAGCTGACTCGCTCCCACGACATTTTTTCCGCCGACGGTGATTAAGTCGATAATATTCGAGCCTTTGCGGGGAATCGTGCACTGCATCGGGCCGGTATCAACGACCACATAGTTTGCCGTATCACCAACCTTGACGTCGCCGGCGGGGTCGGTTGTTGCGGGCGATAAGGTCACGGGACCGGCCATTCCCGCCGCCACAACCGTCGCAAATCCCAACCATTTGACCGTCCCGTCCGGCCAGTATGCGAGCGGCCACGACTGGACAGGTAACCGCTTACCTTGTGCGGCTAACGAAAACCCCGACCCTTTCTTCAACGCCCCCCGCGAAAACGGAACGCCGAAGCTGATGCCCGTGTCTATGACCAGGGCCTTGCCGTCGAGCAGACGTACTTCAACGTCCGAAGCCGCCGGGGAGTTGACCGCTCTGCCCGTGGCCATCGCCTCTACCCAGGGCACTATCGTTAGCCCCGCCCCGGCTGCGAGCGTCGAGGCTTTGATAAAGCTGCGCCGAGATACTGACCGCTTTCTGTCGGGTTTGGGGTGATCTTTCATTATAGTTTCCTAAAGTGTTTTACGGCATCACGTGCTTAATAACCAGACGATCGTCCTGGGTCTTCAGCTTGTCGAGTTTGAAACCGGCCACGGCCGCCGCGGCTTTTGCTTTGGCGCCGCCAACGGTCTTGATCTCGTCGGTGACCCATTTGGCTCCGCCGAATTTTTCGGTGACGAACATTACATATCTAATATCGACCGAGATCGTGCGGTTGACGGCGGGGTCGAAGTAGAAATCGTTGCCGAGGCCTTCGTAGTTGCCGTCGAAGACGATGCCAACCTGTTCGCCGTTGCCGTTGAGGATGGGGCTGCCGGAATTGCCGCCGATGATGTCAGTGGTCGAGATGAAATTGAGCCCGACGCTGTCACCTTCGCCGTAGCGGCCGAAATTATGAGAGGCCTGCAAATCCTTGAGTTTTTGCGGCGCGTCAAAGGGATTCTCGCCCGTGTCTTTTTCGATCATGCCCTTCATCGTGGTGAACGGCGACCGAAATTCGGCCTCTCGCGACTGATAGCCCTTGATATTGCCGTAGGTGAAGCGCATCGTAAAATTAGCATCGGCGTACGGTTTGACGCCCTTCATCTCGGCCATCGCCTGCATATACAGCGGGCGCAGCCGGTCGGTCTGGGCGACGAGTTTTACCGTGCGGGTTGAAACGGCGTTACGCTCATCGACGAGGCCCGCCACCAGCGGGTGCTGGGCCTGGATATCGGCCCACGACATTGAGTAAAGCTCGAGTATCTTTGCCGGATCGACGAGCGGGCCATCGGCGACCTTGGTGGCGTAGGCGGCTTCGAGGTCGCGGCGTTCCTTGCCCTTTTTGTTCTCAAACTTGGTATCGGCGGCGGCAAAACGTTGGGCTGCGGGCAGTTCGTCAATCTGCTTTAGGAAAAACTTGATGACCTCGCGTTCGACATACGGCTCGCGTCCGTCGAATGCCTTCTTGATCTGGTCTAGCTTCTTAGCTTTCTCGGCATCGGTCAGTTTCTTTCCGTCTTTGACGCTGGTCGCCGCCGCGACGATCTGACCGAATACAGGAGTCCATTGCGGATCGGGGAACCGGCGCATGATCGCGTCGCGACGCTGTGCTCCGTAAATCTCCGCGTAAAGCGCTTTGAAGTCAGAAAGTACTGTCCCGTACTTCTTCTGCCGGTCAGGATTGGCCGCGATCCAGGTGTCGAGTCTTGCTTCCTCAGCCTCACGGGCCTCGACGACCTGTCCTAGACGCAGACGGTGTTCGCCGCCCTCAAAGAGCTTGCGCGAATTGTCGAGATTGGCGATGTCGGCCTGAAAGGCGATGCGTTTAGCCTCGTCCGTCTGGCCGACCGTCTTGAGCGCGTCGCTGACGGTGCGAAGCCACTTATGCAGCAGCGGAAAGCTCGCGTCACGAGCGTAATTGATCGACTGGCTCTCGCGGTAACGCGTCGTCCCGCCCGGAAAGCCGAGCACAAAGACAAAATCATTGTCCTTAAGCCCGCCGATGTTCATCGTCAAAAACTTTTTCGGTTTATAAGGGACGTTGTTCGGAGAATAATCCGCCGGTTTACCATCCGGCCCGACGTAGGCACGCAGAAAACTGAAATCGCCGGTGTGACGTGTCCATTCAAAATTATCGGGGTCGCCGCCAAAGACGCCGATGCTGCGCGGCGGAGCATAGACGACACGAATATCCTTGATCTCAGATGTTTGATACAGATAGTAAAAATAACCGGTGTCGATCGGCGAGATCGCGATCGTCGAACCCGCAGGTGCCTTCGCCTGTTCGGCTGCTTTGAGAGCGTCGCTATTCTTCTTCACCGCCGCCGCGAGATCTGCTCCGCTGAGGGTTTCCGTGCCGGCCTTGACCTTGGCGGTGACATCTTCGATCCGCTGGGTCAGTAGTATCGAGTAGGGATCCTTTCCATTCATCGCCCGTATCTCGCCCGATCTGCTGCCTGCGTTAAAGCCGGTCTCGACGAGGTCTTTATCCGGCGTCGAGGCCGTCACCAGCGCGTCAAAGCCGCAGTGATGATTGGTCAATATCAACCCGTCCGGGCTTACAAACTCCGCCGTACACCCGATACTCAACCGGATGATCGCATCCGTCAGCCCCGTCCCCGAAGGGTTGTAAATATCCGACGGCTTGATCTTCAACCCGCGTTTCGAAAGCGGAAGCCCCGCGATCTGGTCGGGCGTAAACATCCCCTCGTCAACCGCAAAAGTAAAAGGTGCCGCCGTAAAAAGTACGGTGACGGTCAAAACCAACGATACAAACGAACGTTTGATGGATCTCATAGCTAAATTTTCCTCGATAAACAGATTTGAAATCAGTTTGTAAGATTATATCCGAATATCAGCGGAATGCATTATTGGGTCGGCGTAAAGATGATTGACAGCGGGCCAAATGAGGCTTATTATGCCGTTGTAAACAAGGCTTGTCCCCATAAAAGGTGCCCGAGGGTTTGACAATTGCTCGGGGGGGGGGGGTATAAGGTTTGATAATTAGTGTTTTTTGGACAACTTTCCCGGTTGTTTAGCCTCCCAGGGGACCAAACAGCCTTTCTATTATCAATTCCCGCTCAAATGAGCAGAAAGGAGAAAAATGCCGACAGAAATTCGAAACGATGGTAGCGTATGGTGCCCCAAATGCGAAGACTATGTTCGGTTGCTTAGTGTTCGCTGGGCGGCAAAACTAGTAAGTGTCAGTCCAAAGACCATCTATCGCTACATAGAAGAAGGGGATGTGTACGTCATAAATGTCGCCGGTCACACCTATCGAATCTGCGGTACCTGTCTCATCCGTCCGGTCGACGACGACATTTCTATTGAGAATGAAAAAAAGTGTCTCAAATCGTGACATTTGGCATTGCAAGAGCACTTCGGAAGAAATAAACTGGCGCAGTTTCGTTACTCATTAATCAACCGTAAATCCTTTGTTCTACGACGTTGGATTTACATCGAGTTCGTTGAGAAATCTGGAGGGTACAATGACATCTTATAGGACGTATTTGAGCGTCTTTTCGAAAAGAAAAGTAATCACAGGGATTCTGCTCGCATTACCGGTAACAGTATTTTACGTCTCCAAAAATGTCTACTCGGTTTTTGGACAAACGCAAGAAACGAACAGAAAACTCGTCGAGGTTGCCTACGACAACAAACCAATCGCCATAAAAGAGATTAGTTTGAAAGGTAAAACGGTTAAGTTCGATGAGAAAATTTCTGAAGGTGGGGATTGGCTAAATGACTTGAAAATTAGATTCAAGAATGTTTCCGGTAGGACGATCACCTATGTGAATTTCTTGGTCGCCTTACGAGGGTCTGTGCTAGAGCCCACTGGATTTCCGGCTAGTGACAATATTATTTTTGGTTATCGACACCTCCCGAACGAATTCAGGCGGGACGAGGACCGGGTTTTAAAACCCGGTGAATCGGCGGAAATGTCCCTTTCGCCCTTAGCCGTTGGAAACATGAAAAGGCTTTTGGCCGAGAAAAACAAAGATATAAACGATTTAACTGTAGCTCAACTTTCGATTGTGGTCATTATGTTTAGCGACGGTGCAAGATGGACGGGCGGCAGGTATTCCAAGCCGGACCCTAATGCTCCCGGCAGGTTTATCCCAGAAGACAATATGCAGTAACAGGAGAAGATATATGAAGAAACACCATTACTGTTTTATGATAAGAGTTGCATTGATTGGACTTATTTCAATCTGTGGCACCTTTGCCGTTGATATACGGGCCCAAGGGAACGTAAATGGGTGTTATACCAGTTTCGATTCGACAACTATGTCGTGCAGTTGCGATGGCTCTAGTTCGGGCAGTGTCGACACCTTATTCCTTCCTGGGTATGGGCTAAACAACGGCTATCATACTGCCGTGCCAGTAGGAGCAACTTGTTATCAGCTAGACGGAACCAATTGTTCTGGATCGGTTTGGGGTGACACGACCGATGCAGTATATTGCCCGGTTCCGACGCCTACGCCTGAAGGCGGCGGTGGCGGCGGTTATTGGTATGGACATGATGGCCCGTATTGTGAGGGAGGTTTCGTTATAACGGATTGGTACATTTCGTACGACGGCGGTCTCTCATGGAACTATTGGTATTCAGATTGGGAGTTTTATGATGAGGATTGCTCGCTGATCATTTACTGAGCGGAGGATGGATAAGATGCGAAAAAATGGAAAGAATAAAGGGATATTATCAATTTTACTGTTGACTGCATGTACGTTAGTGATTGTTTTTGTCGGAAGGCAACTCACAACGACTGCTCAGACGCGACCTGATGTTGCTCCTCCAATTGACGCACGGAAAATTATAGAACCACAGCGAAAGGTTATCCTGGACGACGATCCTGAATGGAAACAACAAGTGTCACTGGAAACGTTGGCGCGTGAGAGTAAAGTAATTGTTGTTGGGCGTGCTGGCCCCGGTGTGGGTAATTTATCGACGAGCGGACCGCAGGTGACGACTGATTATGACGTAAGAGTCACGGAAGTTATTAAGAATGGCTCGCGGGAGAATCCCACTATTCGATTGAATTCGGTTATCTCCGTTAGGATGCCCGGTGGAATGGCCCGAGACTCGGACGGAACACTTCTGGCAGTTATGGCGCGACACGTTTTTAAAATGCAAAACGGGAAATTTTACGTTCTGTTTCTGAAAGACAGCGGCTTGCTAGGTGGTGGATTTACTCCGCTGCGTGGCTCACAGGGGTTATTTGAAGTCCCAGAGAGCGGAGCGAAGGTAATTCGTATGGGTACGTTTCCGCCGTCCGAAGGTGAAGATGTGTCCGCTTTTATGGACATCGTTCGCCGTCTCGGACGTAATCGTTAGGTTCCTTTCGTAACCGCAACGACAAAAGGGCGAGTCAAATCCCGCCGTCCATGCCCGTGCGATGCGGGCTGACGACGGGCCGTTTATCGACCGGACAAAACGGAAGATACCCATCTCGGTATGGGTCGGCACTAACGACAATTTCTTTCCGCTAAAGGATGTTCGGGCGACCCGCGATCTGCTCGCCGCCCACGGCATCAAGGCAGACCTGACCGAGATGAAGGGCCGTACCCACGACTATTACAGCCACTCCGACGAGGTCAATAAGATGGTATGGGATTTTCTTAAGGGAAACGAACTTGATGCCGAGCCGAAGTATGAGCGTTATAAGTGGCAGTAATTTGTGGGAACTAGTCGCGAAAGAGCGGGGGTAAACCCGCCTTCCGGACTGTCCTTTGCTTGCAGCCTTTTTCATATCTTTTTGACTACCAAACAACGTCTCGGGAACCAAAATCATTGTTCCAATGGCATTCGGAAGGCGGGTTCACCCCATAGGAGCCAACTTAAGGCTGTAAACTATTTATTCTAAAGAGTTTCTTGTCCCTGAAAGGGACGTATGTAATAGCGTCGGGAGTATCCCGACGACATGCATATCTCACTGAATTCTGTCCCTGAAGGGGACAAATGGGCGAAAAGATTGACATTCGTCCCTTTCAGGGACGGTACGCCGTCTGGAGCGAAACTCGTCGGGATGCTCCCGACGCTATTACATTTGTCCCTTTCAGGGACTTTAAGCTCTGTATTCGCATGAGCTTACGGCCTTAAGTTGGCGCCTATTCGGGTTCACCCCCGCTCTTAATTAGTTGGGTAGGTATATTAAAAAAACCGCCATTCCGGACGGTCTTTTTCCTTATACAAAATATAGCCCAACTACTTAGCAGGCAGATTGATCGGTTCCGGCGGCAGTACGTGCCGGGGATTGATCGATTTTTCGTTTAGTCTTAATTCGTAGTGCAGATGTGGGCCGGTTGAGCGGCCGGTTGATCCGATGTAGGCGAAGAGTTGGTTTCGCGTGACGGTATCGCCGACGGAAACGTCCATTTTAGAGAGGTGGCCGTAGCGGGTCGAGAGGCCGTGGCCGTGGTCGATCTCGACCATGTTGCCGTAGCCGCCGGTCCAGCCGGCTTTAATGATAGTGCCGCCGGCAGGGGCGTAGACGCTCTCGCCGCGTTCGCCGTCGATGTCCATGCCCGGGTGAAACTCGTACGAGCGGCCGCCAAACGGATTGCGGCGGAAACCGAATTCGTTATTGATCTTGCCAATGTGCGGCCAGATCGACGGTATGTTGTCGGCGTTCATCTGGGCCTCAATCTGGCGGATCTGATTTTCTATCTCGGTGTTTTCGCCGTCAGCCTGTTCGTTTTCCTCGGGGCCGCCGCTGTTAAAGGCGTATGCATCCGTTGGATTCGTTTTAGGGGCCGGGGCGGTTTCGGCGGGCGGCTGCGGAGCGGCTGTCAGATGTGTAATGACGGGAGTCTCGGAAATATTTTTTGCTAAAACCGTATTACGGACAATGCCGGTGACGCCGATGCTGAGCCCGCTGAGGCCTAAAATGAGAAACATGCCGAGCGACCCGAAATGCACGAAGCGCTTAGAGACGGCAAATCTCTTAATATAAACACCTGATTTTGAATTGCGCGATAAAAGAAAAGTATAAAACTTGTCGTTTTTCTGCATTATAGCTGTAAAGCTCCTTTCAATGATTTCGTACCGAAAGTCCAATGTCTCGGCACACGGAATCACGCAAGAATAGCCGCTAGCGACTAACGCGAAACCTTAAACAAGAGTCTACTTAGTCAGACAAACTCTCATTGTCATGGGGATAAATATCAAAAATTATCGATTAAAAAAAGAAAACCGAATACCTATGAAACCATAAGCCCAATCAAAAGGCAAGCCCAGAGCGGGCGCCTAATGAGAAGGCTTATAGTACGCATCAAATATTGTTGTCGGCGGGCCCGTAAATTAGAGGTGGGCATTGGATCCTACGAGACCCTTACTTACGTGCAGGCTACTGACACACTGTGGCTACTGACATGTGAAGAATACGACCCTAATACTCACCTTTTTGCTTGCTCTGCCACGCCTTAAAGGCCATAAATCCGACTGCGGCGATAACGGCGACAAAAGCCAGGACGACGAGCACCTTGACCACGACGGCCAGCAGGCCGACAAAGCCGATAAGCAGCTTGAGCAGGGTTATGACTAACGCGATAACGACCAGCAGACTCCCCAAAACCGACGCAGCTTTTACAAACATCACCATAGCTTAATACTCCTTGCTACAAACTTAAATATCTCTCCAACTACCAGAACGCGTGCGGTCAACGAAATCAGCAGTCGGCTTATAATCAGCCTCATTATAGCGCGATTGCGCCAGGGCAAAGCTTGCCGACGGCTGGCGGCTCGACCAATGCGTCTCGTTTTCGGGCTTCGGCTTGAAGATATAACCTTTCAGCACGTAAATGCCGAGGCCGATCAGCAAAATAGGCAGCAATCCCTTCATGATAGAACCGATCCCGAAAATCCGCTGGAACAAAAACGCTGCACCGAGTACGGCGAGTATGACGCCCCATAGTTTCGGGTTTCCCGAAAATCTGCTGACCAAAATATCGTCCGCGACATCCGGCGTCAAACCGGACCGGATCATCGCCGCAGTTCGCCAAGAGTCGAGCGCCGCAAAGAACCACATGCCCATAAATCCAAGCACAAACAGCGGTGTCGCCGTCAGCACCGCCATCTGAAACAGCCCGACAAAGACCGCAAAATATACGATCGCCTTGACCGTCTGTCCATTATACGCTGCCCCGAGGCCCGGGCAGATCATCGAGAGCAAGGTCGCGACAAAAGGCGACGTGCGTTTTTTTACAAACGGGAAACTCTCCGGCTGCCTCTGCTGATGCAGCATATCGACGCCCAAAACAATGCAGTCCTGACAGTATGCAAACCCCTTGATGCGGTGGTCGCACGCCGGACACAGCGGGCGGGCGCAACTGTTACAGCTTACGGTCGCGGCATTTTGATTGTGATAGGCACAATTCATTAATTACTGCCCCCGCTGTTATCGACGTAGGTTGTGCCGGTAACTGGGTCCTGTTTTTGGCCCTGATCCTGCGGCTTACCGCTCCAAGCATTGGCGCTTTGCTCGTAGGTCTGTTCGGCGAGCATGTAACTTTTTTGATAAACATCGGTCAAGGATCCGTCGGCCGAGACCGTCTGGCTGAATACGAGAAACGCGAACAGGAACATCATCGCCAGCGGTGCAAGCTGCGGGATCGAGATCGGTATCGGGAACTTAATGCCATCGATCCACTCGCCAAAATGCGTTGCCCACGAGGCTTTGGCGGCCTTGACCTCGGCCATGCTGCTCGTCGATTGCATTATCCGGTCGTGCAAACCGGCGGGCACAAACAGCTCTTCATTCTTATAGGTATAGCAGGATGCGATCGAGCGGACGACCATGCCCGGCAGGTCTTCGCAGGTCGTGCAAAGAGCGGCGTGGCGTTCCCAGCGGTGAAAGGTCGCGGCTGGCAAAAACCCGTCGAGATAATCCGTCAGATATTCTTCGAAGTCCTCGCACAACATCGCGGATTCCGGCATCGTCATCGACAAAACGCGGGCCTCGAGTTTCGTCACCGAAATGACAGGTGCCGCCATTTGGCGGCAAGCCGCCAGCGATTCCTTGACATCATTAAGCAGGCTGTGACACAGCGGACACGCCAAAGCATGTGCCGCAACCGAACTCTGGACGCCGTTTGCCAGCGTTTTGTCCAGGTAATCGGTCAGCAGTTCTTCAAACTGCGAACAATTTAGTATGTTTTCCTGCTCCTTTTTCATAATTCTAAAACCCCTTGAAACATTGTTAACTATTCACTAAATAGTCACCACTCTCATCCTTCTCAATATCTTCGCGAGTTCGATGCGTCCGCGGTTGATACGCGATTTGACGGTTCCTTCGGGAATTTTCAGAACGTCGACAATGTCCTGATATGACAATTCCTCGATGTCGCGGAGGATCACACATGTTTTGAGATCCTCTGGCAATTTATCAATTCCTTCCTGTACCTGATTGGCCAACTCTTTCCGCTCCATCTCTTTGTGGGCGGACGTTCCGGCGGCCCGCAGGTGATACTGGTGATCGTCAACCGCGTCGGCCATTGTATTTTGCGGGTTACGCTGCCGGTGGCGGTAATCGTCGATTATCAAATTGCGGGCCAAGCGCATTAACCAATTCGACAGGTCTCCCTGTTTGGAGTCGTATTGGTCGAGACTGCGATAAACGCGGATAAAAACGTCCTGTGTCAGATCCTCAGCGGCGTCAATGCTCGATGTAAATCGGTACGCGAGATTAAAGATGCGCCGCGAAAAATTCGAGACAATATCTTCCCACGCCGCGCCGTCGCCAGCCCGAGCAGCACGTACGAGTTCCGCACCGTTTATTTCGGTCACAGCCTTTACAGCTTCCAAAATATTTCCAACTCCCGAAACCTAACCGTTCCCCTTTTGGCCTTAAAAGAGCAACAGAGCTACGAAAACTCGCCCTGTCAAGAATTTCTTACGAGCGGCCAAACCGAAAAGTTCCAATAAAAAGATAGCAGATTTCTCGATTTTTCACCCTCAAATTTTAGAACTGAAATGTCAAATTTCAACTGTTTTGGTTGAGTGGCGATCCTTTCTAATTAGAGATCTCCAGTTTAGTCCATTTGAGTGACGCCGTGTGCGATTTGAGTAACGCTAAAGGCGATCCTACTTAAATACGCGGTCAAATCAGCGAATTCCGCGTTTGGCACACGCTTTGCGAATACCCATTACGGAGGTTCTAGTAGTTATGAACACAACACAAAAAATATTCAAGGGAACAGCAATCGCAATCTCGCTTTCATTTATTCTTTTGACCGGTCTGAGCGTCTCGGCCCAAAACCGCGACCGCGACCGCGACCGCGACAACCGGCAGAACGATCAGTACAACCAGAACAATCGGTACAATCAGGATCAATA
>JANYIL010000287.1 GCA_025362075.1 Chloracidobacterium sp.
GCGGCAAGCCTCCTCTCCTTTCGCCAAATCATCCATGGAAAACAACATGGTCAACCAACAACTTTTGAAACAACAACAAATCTGAAAACCAGGACATTTCTATCGAGTTAGAATATGGGACATTTCTAAAGAGTTTTGACACAAAATAGTCGTTATGTAGCCAATTATACGCTTGTGAAAGAAGTCGGTCTGTGGTCTGTCGCACAATGAGAAACTGGCAACACAGATTAAGGTGTCCTAAAGTTGTTGCATCTGACAGTTTTGCCCCTTTTGTAACCTTGCATACATATTCAAAGGGTAATCGAGCGTATCGTCATGACATGCCTTTCACCGTTCTTAAAGTACCTAAGACTGTAGACGGAAACACCGAGGTTGTAGGTGAGTTTCCAGAAGAGGCAGACGCTCATAAATTCGTGGTAGAGTCTTTCATAAACGGCCTGAATGAAGAGCATGAATTCATGGTCGAAGTTCCACCATCAAAGATAGCTTGATCGAGCGATCATCATTTTTTCTGCACTTACATTTCAAACTGACCCACTACCCACACACGGGTGTTAGAACTCCCTGAAAATGTCCTCATAGGAACTCATTAGAACTGTCCTCAAAAGAAATTGCCTAAGTATGGAACCTTTTTTCGGGGGGCATTGATGGCGGATGAGGGACTTTTTTAATGAGCATAAAGGAGCGGGAGACGCTGGTTGTGAACCGTCTTTTGAGATGTAAGTAGCGCTATTGCCGTCTGCTCCGCAGACTCACGAGAATCAGGGAAATCTACTGTCAGCCCTCCGTTCTATTCCCCATTCCCTGGCGGTTTGTTAGAGTTGCCAGGTGGACGCGGGCCCATTCGGGGGGTGGCCGATGGGGTTGGTGACGGGCGAATGTTGGCGTTGGCCGGTTTTGGCGACGCATTCGCGCTCGGGCTCGTAAGGGGTATTGGCGTTACGCTCGGGATTAGTTTTGGGGTCGGGGTGGGCGACTTGAGACTTGAGTTCAGATTGGTCGCAAGATTGTAGTTGGTGTTGAAATTTGAGTTGGCGTTAAAATTGAAATTCCCGTTAAAGCCCAGATTTGTATTGAGATTCGTGCTTTGATTCGCTAAATTGCCATTCGAATTAGTGTTAGTATTCGACGGCTTTTCCTTTTGCAGGAGCCAAAACAAACCCGCCCCACACGCAAGAACCAACAGCGTTCCGAGGATCGTCAGGACGACCGTTTTTGCGGTATTCGATTCGGGCGGCGGCGGAAAGTAGGCGGCGGACGTGCGCGGCCTGACGTGTTGTTCGGGAGCGGAAGACGTCGGTATGACGATCCGCTCGGACGGCAGTTCGCTTGCCGGTGGAATTAATTCCGATTTGCGGCGAATTACAGTTTCCTGGCCAAAATCGTCATCTGGCTCTTCGATATTTTCGCTCGGAAGTGCCGAAAAGGTCGGCTGTGCATCGTCAACCAGCGGCGTGCCGTCCTTGGTGCAAAACTTAATAATATCTTCGTCAAACCGTTCGTCGCAGACCGGGCAATGTTTCATACTTTTTCTAATCGCTGTAGATTCCAAAATTGCGGGACGTCACATTTTATCACGATTCTGGATCAGGTTGGCAATGCCAGCGGCACCCTGCTCGTTTTGCCGTTACATTCGCCTAAATGTATCCTATTCGTTATGGAAAACCGTGAGAAATACAAGGTCGGGCTCGTGCAGATGTCGATGACGGCCGACCTCGATGCAAATCTCAAACGTGCCGTCGAGTTTGTCCGCGAGGCCGCCGGGATGGGGGCAAAGATCGTCTGTCTGCCGGAAATGTTTCGCTCGCAGTATTTTTGCCAGTCGGAGGACCACGACAATTTTGACCTCGCGGAGCCGATCCCAGGGCCGTCGACAAAGGCATTGGCAAAGGCCGCGGACGAACTCGGTGTGACGGTGATCGCCCCGATATTTGAGGAGCGTGCCCTCGGGCTCTATCACAACAGCCTCGTCATCGTTAAGCCCGGCGAAGAGGTCGCGGGAGTTTACCGCAAGATGCATATTCCCGACGACCCGGCGTATTACGAGAAGTTTTACTTCGCTCCGGGCGATCTCGGGTTTAAGGCGTTCGACACCGAGGTCGGCCGCATCGGTACGCTGATCTGCTGGGACCAATGGTATCCGGAAGGGGCGAGGTTGACGGCACTGCGCGGGGCCGAAGTTTTGTTTTACCCGACCGCTATCGGCTGGCATCCGCACGAGAAAGAGCAGTACGGCGACCAGCAGCTCGATGCCTGGCGGACGATACAGCGTTCTCACTCGATCGCAAACGGCGTTTATGTTGCGGGCGTGAACCGCGTCGGGCACGAAGTTACGATCCTGGGAACTGCCGGGATCCAGTTTTGGGGCAAGACATTTCTGAGCGACCCGTTTGGCGTGATTGTTGCCGAGGCCGACTCCGAAAATGAGCAGGTCGTCATCGGCGAGGTTGATCCGTCGCGGATCGAAGAGGTCCGCCGCAACTGGCCCTTCCTACGCGACCGGCGCATCGACGCTTACGGCGATATCGAGAAACGCTTTATCGATTGACAACATCGTATGGATAAACTGATTCCACATTCATTGCCGGACACTGTATCACCCCAAGAGAAAAAACAATGGGAAAATACTCTGACTGCGGGTGTGATCGCCCAGTCGCTCGTCGGTGGGATTGCGGTTGGCGGAACCGCTGCGGCGATCTATGCAGGTCATAGGCTTTCCATGGATACTGACCACCTGATGATGAACCTGCGTGGCCATTTCGACGAAGTTCTGGACAAACTTTGCAAATCAAAGGAATGGAAAACGGCCCGGCTACAGAGGCCAGTTCTGATACTAGGGAGTATAAGCGATTGTGAGGTCGGATTTCGTCAATCGTTGCGAACGCTGCCGATTGAGACGATCAAGGCCGAGACGGATTTCGGTGAATTAGAGATACCGACGCTGGATGAAATGATCGGGATGAAAGCATTATTACTTTACAGGCGAAAGGTTTTACGGGATTTCCTGGATTTTGCCGCGCTGGCCGAATGCACCACGGACGATGAAGTTTTGAAATCACTATTAAAACTTGACGAGCGATATGGAGAACTACAGACAAATTCTTTGAGACTGGATATCAGCCGCGCTTTAGTTATTCCCGAACCAGTAGATCTGGAGGGAACCGATATTTCACACTACAGGTCCCTCGCGCCTGAATGGCATGATTGGACGCGTACAGCCGGTATCTGCAAAAAATTTGGTTTCATGCTCGGCGAACTGATCGTACAATCTTAAATATGCGTCACCGGCACATCAATACAACCAAATGGTCCAAAGATGCGATCTTTTCCGTGCTCGAACGGGGCGACCTGCCGGATTGGCGTGAGCTTTTCAAAGCGGCCGAGGATGATCCGGATCTCGCTGAAAAGATTCAGGCGTTAGCTGGTCAATATCCTGACGACGGAACGTTTATTCTGGCGGAGCACCTGGCCAATTCCCGCACACTGAAGAATGACAAGTAACCAATCGAACGAACTGTCCGGCTTTCGAATGCCCGCCGAATGGGAGCCGCATGAGGCCGTCTGGCTGGGCTGGCCGCATAACGCGTCCGACTGGCCGGGTAAGATCGCGGCTATCCATTTTGTCTACGCCGAGATCGTCCGGCGGATCGCCGAGAGCGAGACTGTTCGCATTTTGGTGAACGACGAACGGCACGAGGCAAAGGCCAGGACGATCCTCAAAAACTGCGGCGTTGATCTACAGATGATCGAATTTTTTAGGATGCCAACTGACCGCGGATGGACACGCGATTTTGGGCCGATATTTGTTAAGAACGACAGCGAAACCGCCATCGCCGGGTTTAAGTTCAATGCGTGGGCGAAGTACGACGATCACAAGCTCGACTCGCGGATCGCCGAAAAGATCGCGAAAAGGCTAAAAAAGCCCTACTTTCCCATCAAGTATAACGACAAACCGTTCGTTCTTGAGGGCGGAGCGATAGATGTCAACGGCAAAGGCTCTTTAATCACGACCGAAGAATGTCTGTTGGACCAAGAGATTCAGGTTCGAAATCCTGGGTTATCAAAGAACGAGATCGAACAGGTTTTGGCAGACAGCCTGGGGGCCACGAACGTGCTCTGGTTAAACAAAGGCATCGCCGGTGACGACACCCACGGCCATGTCGACGACCTGTGCCGGTTTGTAAATGCGAAGACCGTCGTTCTGTGCCGCGAGACTAACTCAAAGAACGCGAACTACAGACTGCTCCAAGAAAATCATGAACGCCTAGCTGGGTTTAGACTCGAAAACGGGGCAAAGATCCAGACGGCATTTTTGCCGATGCCGGAGCCGCTCTATTATCGTGGACAGCGTCTGCCGGCAAGTTATGCAAATTTTCTGATAACAAATTCATGTGTCCTGGTACCAACCTTTAACGACCCGAACGACCGTGTAGCTCTCGGCATCCTCGCGGATTTGTTTCCCAAACGAAAGGTCATCGGCATTCACGCTGTTGATCTGGTGTGGGGGTTGGGAACGCTGCATTGCCTGTCGCAACAGCAGCCTGCTTGACTGGAGGACGAGGATCTTGCTCGCCACACGCTTGCAGAATATTGATGTATAATAGTTGCCATGGAAACAATGGCAAAGATAGAAGAACTCGCTTTCCAACTCTCCGTTACTGAACGAGCGACGCTTGCATCCAAGCTCCTTCGCTCGCTTCCCGAATTCTCGCGTGATGATGATGAAGGTGTCGTCGAAGCGATGCGTAGGCGTGACGAATTGATCGCTAATCCTGAGATCGGTATTTCGTTCGAAGAACTTCGAAGCCGCATCGCGGAACGATTCGAAATATGAAACTGATCCTTCACCCGCTCGTTCATTTCGACGTATTCGAAGCGATGAGCTTTTATGAACGCGAAGGTGGGACAATATTGGCTGCCGATTTCTTTCTCGAGTTTGCGCTAGTCAAAGACAGCATTGTTGATAGACCTCTGTCGTATATAAGATTTAATAGCGAACTCAGACGGGCACGGTTTGATCGTTTTCCATTTCACGCCCTCTTTAGCGTCGAGTGCGATCACGTTTTTATTCTCGTAGTTCGACATGATGCCAGACATCAGGATTTTGGTCTCGACCGTTGATCAATTCAAATACTCCGTTCTTTTCTCACCGATCTCCAAAGGAGCATCAAATACGGCTCGCTCCTCCTCCAGGTTCCATATCTCATACAACGCGGACGGGCATTCGGTGATGAATCGCGACGGTTTTTGGAGGACTGTCTGCCGGTTGTAGTCGGTCATCAAGAGAGGGTAGGTGAAATACAGCTCGTCGCGAGCACGCGTGATGGCGACGTACCAGAGGCGGCGTTCTTCCTCTTCGCTGTCGATCTCGCGCAACGATCGCCTTTGGCTGAGCCGTGACGACGCGAAACTGCTCGTCGTTAAGCTCCGAGCGGTAGCGTGTGAGCCGTTCGGGCAGAGCGTTTTTGTCGCGTTTTATAACGTATCGGGCCATATTATTTATCGCGCCTTCAGCAGGTGCCTCGGCCCCGATATATTAACTCCCCGCGTTCATTTGGGCAACATAGACTGAGTTAACGGATATCGAGCCTGTATACGGATTTGGGAACTCGACATTGTAGGCGGTGGCGCAGGCGAAGACTGAATTGAGGTGGGCCGTGAAATCATCATGGGCGGCGTCGTTGGACCAGAGGGCGAAGGTGCCGTTCGGTTTTAGTTGGCTTTGCACGGCAGCCAGACCATTGGCGGTGTAAAAGGGTTTGTTGCCGGGGTCGAGGTAGTGTTTTGGCGAATGGTCGATGTCGAGGAGAACGGCGTCGAACTTGCGGTCGGGGGCGGATACGTCGAAGTTGGTTCGGACGAGGGTGAAGAAATCGCCCTGGCGGAGTTCGCATCTGGGGTCTTTGGTAAGAACTTCGCCATTTGGGACCAGCCCGGCCTGATGCCAATCGACCACTGACTGAAAGAGGTCGATTACGAGTAGCCGTTTTACCGACTTATTTTTCAAGGCCTCGGCGGCTGTGTACCCGAGGCCGAGGCCGCCGATCACGACATCCAGTTCGCCTTCGAGCGGGGCCAGGCCGAGCGGTGCGAGCTGCTGCTCGGCTTTGGTGAAGAGGCTCGACATCAGGTATTCGTCGCCGAGCTTGACCTCGAAAACCTCGCGATTTTGCAAGAGTGGCTCCGGCCTTCGGCGAAGCGTGAGATCGCCAAGCGGCGTCTGCTGATAGCCAAGTTCTTCGATCTGCAAATTGCCGCTCCTCTACAAAGCCGATCTTGCTCCAAGTCTACGACAGAACGCGGCCGGAAACTAAACGCGTCGTTGTTTTGAGCGGAAGGCGGCAGGAAAAGATGAGGGCCAGCTTTTACCGGAAACTGGCCCTGCTCAAGTATGCGATTTTGTTAAAAGTTAGTAGTGTGGAGCTATGGCTGCCGATCAAACTATCTTATCATCCCCATGTAAAACGACCGGGCAGCCATTCAAACTTCGGTGGACTATTTTCTGACATACGATCAAGCACCTCCGTTTCAAATTCGTGATTACGTCATCACAACCTGATTTAAACATTTTGGCACTCGGGCGAATGTCTGGTTCCATACGTAACAAACAACGAAAGACTGTCCGGAACCTTGCGGTTGACGGACAGTCGTTCTAGTGATGATCAGCAAATACCTACGTTTGGGCGTGGATCATACGGCGGGTGCGGTCGCCGAAGAGCACGTCGATCTTGTGCGGTTCGATAACCGCTGTTACTTCGCCGCGACCGAAGGTCTCATGGGTCATGGCCTGGCCCTTGCGGTATTTACGCATGCGGTCGTAGGGCGAGGCGTTTTTGCCGGTACCCATGTTGACCGAGGTTTTTACGCCTCGCGTAAATGTGCTCACCGTTTCACACGCCTCACAGCTTGCTTTGGTGATCTTGCCCTGTTTGGTGACGGTCTGGACCTTGTGGTTTTGCTCAAGATCGCACGCCGAACACATCATCTCGACCGAATCGTCGACCGCGTATACTTCCGTTTTGACTGCCATATTTTTTACCTACTTACCGGCGGCGTCCGCCGAACGAGCGAAATGTTCGTTTCGCGGGACCAGACGATTTTTTGACGATGCTTTCCGGCACGACGTGTCCGCCGAAATCCGGCAGTATTACACGCTCAACCTTTTGGCCCGTCAATTTTTCGATTGCCCGCATCGAGTGTTCTTCGGCGAGCGTAAATAGCGTGATCGCCCGGCCATTCTTACCAGCACGACCGGTACGGCCAATGCGATGAACGTAATCCTCGGGTGCCTCGGGTATATCATAGTTTATCACATGTGAGACCGAATCTATATCGATACCGCGGGCTGCGACATCGGTCGCGACCAGCACGTTAGTGTGGCCTGACTTAAAGCTGCGAAGCGCCGCCTCACGCTGCGACTGCGAACGGTCGCCGTGAATGCGGTTCGATTTGTGCGAACGCTTTTCCAAAACATGCGCGATGCGGTCGGCACCACGCTTTGTTCGCGTAAATACGAGCACACGGTCGAAATCTTCTTTATCAAGCAGATCGAGCAGCAAAGGCATTTTCGATTGCTGGGCAACCGGATAGGCGGTCTGCTCGACAAGTGTGGCAGCCTGGCCGCGACGGTTTACCGCGATGTATTCGGGGTTTTTTAGCAATGTCAGGGCGATGCGTTCGATATCGGACGACATCGTCGCCGAGAAGAACAGCGTCTGACGCTTTGCGGGAATTGCCTTAACGATCCGCTTGATCGCGGGCATAAAGCCCATGTCGAGCATGCGGTCGGCCTCGTCGAGGACGAGCGTGGTCAAGCGCGAAAAGTCGATCAGCCCCTGCTCCATGTAGTCGAGGAGGCGTCCGGGTGTGGCGATCAGGATATTCGGCCGGCGACGCAGGGCGTCCATCTGGGCCTTGTATCCGGCCCCGCCGATGATCGACGTGCAGCGAATATGCTTAGGTGCGAGGTCGCGGCAAGCCGCGTCCGTCTGGTTGGCAAGCTCACGCGTCGGCGACAGGATCAGGACCGTAGTCCCTTTCTGCTGCGCAACGTCGATCTGCTGCAAAATTGGTAAAAGGAATGCGGCGGTCTTGCCGGTCCCGGTTTCGGCGGTCGCAATAATGTCGCCGCCCTCTAAAACGATAGGAATTGCCTGCTTTTGAATAGGTGTAGGCTCAGTGAACCCCAATGACTCGCAACGGCCCAACAATGCGGGCTGCAAGCCTAAATCTTTAAAACTCATTTAATGTATCTAGTCTCTATCAACTGAAGAATGGTCCGCTTCTATTTGGTGACCTAAATAGTTCACTTGTATCCCTACCGGTAAGCACAAATTGACTTACAGTACGGATGCCGAACTTTTCTTCGGGATGTAATAAGAAGTTACTAACGCGGAGTGTTCTTCAGTGTAACGGTAGCAAGGAAGGATCTACGTTCGAGGTTTCACAATTAAGGAAACTCTTCTAACAGTAATTAACGTGTCCGTCTCTCGAACTATCTATTACACCTAAACATATAGGCGAGTTTACCGTCGATGAATGAGATACGGAATTATCAAATATTGAGACTACAATACTTAGCGGTAAATAGCAAGCTATTTGTTTTCACTGTGTTAGAACTCCGTGAAAATGTCCTGTAAAGAACTCGATAGAAATGTCCTCTAGGGAAAGAGCCTAAGATAAGCCTTTTAAGGGGGCATTGATGGCAGAAAGAGGGACATTGGAGATGAGCAGAAAAGAGCGGGAGAC
>JANYIL010000289.1 GCA_025362075.1 Chloracidobacterium sp.
GTCTCCCGCTCTTTTCTGCTCATCTCCAATGTCCCTCTTTCTGCCATCAATGCCCCCTTAAAAGGCTTATCTTAGGCTCTTTCCCTAGAGGACATTTCTATCGAGTTCTTTACAGGACATTTTCACGGAGTTCTAACACAGATGGGCGGGCAGTTTGAGCTAAAGCCGCGCTCGTGCGAAAATGCACTTACCTATTCGCCGGAGGACATATATACCGTTGTCGGCGATGTTGCAAAAACGGTATTTACGGAAAAGCAAATCTCCGAAGGCCAGCGGGGCCTGTTTGTTGCACCGTGGATCGAAAACATCGAATCGCCGAGACAAATTTACCCGGCTCTGGGGCTGGTGCAGCAACTACAAAGTTCTGCCGCCGAGCGACAGATACTTTTTAGCGCAGCTTCCAGGGCTATTGATCGCAACTTTAAAGACGACCGTTCATTTACGTACGCCTGGGACGCAATTACAGCGAGGACCGGGAAACTGGTCGACGGTGAAGGCGATCCGCTTAAGAGCGAATTAAAAACTGCCTTTCGCGGCATGTTGCTCAAAAATCTTCACGGCACTCGCTGTACGGACAATGAGATCAAGAAGGACGGCCCGCTGCCCGACTATGTTGAGACGGCGAATAAGCTCTTAGCCGAAAAGCCGCTCACCATCGAAGATGTCAGCACGTCTGACGTTGGCGGAACGGCTAAATTGACGCATATACTTAAGAAATCGTCTGCCGCACGCCAACTTCGCGAAGAGCTTATAGCCGTTAGGGACACTCAGATAACAGATAACAAGGTCGTTAACCACGATGTGACGGATCTTGCGTGGGTTTCACGCGTGAATGAATTTATAGATAAGGCTCTTTCATTCGAGGGAACTGACAACGAGACCGAGGGCGAAATGTTGTTCCTAAAGGCCGCATTTGTCGACGGAATGATATCCGGCATCAGTCCGGGTGAGGTGCGAAAATCGATCGTTCGCAAGTTCCTGCGCCTTGTCGCCGGCTCACGTCTCCAGAAAACGAGCTTCATCGAGTGGCGATTTTGGATCGCCAATGCGGAGCATGACGCTCCAGAATATTTTTATGAGATAGCTGCGGAATTCCCTAATCCAAATTTGAAGGTCATGGCGGCGGCGAAAAAGCTTTTGGAAGAGCCAAAGAAGGACCCGCCAAAACCGACTCCGACTCCGCCGCCTAAACCTTAGCTGGACGTGGTGTCCTAAAAGAGTGGCGTTCGCGTTGCACAAGCCCGCGCGTAAGCAAGGGCGAAACCCGCAACGTTGAATGTATCGCCCTTACTTACGAGCGGGCTTGACAAGGCTACCTCAAATTCATAATATCTAAAGTTTCGGACTTTACTGTCTGGGGTGTCTTACGGTTCTATTGTGAATTGCGGGACTGATATTTGAGAGTTGAAACACGGATTGTTGCGTAATTGGCGTCTATCTCTTGACGCTGGCTAAATCGGATACACCCTTACTAACGTGCGGGTTTCTGCCCTTGGTGCCACGCTACAGCAAAGTCTCAACTTTCAGGGTTTAGAACATTTTAATTAATTCATACAGCGAGAGCTGCTTGAGCTAACTGCCGGATTTAATTCGGCAAGAGTCAGGTAAGACGGTAGTTTTGCCATTTAGGAAGGTTTTTGGTTTTAGGGCTTTGGTCTTAGCAAAAACCAAAGGCCCAAAACCAAAGGCCAGATTTTAGAACGATATGCCGACAATTAATCAATTAGTTCGCAAAGGACGTCAGCGAGTCAAATACAAGACCGCCAGCCCGGCGTTGCAGGCCAATCCGCAGAAACGCGGTGTTTGCACACGCGTTTACACCTCGACCCCGAAAAAGCCTAATTCGGCTTTGCGTAAGGTCGCCCGTGTGCGTCTGACGAATCAGATCGAAGTTACTACATATATTCCCGGTATCGGGCATAACCTGCAGGAACACTCGATCGTGCTGATCCGCGGCGGCCGTGTAAAGGATCTGCCGGGTGTTCGTTATCACGTTATCCGCGGAACGCTCGATGCCTCAGGCGTCGCGAACCGTAATCAATCGCGTTCGAAGTATGGTGCTAAGAGGCCGAAGGGAGCTAAATAGGAAATTATGAATGGTGAATGATGAATGCTGAATAAAAAGCCATTCATCATTCACCATTCTGCATTCATCATTTGTAAGTTATGCCAAGAAGAAGAGTTGCATCAAAAAGAGAAGTTTTACCGGACCCGATCTACAACAGCATCGCCGTGACCAAATTTATCAACGGCTTGATGTGGGCGGGTAAAAAGACCACCGCCGAGCAGATCTTTTACGGCGCGATGGTCAAGTTGGGCGAAAAGGCACAGGACGAGCCGCTCAAGGTTTTTAAGGCGGCTATCGACAGCGTTGCACCGACCCTCGAGGTCAAATCGCGACGTATCGGTGGTGCCACATACCAGGTGCCGCTCGAAGTTTCGCGTGACCGCCGCAATACGCTTGCGATCCGCTGGATAGTTTTGAACGCCCGCGGCCGCAGCGAAAAAACGATGGAAGACCGCCTGGTCGGCGAACTTCTTGATTCGGCAAACGGACGCGGCGGGGCAATGAAGAAAAAGGACGACGTCCACCGTATGGCGGAGGCGAACAAGGCGTTCGCACATTATAGGTTTTAGTTTAGTGAACGGTAAACAGTTACAGGTGACTAGAAAATCTTTCCTGTTACCTGTAACTAGTAACCCATCACCAGCTTTATGGCTAACACTAGTTTAGACAAATTTAGAAACATCGGCATCATGGCCCATATCGACGCGGGTAAGACCACGGCGACGGAGCGCATTTTGTTTTACACGGGTGTTTCGCACAAGATCGGCGAAGTTCACGAAGGAACGGCGACGATGGACTGGATGGAGCAGGAGCAAGAGCGCGGTATTACAATTACGTCGGCCGCGACGACCTGTTTTTGGGAGCGCAATGGCGTCGAGCACCGCATAAATATTATAGATACACCGGGACACGTTGACTTCACGATGGAGGTCGAGCGGTCTCTTCGAGTTTTAGACGGCGCGGTCTGCGTTTTTGACGGCGTCGCCGGTGTCGAGCCGCAATCCGAGACGGTTTGGCGTCAGGCCGACAAATACGGCGTGCCGCGTATCTGCTTTATTAATAAGCTCGATCGTGCGGGTGCTTCGTTTGACCGCAGCTTTCAGTCGATCCTCGATCGTCTTGGTGCCAACGCCGTCGCAATGCAGGTTCCCATCGGTATCGAAGAGCATTTTAAAGGCGTCGTCGATCTGATCACGATGAAAGCCTTTGTCTGGACTGACGAAGCAAAGGGCGCGAATTACGACATCGTCGACATTCCCGCTGACCTCGTTGAAGAATCGAAAGCTCAACGTGAAAAGCTTGTCGAGGCAGTATCCGCCATTGACGACGATCTGATGATGAAATACCTCGAAGGCGAGGAAGTTTCCGAAGACGAGATCCGCGTCGCTATGCGAAAGGGAACCCTCGCGATGAAGATCGTCCCGGTATTTACCGGTTCGGCTTTCAAGAATAAAGGCGTCCAAACCTTGCTTGACGCAGTAGTTGATTTTCTTCCCAGCCCGCTCGATATTCCTGCCATCGAAGGCGAAAACCCCAAAACTGGTGAAATCGAAAGCCGTCCGCCGGATGCAAAAGCTCCGTTTTCGGGCCTCGTTTTCAAACTCATGGCCGATAAGCATCTCGGCCAGCTAGCGTTTGTGCGTATCTATTCGGGAACTGTCAATTCGGGTTCGTATGTGACGAACACGATCAAAGATAATAAGGAGCGCGTTGGTCGTTTGATGCTCATGCACGCCAACAAGCGTGAGGACGTCGAATCGGCATCCGCCGGTGAGATCGTTGCTATCGGCGGTATGAAAAATACCACGACGGGCGACACGATCGCCGACGAGTTGAAACCCATCATATTAGAGTCGATGGATTTCCCGGAACCGGTAGTGCGTGTCGCGGTCGAGCCGAAAACCCGTCAGGATCAGGACAAAATGGGCATCGCTCTTAACCGCCTTGCTCAGGAAGACCCCAGTTTTAGAGTCAATACCGACCACGAAACCGGCCAGACGATCATCGCCGGTATGGGTGAGCTTCACCTTGAGATCATTGTCGACCGGATGAAGCGTGAGTTTGGCGTCGAGGCGAATGTTGGCAAACCGCAGGTCGCGTACCGCGAAACGATCACCGCAAGCGCACCGGGTAAAGAAATCTATAAGAAACAGTCGGGCGGCCGTGGTAAATTTGGCCACGTCGAACTTGAGATCGAGCCGGCTCCGGGCGAAGGTTTTGTCTTCGAGGACAAGATTTCCGGTGGTTCGATCCCGCGTCAGTTTATCAAACCGACGATGGAGGGTGTTCGCGACGCAATGGGCCGAGGCTTTCTGGCTGGATACGAGTTGGTCGATATTCGCGTTCGTTTGCTGTTCGGTTCGTACCACGAAGTCGATTCGGACGAGATATCATTCAAGCTCGCGGGTTCTTTCGCATTCCAGGATGCGGTGAAAAAGGCAAAGCCTGTTCTGCTCGAGCCGATCATGCGTATCGAGGTCGTTACGCCTGAGGAATATATGGGTGCGGTCAATGGCGATCTTAACCGACGCCGCGGCCAGATCGACAAGATGGAGCCGCGTCCGGGTAATGTTTCGGTTGTGACGGCTTTTGTGCCGCTGTCGGAAATGTTTGGATACACGACTGATTTGAGAAGCGCGACGCAGGGACGTGCGACGTCGAGTATGCATTTTGAGCGATATGCCGAGGCGCCGCGTAATGTGGCTGAAGAAGTTATTGCAAAGATCAAGGGTACGGGAGCTAGCACCTAACGTTTGGAGTTCCGCCTTTAGGCGGCCCAAC
>JANYIL010000011.1 GCA_025362075.1 Chloracidobacterium sp.
CCGAGTCTATCGAACAAGTCTATTAGCCACTCACCTTGAGTATAAACGAGCGTTGATGAACAGGCTCGGCTGGCTGTTCTACTTAAATGTCTGGCACTGCTTCATATCGCCCGACTTAAATCCCGTCGTGAAATATTGCATCCGCTGTTGTGCAGAACCATGGGTGAACGAATCGGGGACGACGTAGCCCTGGGTGCGTTTTTGGATCATGTCGTCGCCGACGGCACCGGCGGCGCGTATCGCCTCATCGACGTCGCCGGGATCGAGACGGCCCTGTTTCTGGGCAAAGTTGCCCCAGACGCCGGCGTAGCAATCGGCCTGGAGTTCGAGTGCGACCGACAGGCGGTTGTTGTTGCCGGCCCGCTGAACCTTGTCCATTGTGCCAAGTAGATTTTGAATGTGGTGCCCAAATTCATGAGCGATGACGTACGCTTGAGCAAAATCGCCGGGTGCCTTAAATTCACGCCGCAACTCTTCGAAAAAGCCGAAATCCAGATAGAGCTTTCGATCGCCGGGACAGTAGAACGGTCCCGTCGCCGCACTCGCATATCCGCAGGCGGACGAGATCTGATTGGCAAAGAGAACGAGCGTCGGCGGTTTGAACTGGACGTGGGCCTGCGACGGCAGTATCTGTTTCCAACAGTCTTCGAGGCTGCCCATCACCTGACGGGCAAATTTACCATTTTCGTCCGTCGATTTTGCCGGCCGGTTGGCGGCGGTTCCGGGAGCCGGGACCTCCGTTCCCGACGGTGCGTTTTGCAGAAGCTGGGTCGGATCGCCGCCCCGCACAGATAGATCACGATCGCAAGGACGATCACACCCATTCCGCCGCCGCCCAAGGCTATTCCACGCCCGCCGATGCCCCGTTGGTCCTCAACATTGTCGCTCTCTCGCTGATCTCCTAAACGCATGTTTCGCCTCTCGCTCCGGTAAATTTGCTAAAACGTGAACTGATTCTAACATTTTCGCGAGTCCCGGCGTAATAAATCGCCGGCAATTGCCGCCGGCGAAATTACCGAATGTTTGTAGGGTTTTAATCTTGTGGTGCCGTTCTGATTTGTGGATATGAATTGAGGAGCAATAGTCTCTCCGCGTTCAATGCCCCGAGATACCGTCCTTTTAACATCAGAAGCCGCAGAGATTTCACAGAGAATGAGGAGAAAAGCGTTGTTTTTTGAAAGTTGGCAGCGCAATTTAGGACCCAATCAAGACGCAGACAGCCTCTCAATCTTCAAAAAACTCCCGGAGCCGTTCGAGAGTCGTTTTTTGAGTAGCTTTGGCTATCTCACCGATCTTTTTTACCAACCGGATGCTGTCGACCGTGCGGAGTTGATCGAGAACGATTGCTCGTTCGTTGTTAAGAAAGTTGACCTTGATCCGTGTTGGATATTGGGCAGTGACGGACGAGAGTGGGGCGATGATCACGTTTTGAATATTGTGATTCATCTCGTTTGGCGAAACGACGACGCATGGCCGCGTATTCTTGGCGTTTTTCGACGGCTCGTCGTCCAGATTGACGAGATAAACGTCAAATCGATCTACCATTGCCACTCCTTTTTCTCGAACGCGGTCGGCGAAGCGTGGTCCATGATCTCGTCATCCTCATTCTCGGCCATCGACTTAAATGCATCATCCCAACCCGAACGCGGCTTTTGAGCGTTACGAATAAGGATACCCTCGGGATGGAGTTCGAGGTCAACCTCGCCGGTAATACGGCTGTCTTCGAGCAGCACTTTGGGTATGCGAACGCCCTGAGAATTGCCGATCTGGATGATCTGGGTTTTCATAATTACATCGTAATTACGTTGCCGGTTTTCGTCAACCTATCTTCGTAACGCCGTTCATGTACTGGTGGAGTATTTCGGGGATCACGACTGATCCATCTTTCTGTTGATAATTCTCAAGGATAGCGATCCATGTCCGGCCGACCGCGAGGCCACTGCCGTTGAGGGTGTTGACATACTCGGGTTTGGCTCCGCCAGCCCGGCGAAAACGGGTATTCATCCGGCGTGCCTGAAAGTCTCCGCAATTAGAGCAGCTCGAGATCTCGCGATAAGTTTGTTGGCTCGGCAGCCAGACCTCGATGTCGTAGGTTTTCTTTGCGCCGAAACCCATATCGCCGGTCGATAGCACCATCGTGCGGTAGGGAAGGCCGAGCAGCTGCAAGATGCGTTCTGCGTTTGCGGTCAGTTTTTCGTGTTCCTCTTCGGAATTTTCGGGCACGCAAAGCTTGACCAGCTCGACCTTTTCAAACTGATGTTGACGGATCAGCCCGCGTGTGTCACGCCCGTAGCTGCCGGCCTCGCTGCGAAAACACATTGAGTAGGCCGCGAAATGTTTGGGCAGGTCGGTCGCGTCGAGGATTTCTTCGGCGTAATAATTGGTAACCGGCACCTCGGCTGTCGGAATCAACGCGAATCCGCGGTCATCCTTGATCTGAAACAGATCTTCCTCAAATTTCGGCAGTTGAGTCGTGCCAAAAAGAGCGGTGCGATTTACGAGATACGGCGGTAGCGTCTCGGTATAGCCATGCTCGGTCGTATGGACATCGAGCATAAAATTGACAAGCGCTCGTTCGAGCCGTGCACCCGCACCATTGAGAATTGCGAACCGCGACCCTGCGATCTTGGTCGCTCGTTCGAAATCCAGAATGCCGAGCGTCTCGCCCAGATCGACATGATCCTTCGGCTCAAAATCGAATTCGCGCGGCCCGCCCCAACGCCGAACTTCCTTGTTAGCCGCCTCGTCCGCTCCGACCGGAACGTCGGGCGCAGGAATATTCGGCAGGCCAGATAGCAGCTCACGCATTGCAACCTCAGCCTCGTCGCGTTTTGATTCAAGCTCCGACTGCTGATCCTTTAATTTAGCGACCTCAGACATTCTTGCCTTGGCGGCATCAGAAAATCCGCCCTTTATCATTCCGCCAATTTCTTTACTCGCCGAGTTTCGTTCTTGGTTTATCCGATCTGCGTCGCCGATAACGCGGCGTCGCTCGGCGTCCAGGTCAACAAATTTATCGAGAGCGTCGGCCGCGAAATTACGGTTCTTTAACGCGGTGCGGACCGCATCGAGATTTTCTCTTACAAAATTCAGGTCTAACATTTTTTGCCCAATGTGATTACAATGTTATCACATGCCTCTTTTGCTGCTGTTTCACTCTTGGTCAGTGGTGGCGAATAAAATGCATAAGCCCGCCCGTAAG
>JANYIL010000029.1 GCA_025362075.1 Chloracidobacterium sp.
AGAAAGGAGGTAGTAACTTTCATAAAATCTTCCGTTCAGACTGTTGTGCTTTTACAGAAGCATTATTTGTTGTTTAGGGAGGAATGTCAAAGAATATTTCTGGAAGGAGATCGGGACGATTGGTTCTTATTAAGTTGACGCGGGGTTCGTTACCGAGCGATCAACCCGAATTACTCCTCCGCGGAAAGTGATTCGATGGCGGAGTAAGCATCCCCAGCGAAAGTCCTAACCACATCCCCGTCTTTTGCTCCCCACCTCTGATCGAAAGGACCTCTGAACACGTCATCTGGGAGTGGAATATCGGCGAAAACGTTTTCGAATACCCAAACGGACTGAATGCTCTTCTTAGTATCTGAAGTCTCAGTCACACTCCAACTACTTAAGACATCATCATCTATATGTCCCTGAAGCCTTTCCCACGCTTGTGTGGCGGACAAGTTGTCTAAACTAATTACGGCACTTATTGTCGTATTTTGAAGTGTCTGGGAATCAAAACGATACATCTTCCCCCCTCTATAGAACGACAATTGCGTCTTTTCCGACTCTTGACGGGGTTTCCCGTAAGGAATTCTAAGTGCTAAATCTCCGTACATTGCAGCTAACACTATGTCCGCGTCATATAAATGGACCATCGGATGGTGTGAAAAAAGTACTAAAGAGCATGAATTCAAACCTTTAAATGGCGCGAATTGTATCCGTGCCGTGTTAATTTTTTCACGAATCGGCTCATAAGGGGAGTAAACAGAGCTGCCAGACGGCGGCTTCTGAAAGGCGAATTCTTTTACATCGAATATGAGGGATGAACCATGCCATTCAAAAGAATAGTCTGGTCTTTTATCCGTCCACGACCATGATTTCTCGTATTCAAAATCACCAACATTTTGTGATCGAAGATATTCTTCAAATAGTAAATCACTACAGGATTTGGGATTCATATAATTTAATCGAAAAAATAGCACTGTGTGTCTCAGTTGGCAAGGAAACGAGAATGATGACCGGCGTAAGGCGAAAACCCGGTCACTATCGGTCCCGGTTCTGACAGGACGAGCCTCGTTCACGGGGCTTTCCCGCAGGGCGAATAGCCACGTTGCTTTAGCATGTGGGTAGGTTTGGGTAGAAAATTGGGAGGGCGTTTTAACCTTGTTCCTGTTGGCTTAAGCCGGGATCGGTAAGGACGTTAAAACGCCCTGGGGAATTTTTAATATCCGCACCACGCCGTAAACGGCGTGGCTATCTGCCCTACGGGAAAGCCGTTCGAAGACGCACGGCTGAAGGAATATGTTTTTGATTTTGGCCTTGAAAGGCGTGGTTATTTGCCCTTCGGGAAAGCCGTTCGAGTACAAACGTCTGCCATTAATATTTTCCACAATCCACTTATTTCGAAATCCGTACTCTGGAATACATCTCGCGCTCGTTTACGCTGCCATACTCATATAGTTAAAGCGTTGTAAGGGAGACACAACAATGAAGAGATCATATATTTTAGGAATCATATTGGTATGTTTTATAGCGGTAACGGGGTCGGTGAGAGCTCAGGAGACGTTTACCGGGAACGTTATCAGCTATGGCAGCAGGGCGTATACGGGGGTTAGGACGGCCAATTTTACTTTGAAGATCAATCGGTCGACGCCTGACGAGAAGGCGAATGGTTTTTTGGAAATGCTGCAATCAAATGGTCAGGACGCTCTGCTTAATGCGGTGCGTAACGAAGACCTTGGCAGCTTTTCGCTCAATCAGGGGCTGTCGCGGACTATTAACGCCGTTCGCGAAACCAACGAGTATGGCAAGCGGCATATCTACGTGGTATTCGAACGCTGGGAACAATTTAACGAGATCCGCAGCGGCCGACGTTCGCTGGACTATCCGTTTGGTTACATTGAGTTGGTGATCGATACCCGGACGGGAAAAGGGACCGGGCAATACTTCGCCGCCGCCAAGATACGGTGGAAAAAGGTCGAGGCCCAGGTCGAGATCGAAGACTATGCGACCTTTCCGGCCAAGCTCGTCAACGTCGAGAGCAACCGCGGAAGACCGTAATTAAGAGATACGAGCCCGACAATTCTTTCCTGTCACCGAAGGTGACAAATAATATAGCCTGGGGTGCAGCGAGGTTTTGCGAGCGGAACCCCAGGGTTGCGACCGCCAAAGAAATCCGTCGCTGAAGGCGACGAACAAAGGTCCGTGATGACAGATCGAATTTCAAAGAGTCATTATCTAGTAAAAGTCTTCGAGGCCCGTTTACGGTTTCTTCGCCGCCGCAGGCTTGAGGCTAAATACGATCACGGCATCGAGGATGGCGGTGACGGATTTGCCGTGGGGCAGGCCCGGGCCGTTTCCCTCGTAAAAGCCTTTCATATTTGCCTCGCCGGAATCTTTCGGGACGATGAAATCTTCATCGAGCATTTTGAGCACGACCGACTGTTTTTCCTCTTGCACGTCTGGCTGCAATATCGGATTGTGAACGATAAATTCTTTGCCCGACCCGCCCACGACCGCGACCCAATGCCCGCCCTTTCGCTGATACCCGTCGTCGGTCTCGTAGTACCAGCCAAAGTTAAATATCGTAACGGTATCTTTTGCCGAGACGGCGGCCCGCATCCAGGCCATGTCCGGCTTGGTGCCGATCTTTAGCGGTTTATTGTCCGCGCTGACGCCGCGCCAGCTTTTTAGCTCGAGCCGGTTTATTTCGTAACCTTTGCCATCGACGTAGCTTTGCAGGCCGGTCAGGATCTTGTCCGGATTGGTACCGCCAATGCTCGGATCGGTGCCGAATTCTTCGGCGAGTTCCTGAATGAGCTTTATCTGGTCTTTACGACCCGTGCCGGGGACGAGGTTTTTCATGCCAAACGCCCTCGACAAATAGATCAGCCCGTCCGAGACCGATGTCGGAGCGCAGTGCATCCTTCCCTCGTCCTCAAAATTAGCGTCCGGGTCGCGCTGCCAAAAGGTCGGCGTCAGATCTCCCTTGGAACCGGCCTGGGCAAATGTCCGCAATGAGGGTGCCATCAATAAGACCAACGCACCCGCCAGCGAGGCGGCCACAATAGTGTTGACTGAGAATTTTCTTGTCATAAGATCTCCCTTTTTTCTGATTAATTGCATGGCTTATCCATTTCTGGATTGGTTATCGGCGCAGCCGTGATATCCCAGCTACCGCTGGTTCGAGGCGTCGCCCTGGCACTGTACTTCGAGACTTTAAAGACCGGGTTGCCGGGGATGTCGGTGCGAGTCTCGACCTCGACGCGGGCCCAGGTGAAATTGTCGCACTTATAGAAAGTGATGTCACCGGCGGTGCGTTTTTCTTTTTCGAGGAAATGATTGCGGACGGCGTCTTCCATTTCCGGTGCGACCCTGATGCGGTCGCCTACACCCGGTAGCGTGATATAAAATATAGCCGTTCCGGCGATTGCAATAAAAATAATGACGATCACGAATAGCCGGAGATAGTTGCGAGAGCTTTCGACTACCTTTTGCTGGGTTTCGAAAAGGTGCTCTTTTTCAACGACGACGACCGGCCTCGGAGCTACAGGCGGAGGCACTGCCACGGTTGGAGGCGGTTCAGGAGCAGCAGCCGTGGTTTCAACTACAGCGTTCGGAGCCTTACTCTCCTCGATCAGATCGTCAAATAGTCCCTTCGTGAACTTCATAGCTTTTCAACGAGATATACCACCGTTTTATGCCTGTTGCAACCGTTCGAGCGACGCGGTTAGTTGATTGGTGTCGCCTTCAGGGACGGAAATGAAGATATTTTTTCATTGTCGTCGCTGGCAATTACGACAGTTGCCATTGTCTCTGATACAATCTCGGCTGTAATTCAAAAAAATCGATAAATTTCATTTCAACGTCGGAGGATCATCAATGAATCGACTCGCATCTGTCTTAATGCTGTTCGTATTGTGTGGAGTTGTGTCTGCACAGAACAACCAAAATAAGCCGGCACCCGCTCCAGCACCCACGCAGCAAATCAACGATAAAGAATACACTGACTCGATCTTAAAGAACACGACCGAAAAGTTCTTTTTGACCGAGATGATCGACCACCTGCCGGCTTCGGCAACGGTGCCTTCGCCCGCAAAGATCTTGGGCTATCCGATCGGCACGCCGGACAAGCTGACCTATACCAAGGACCAGTATCGTTATTACCGCGAACTCGAAAAAGCCACGCCGCGTGTCAAGACCTTTCTGGCACCTGAGAAGAGCGAGCAGGGACGCGATCAGATGCTGGTCGTCGTCTCTGACGAGGCAAATATCGCCAAGCTCGCACGGTACAAAGAGATCACGGCAAAGCTGGCCGATCCGCGAAAGATCGACGAGGCCGCCGCGCAGATGTTGATCAGCGAGGGCAAGGCGATCTATTGGCTGTCGGGCTCGATCCACTCGACCGAGACAGGCTCGCCGGAAATGCTGATGGAACTCGCATATCGTATCGCCGTCGAAGATTCGCCGATGATCAATGCGATCCGCAAAAATGTCATTATCATGATCACGCCGACGCTCGAGGTCGACGGACGCGACACGATGGTCGATCTTTACAACTATCGCAAAGCCAACCCGACCAAACGTGCTCCGGGGCTGATCTATTGGGGCAAATACGTCGCACACGACAATAATCGAGATTCGATGGGCATGGCGCTCGCGCTTTCGCGAAATCAGATGACGACGTTTCTCGATTTTCACCCGACGGTTTTGCACGATCTGCATGAGTCCGTGCCGTTTCTCTATACATCGACGGGAACGGGGCCGTACAATGCCTGGCTGGACCCAATAGTGATCGACGAATGGCAGGAGCTGGCCTATCACGAGATCGAGGGCATGACAAAACGCGGTGTGCCGGGCGTGTGGACGCACGGTTTTTACGACGGCTGGGCGGCGAATTATATGTTTTATGTCGCAAATGGCCATAATTCGATCGGGCGTTTTTATGAGACTTTTGGCAACGGCGGAGCGGATACGCAGGACCGTACGGTTGGTGCGGAATCTGCCAGAGACTGGTTCCGTCCAAATCCGCCCCTCGCACGCGTCAAATGGTCGATGCGTAACAACGTCAATCTACAGGAAAGCGCCCTGATCCTTGCAATGAGCTATGTCTCGGACAATAAGGACAAATTCCTCAATAATTTCTATCTAAAGAGCAGGCGGTCGGTCGCTAAGGCCCGTACTGAAGGGCCGGCGGCGTGGGTACTCCCGGCTGACGATACGCGTCCGGCTTCGGCGGCTGATCTCGTCAATCTGCTTAAAATGCAGGGCTGCGAGGTCCAGAAATTGACCAAAGACGTCGAAACGGCTCAGGGCAAATTCGGGGCCGGCAGCTATGTTGTGCGTATGGACCAACCGTATTCGCGTATGGCCGACATGCTGCTCGACACCCAGTATTACAACGTCAACGACCCGCGTCCATACGATGATACGGGATGGACCTTTGGGCCGCTCAAGAATGTTAAGACCGTCCGAGTGAAGGACGCCAAAATCCTCGACGCCGCAATGTCGATCATCAACGGCCCGGCCGTTCCGCCGAGCAAATTCGAAGGCTCCGCAAAGGCCGGATATATTGTCAACAATACGGCCGAAGGGCAGATCGCACAGCTTCGTTACAGGCTTAAAGACGTAAAGATGTCGGCCGCCGAGGACACGTTCAAGGTCGGCGATAAGAGCTACAGCGCGGGTTCATTTATCATCAAATCCGAAGGCAATGCCGCCGATACGGAAACTCGGCTAAAGAAAGAAGTGACAGACCTCGGCCTGTCTGCCGTTGGCGTTGACAAGATCCCTGAGGTCGCACAGCACACCATCGGCGTTCCGCGAATTGCTCTTGTCCATACCTGGACAAACACCCAGAACGAGGGCTGGTATCGTATCGAGTTCGAAAGATTGGGTATTCCCTACGACTATATTTCGGATCAGACTCTGGGCC
>JANYIL010000045.1 GCA_025362075.1 Chloracidobacterium sp.
TTACCTTGAGGGTCATTTGCTTGCCGGATATACGGCCTGTGTAGTGCGCCGGAACGCCTTTATCAAGGGAGCCCTCGCGGATCGGGCCGCCTCTTTCGCGTGTGTGGCTGCCCGTGGTATCAAAATTCCCGTTTTGGTCTATCGTGAGGGCACCTGTTATTTCGCCGTGGGCGCAGTCGTATTCGATCGTGGTCGAATTAGCGTCGACGACCAGCCGAATGCCATTGCCGCCCCAGCTGCCCGGGGAAACGGTGGTGCGTTGCACTTTTTTCATTGTTGGTTTGACCACCTTTTTAGGTTTTTTCTTTCGATGAGTATTCGAATTTGTCTGATCAGCTTTTTCTGATTCGGCCGCCGTTATGTCCGCAATGACAAACAGAGACGCCACAAGTACCAAAGACATCAATATAACCGCCCGCACAGGATTAAAAAGTTTCGATCTTTCCATTGAGAATATACCTCTTGCCAATTACCGGTCCGGCACACTAAGCCGACGATCTTTTGATGTCCTAAAACCGCTCAAGGCTAACATAAAATTATTCGCAGCCAAAAAAAACATAGTCCGTCCGCACCGGTCTTTCAAACATCATAAGATTTCCACATTGCCCATTTTAGTCCCCTAAATGCTAGAATTATGCCTGCATCGCCACGCCAACGCCATGCATCTAAGCGAGACGGTCTCCGATTCGGAAAGCCATTTTTTTTAGTGAGCAAAGGATGAATTCAAAATTTCGCGTATCCATTATTATAGCTGCGGGTCTAATGGTCCTAACTGCTTTCTTTTTACTCAGGCTGCCGTCCCGCCCGGCCTCGCTCGCCCAGGTGGCGGATGAGAAAACGCCGCCGGTTATGGGATCAGAGACGGATTCTCCTTTCGTCTCGCGCCAGGCCGTGGCTTTTGGCGAGTCGGTTGCCGTACGCGATCTCGCGGCGGCCGGCATCGCGACGACGCTAAAAAACTATAAGTTCAAAACAGTCGAAGACCAAATGGAAGCAGCTCGTATCGAACGCGAAAATCAGACCCGTGCTTTAAAGGGCCTGCCGCCGCTTACCGAAGAGCAAAAAGAGAATCGCGAAAAGAACGAGATGAATACCGAGCGAGTAAAAATCGGCAAACCAGGTAAGGGAAATGCGCGCCAGAAATCGTTCATAGACGAGGCCCTTGCGCTGTCCCCGGCGGTTCCCTCGGTAATGCCGACACCGGGGGTCAACTTTGAGGGTTTATCGAGTGCGGACAATAGCTCCACATTCGGCGCGACCTTTGCCCCGCCCGATACTGTCGGCGATGTCGGCCCGAACCATTACGTCCAGATGGACAATTCGCTGGTCGGCATCTATGACAAGACAGGCACGCTGCTCGTGCCAAAATTTCGGCTCACCGCCATAACCAGTGTCGCCGGCGGCCCGTGTGCGGCGGCGAACGACGGCGACCCGATCGTGCTTTACGATCCGCTTGCCGACCGGTGGCTGATGTCGCAATTTTGTACAACCCCGGTCCCGGGCCACCAGATCATCGCGATCTCAAAGACACCAGACCCGACGGGTGCTTATTACGTTTACGATTTTGTTCACCCGACAGCCGACTTTCAGGATTATCCGCACTTCGGCGTATGGCCGACGGGCTATTTCATGACGACGAACCAGTTCAATCAGGCTGGAACGTCTTTTCTTGGGACGGGAGCATTTGCGTACGATCGGGTTAAGATGCTCGCGGGCGACCCGACGGCGTCATATGTATATTTCAATGAGTTTACTTCTATTTGCTCATCATGCGGTGGCCAGCTTCCGACCGATATCGACGGTACGGTTACGCCGCCGGTCAATTCTCCTAACCTACTAATGGAGTTTCGCGCCGATGAATTTGGCGATCCCGTGGACGGATTAAGGATCTTTGCCTTTACGCCTAATTTTGCAACACCGGCATCCTCCACTTTTACCCAGGTGGGATCGTCGGATCTGCCGCTGGCGGCGTTCGACGGCAATTCACCGACCGGCCGCAGCGTTATTGAGCAACCCGGCACAACCACGGGCCTCGACGCCATCGCGGATCGCATGATGCACCGTATCGGTTACCGTAATTTAGGCACAGTCGCGAGTCCCGTCAATTCCTACGTTCTTAATTTTACCGTAAATGTCGGCGGTGCCGCCGCCACAAGCGCGGCCACCTATCAGGCCGGCATCCGATGGGCCGAACTGCGCCGGACCGCTGACGGCACGATGAACGTCAATCAACAAGGGACACAGTCCACCGGCCCCGGCAACCCGGCCGGCGGCACAAATCTGTGGATGGGCAGTGCCGCCCAGGACAACGCGGGCGGTATCTTTCTCGGCTACAGTACGTCCGGGTCGACCGATCCGAACGATTTTCCGAGTATCAAATACTCGGGCCGAGTTGCATCTGATCCGCCCGGAACACTCGCTCAGGGCGAAGCCACCGGCATCCTCGGAACGGGTATTCAAAACGGCGGTGGAAGCCGCTGGGGCGACTATTCCGCGGCGAGCGTCGATCCGGCCGACGAGTGTTCGTTTTGGTACACGCAGGAATACCGGACCGCCGCCAACACCAGCAACGCTTTTAACTGGACAACCAGGGTGATCGGCGGCATTAAGCTGCCGGGGTGTACGGCTCCTCAGCGAGGCAGCATTTCAGGAACGGTTACAAGCTGCACCACCGGACAACCGATAGCCGGAGCGAGCGTGACCTCGACGGGCGGCTTTGCCACCGGCACAAATGCGGCCGGCCAATATACCTTTATCAACGTTCCTGTCGGTACGACGGGTGTCGCGGCAACCAAATCAGGCGGCTTTAACGGAGCATCGAATAATGGCGTCGTCGTCACCAACGCCGGTAACGCTACCGCAAATCTTTGCCTTACGGCCATCCCGGTCCTAAGCGGAGGGACGGCGACGATCGTCAGCGAAAGCTGCCTGCCGGCAAACGGCGTGATCGATCCGGGCGAGACGGTAACGCTCGCGTTTCCTATTTCCAATACCGGGACCGTAAATACCGTCAACGACATCGGCACCCTACAGGCCACAGGCGGCGTCACATCCCCCGGAGCGGCGCAAACCTACGGCGTAGTAACCGCGGGCGGAGCAGCCGTCAGCAAGAACATTACGTTTACCGCGAGCCCGACGCTTGTCTGCGGTACAAACATAACGGCGACCGTTGCGCACGTTGATGGGGCGAATAATCTGGGCAACACCGTTTATACGGTCCCGACCGGAATTTCTACGTCTCCCACAACTGTAAGCTATACCGGGCCAGAGGTTGCCATCCCCGACAACGCGGCGGCGGGCGTCAATGTGCCGCTAGAGATCGGCGGCGTGGCGGGCGCAATTGCCGATGTCGACTTCCGAATCGATGGAACCGCCTCGAGCAGCGACCCATTATCGACAACAGTCGGGTTGAATCATTCATTTGTCGGCGACCTGAAATTTAAGCTTACGTCGCCGCAGGGAACGACGGTCGAGATAATGTCCGCCGGGGGCGGCTCAACGGACTGCGCCGTCAACAACATCTATCAAATGACGCTTGACGATCAGGCGACCACCGCGCAGACTTGCCCTTCGGGCGGCAGTAACGCGGGGCCGCTCACCGGATCGTTTACGCCGTCTAATCCGCTGTCAGCCTTTAACGGTCAGAACCCGAACGGGACTTGGGTCTTGAATGTCATTGACACCCAGGCCATCGACACCGGCAGTATCCGGGCATACTCGTTGATAATTACGGGCAAGTTCTGCTGTGGTGGCGGTCCAACGCCGACGCCGACACCTCCGCGTACGCCGACGCCCACGCCCACGCCGACTCCGACACCTGTGCCGACGCCGACACCGACGGCATGCGCGTTCAGCAACGGCGGACTCAACCCGAGGTCGGTAGCCGAAAACGGGATCGCCGCCCCATCCGGCACGTTTTGGAGCGAGGTACAGCATAATAGCGGTGTCACGACGCTTGCCAATGCCAGCTCGGGCTTTGCAGCGACCCAGGGAGCTAACCGCCTGGCCGACGACTTTACACTGACGCAGCCGTGTACCTTAAACAGCGTTAATTTCTACGGTTATTTAACCAACTCAGCGGCGACGCCAACGCCGTTTACAGCAGCCACTCTCCGGATATGGAGCGGCCGACCCGGTGATGCGGGCAGCACCGTCGTATTCGGCGACACAACGACTAACCGTTTGGCGTCATCGGTGGATTCGGGAACGTTCCGGATCTTTAATTCTGTCGTACCAAATACAAATAACCCGCCTGGAACGACACGTAGAATATGGCGCAATACTGTCACCGTTGGAATGTTGCTGCCGGCCGGGACATATTGGCTTGACTGGGCCTCGACGGTCACGGGCAACGCCAGTCATTTCTATCCGGCCAAAACCATCGCGGGTTCGCGCGGTGCGGCCGGCGACAATTCCAGACAATTGGATATCACGTCCGGTGCGTGGATCGATCTGGTCGACGCGGGTTCACCGGTGACCCCTCCGTCGGTGCTGCAGGACTTTCCATTCGATATTAACGGAGTCGCAAATACCGCCACGGTTTCGGGCCAGGTTTTCAGATCCGACGGAACCACTGGGTTGCGAAATGCCAGTGTTTCGCTCACCGACGCAAACGGTATAGTCCGAACGGCGACGACCAGCTCGTTCGGCTTTTTCTCATTCGACAATGTTGCCGGCGGCGGAACATACACGCTCCGGGTGTCGTCACGGCTTTTCCGGTTTGCCTCTCAAACCGTAACGGTTAACGGCAATGTCACCAATATTGTGATGGTCGGTCAGGAATGAGAAACTTTCCTGGATGAATTAACCAGTGAGAGCGCCGAGGTAAGGGAATTAAAAATTCTCTGTGGCCTCAGTCATCCCACTGGCTAAACT
>JANYIL010000078.1 GCA_025362075.1 Chloracidobacterium sp.
CTGCACCGCCGTCGCAAAGCCCGTTCCGCCCTGCTTCGTCACAGTAAACACAAACGGCGTCGTGCCGGAGTTGCCCTCCGCCTTCGTCACGTCGTCGATGACGAATACTGACGGGGCCGTCAGCGTGTCGGTGTCGCTTGCTGTGTTGTTGGCCGGGTTCGGGTCGGTCGTTCCGGCCGGTACGGCGACAGTCGCCGTGTTGGTCAAATTGCCGGTCGCGCTCGGGCTGATAACCGCAGTTACCGTGTATGTCACCGTGCCGCCGACAAGCAAATTGACAGTCTGATTGATATTGCCCGTGCCCGATGCCAACTGGCACGAGCTGCCCGCTGAGTTGACGCACGTCCAAGCGGCACTGGCAATCGCTGTCGGGAACGTGTCCGTAACCGTTGCACCAACGACATTACTCGGCCCGCCATTCGACGCGACTATAGTGTACGTTACCGTCGATCCCGCCGGGGCCGAGGCGACTCCGTCGGTCTTTGTGATCGCGAGGTTTGAGATCGGGTTTGGCGTATCGGTATCGGTCGCCGAGTTGTTAGCCGAGTTCGAGTCGGTCTGACCCGCACCCGCTGATACCGTTGCCGTATTTACTAAGTTGCCCGTGGTTGCCGGATTGACCGTTCCGCTGGCCGTGATGGTAATGAAGTTTGCCGCACCGACCGGGATATCCACGCCGGTGAACGAGAGGCTGTTACCCGCCGAGCCATTTGTTCCGCAGAGGGCCGTGCCGCTTGCCACGCAGCTAATCGTTGTTCCGGTGATCGCTGCCGGGATCGTATCCGCCACGCTTGCCCCGGTGGCATTCGACAGCCCATTGTTCGATACTACGATAGCGTAACTGATTGCGGCACCGGCCGTGTAGGTGGGAGAACCGTCAGTTTTCGAGATGGCGAGGTCGATACAAGCCGGTGTAATGTTGTCGACGCGTACAAATGCGCCGACAAAAGTGCCGCACGACTGGTCAAATGTCCCGCCCTGAAACTCAAGGTAGTAGGAGCCGGCGGCCGGGGTGTACGATGCTTGGGCGTACGCCGTCCCGCTCGCGAAAGTATTGTTAAAGTATGTATTAACAACCGCGTTTGTAGTGGAATCAAAAAGTTGGGCCCTAAAGTAGGCATAATCTCCGTTTGGCTGCACTTGCCAGTCAAATGTGACGGGTGTACCCCCCGGAACCGAAAAGACGCCGCTTCGAATGCTGGGAGTTGTCGCGGTACTGCAAGCTCCAATATTCTGTCCCGGGACGTCAAAATGCGCATGGTACGTGCCGTTTGACGAGCTGCCTGCCTGAACCGTTGCTGTCTGTCCAGAGCCATTCGCCTGGTTGTTGATTACAGTCCATCCGGTAAAGTCGCCCGACTCAAAACTAGGGTTCGTCACGCAACTTGGCGGTGCTAGAAAACTCCCACTGGCTGCCGAAGGGTCGGCGACAACCGGGGCCAGGTTTGCACTATGCAAGTTAAATAACTCAGTAACCGAGTCAATAAAGCCACAGCGCGGGGCCTCAGCCCCGGCGACGGTTCTGGCCGAAGCACCGATAACGGCGATAAGAGTGAAACCGATAACAATAGCGAAACGATACAACATTTGGCGTTTGAACATAATTAAACTTCTCCGGGTGATCTTCTTTTTCTCTACAAAATATGCTGCCACGCCCTTAATACAGGGCAGTGACGTGCTTGAATCCTTTCTCAAGCTAAATTTTTATTGATTTCTATTAAGATTCTGCAATTATGGACTACTTCCTGATATTGTCAAGCAGTTTTAGCTGCTTATCTAAACAAAACAAAGCGGGTTCGCGATGCAGACAGATTTCCGCACAAAGTTTCCGAAAGTGAAGAAAGACTGATGATTTTGCGTTTGTTGCATAGACAATATTTTGTTGCTTAATTATTACACCCGTGCTATGTTGTTATCGAATGAGCGTTTTGTGTCGGTCGACAAAATGACCGCAAATGCTCGAAGCACGATCTTTGACAATTAACGACGTTGTGTCTCGTCCTGAAATAGGTTTACAAATACTTTTTTTCAAAAAACGTGGGACAAGGGCAAAAAACCGCTGTAACTATTGCAAATAAAGATAGTTATTTGTCCCACGATGAAGTGGGACAACGCTGGGACAAGCGGGACAGAAACAAGGCAAAGTAAAAAGGTAAAAACCAAAACCCAATCACAGAAAATTGAGACCGTGAAAAAATGCTGGGACAGTTGGGACAGTTGGGACAGAATCTCATTACGGTTCAGTGATTGACAGCGTTCCGCTTGTAGCCGTACTGTCGGACTCCATAGTATCTTCCGCGAAAAAAAGGAGGCGGCCCGTTCAGACCGCCCCGTCAGGAGGAAGGAACTTTTTCGAAGTATGACTAGAAACCGTTGACTTCGCTCACGATAACGTGCTGAACCTTTGAAGCCTTGGCGAACGCGGTCTGCTCGGCCCTGCTCTTCGGGATCTCCATTGTGACTCTATCGCCACTTAAGACGATCTTTGAAAGATAATCGACGCCGTTGACACTGTCGAATATCAATACCGTATCTTTCGCGACCGTCCGCGACTCTTCTTGCATCGTGTCAAAGATCGCCGCGGTTTTATCGCCACGCAGGATCATCAACGAGGGCGAATCGATTGTGCTCGGCGTGCGTGCGATCGTATACTTGCCCGCCGGAAACGTTTCGCCTCTCAGGACGAACGAGTTAGGAATGTCGGCCTTGATAGCCGCACCACTCGCAAGCTGAGCATTTGCGGCCGAAACGCCGCCGATGAAAAGAACCGCTGCCGCTAACATGAATTTAATTTTAAGATTGAACATGATAATTTCTCCGTTTTGTTTATAAATTTTTAGTAGTCGAATTCGATTCGTTGTATAAAAATTGCTCTCGAATACCGCCCACATGTAATATGACGCATTTCAAACTGCCCGGATGTCAGGATTGCGCCATTGTGTGTAAAGTTGTGTAAAAAAAAGGAATGTCGGGAAATGGAGGTTTTATGACGACCGCGAAAGCGCATAGGGCCTGTTAGTTCAAGTCTGGAGACGCTCCGCCGATGGGAGCGACGTGTCAGTCTGTTGCATAGATAATATTATTGACAATCAATAGCACGATCTGTTAAAATAGGATCTGAGTTCGTGAGCCTTACTCGGGTTACGAGTGTTCTTTGATAATTGATCAAAAGTGTCAACTTTTTTCAGGACGACACAAATGTGCCACACGTGTATTATTTTTTTTCAAAAGTCGCGGGACACGCCCAAAATATGACCGTAACTATCAATAATGTCAACAGTTATGCTGTCCCACGAGGGCGTGGGACAGCCCTGGAACATGTGGGACACCGACTTTGTCGTAATCCATTAACCACAATGTCTGCAATAGTTACGGCGACATTGAGGTTAATCGTGTCCCACGGGTATTGTCACTATTTCGCCTTTAGCCGCATCGAAAATTTGGCATTATCGACCGCCTTTTGCGTCGAGACGGCAAGCCGGACGCCGCGTTCTTCGGCTTCGCCTTTGTCGACGCTACCCGGCTTGCCGGGGGCGATGAGGATGTTTTTTTCGATCTTTGAGTCATAGGCGGTCGGGGACAGTATTTCGGCGATGAGGCTCGTGCCGCCGGGTTCGAATTCGAAAAGATTCTTGCCTTTTTCGACGATTTTTGTGTCGCTGTGCAAATAGGACGTGATGATCTGCGGCTTGGCGGTCGCGATGTCATCGGTTATGAGCCATTCGCCGGGAGCGGTGAATTCGAATCGCCTAAGAAATGACGTAACCCCCAAATCAGGCTCGTACGCCGAGGTCAGAACGGCTGTCAACGATAGTTTCCTGTCGTCGGCCTTAACATCTGTAATGTGTATCCGGTCAAGCCGATCGTATGGAACATCCCACACATCATGCCCCGAGCCCTCTTTTGCCTGGCCTTTGCCGCCAAAGACGACCGTGTTGTGATGCAGTGTCAGGGGTACGCCGGCATAACCGGAATCGCCGGTGAGGTATTTGCCCTTCGACCAGATGATAAAGCTGCCCGCGTCCGGGTGAGCGTGACCGCTCGACAGACGCCACTCGGGAAACTGGTCCAATTTGGCTTTGGCCGAATGTCCCTCCGGCGGCCCGGCCTTAAAGGCAAACGC
>JANYIL010000165.1 GCA_025362075.1 Chloracidobacterium sp.
AGCGTCTCCCGCTCTTTTCTGCTCATCTCCAATGTCCCTCTTTCTGCCATCAATGCCCCCTTAAAAGGCTTATCTTAGGCTCTTTCCCTAGAGGACATTTCTATCGAGTTCTTTACAGGACATTTTCACGGAGTTCTAACAACGCTAGGCAGCGACCTTGACAAACCGCCCATGCCTTACTAAACTCTAAAGTTTGTTTTTACTGTTACTATCGACACTTTAGGAGTTTGAATGGCTAATCATAAATCGGCAGAAAAACGCGTCCGGCAGAACGCCAAACGCAAGGACATTAATCGTAACAATCGCAGTAAACTGCGAACCTCGATCAAGAAGCTTCGCACCGCTGTGGCGGGCCACGACAAAACGGGCAGCGTTGACCTTCTCAATCCGACGATCTCATTGATCGATAAGGCCGTCAACAAAGGCATCATTCACAAAAATACCGCCGCGAGACATAAATCGCGCCTGACCAAGCACGTCAGCGCGTTAGCCTAGGGCATCGGTCGATAGAAATTAACATTTTAAAACCAACGAAGCGGGTCGTTCATCACGGTCCGCTTTCTTTTTTTGCTACAATTCACCGCAATGACCGAGAAGCGGCAATACAAGTATTTCGACCTGATAATGGCGGCGTTCGTCGCGGTCCTGTTGTGCTCAAATCTGATCGGTGTGCAAAAGGTTTCGTATGTCAATCTACCTATCATCGGTGAATACATCTACGGTGCCGGTGTGCTTTTCTTCCCGATCAGTTATTTTTTTGGCGATATTCTGACCGAAGTTTATGGCTACAAACGTTCACGACGCGTGATCTGGGCCGGTTTCGGAGCGATGGCATTTGCGTCTCTGATGTCGTTTATCGTGACGAGCCTGCCGGCTGCCCGAACCATGTCGATCGAGTCTCAATCGGCCGTTAACATGATGTTCGGCCAGACATGGCGGATCGTACTCGCATCGCTCTCGGCATTTTGGCTCGGCGAATTTGCCAATTCGATTGTGCTTGCAAAATTAAAGATCTTTACCGAAGGCAAGTATCTTTGGACCCGTACAATCGGCTCAACCGCCGTCGGCGAGGCCGTCGACAGCCTCATCTTTTACCCACTAGCCTTTCTCGGATCATGGTCGACCGAACAGGTCGTGAGCGTCATGATCGGCAATTATTTTATAAAGGTTATGTGGGAAGTTCTCGCGACCCCGCTTACCTACAAGGTCGTCAATTTCCTGAAACGCGTCGAGCACGAAGACTATTACGACCGCGATACGGACTTTAATCCATTTACGTTAAGTAATTAATACCTCCGGCTCGATGAAAATCACAATCGACACAGTAATCATCGACCTACATCGTCACGACATAGCCAAACTTTCGACCGCGATGTCGCGAAAGCTTGCGGTTGCCCTTGCCGGTGTTGCCGCGAAAACGGATGTCGACGCGGTCACGGTGGAGGATCTGCTCAACTATTTTCCGATGCGATACGAAGACCGTTCCAATTTCCTCACGCTCGACAAACTTGAAGAAGGCATGGAGGCGTCGGTCGAGATCAGTGTCCGCACGGCCCAAGGTGTCCGCGTCGGCAGAAATCGGGGTCCCAAACAGCCTCCGCTTTTTATTTTTGAGATCACGGGAGGTGACACCGAGCGAAAACTTCGGCCGGTCGTCGTAAAATGGTTTGTCTCGGGGCGAAATGCCGGACAGATCGTCAGCTGGTACGAGGAACGCTTCAAACGCGGGACCCGCTTTGTCGCCCACGGTTTATGGGAAATGGACGATCGCCGTGGAAGCTACACGCTCAAAACCGTAAAACCCGAAGAACTCGAAATACTACCAATGTCAGAACCGCCTGCGGTAGCGGGCGGTTTAACGCAACCCACCCTCGACATGGCAGGATCGAGCGACCATCCTAAGGATCGTCCGCAGCCCGCCCCCGAAAGACGAACGAGGAACGAAGACGACGAACTCAACGACGACATCGCCGACCCGAGGTTGACGATGATCCACACCGGCCGCCGCGTTCCCGTCTATCGCAAACTCGGGCCGTTTCAGACAAAACGGCTCCGGGAGATCATTCACGGCGTCTTGGCTGAACTTGATACATCGACAGTCGACGAAGACCTACCGGCCGAAATACTCGAACGGCAGCATCTGCTCTTCCGGTCGCAGGCGGTCGCCGAAATTCATTTTCCGCTGGACAACGCTGCACTCAGCGACTACGAAATGTTTCGCAGCCCGGCGCAAAAACGTCTCATTTTTGACGAATTTTTCTGGCTGTCATTTTCGATGCAGCTTTTGCGGGGAGAGCGTCAAAAAGAGCCAAAGGGCACCGTCATCGAAATTACCGACCATACAAAAGAACGGCTTAAGAGCATCCTGCCCTTTCAGCTAACCGGCGCACAGAAAAAGGTTGTTGGCGAAATTTTCAGTGACCTGAAATCCGACGCCCCGATGAATCGTCTCGTCCAGGGCGATGTCGGCAGCGGCAAGACGATCGTCGCGTTTCTCGCGATGTTCGCCGCGATGGAAAACGGCTACCAAACAGCGTTGATGGCGCCGACCGAGATTTTGGCCGAGCAGCACATTCGCAATGCCAAAAAGATCTTTGACGCAACCGGCTATCGTGTCGAACTACTGACCGGCAGCATGAAGGCGAAACAAAAACGCGAGGTACTCACCGATCTTGCCGCTGGCGAGATACACGCGTTGGTCGGCACACATGCGGTAATCCAGGACGGCGTAGTTTTCGACCGGCTTGGCCTTGCCGTTATCGATGAGCAGCATCGCTTCGGCGTGCTCCAACGTGCCCAGTTGCGGGCGCTCGGCCACAACCCGGACGTGCTCGTAATGACCGCGACGCCGATACCGCGTTCGCTCGCGATGACCGTTTACGGGGATCTGGATGTTTCGATCATTGACGAACTGCCGCCCGGCCGCACACCGATCAAAACCGTTGTCCTCGGCGAGGACCAACGCGGCGGCGTCTACAGAGGCATCGAACGCGAGATCAAACTCGGCCGCCAGGCCTACGTCGTCTATCCGCTGATCGAGGAATCTGAAAAGCTCGACCTCAAAGCCGCGACGATCATGTACGAAGACCTGCGCACGAAAATATTTCCGCATTTTAATGTCGGCCTGCTCCACGGCCGGATGAAATCCGCCGAAAAAGAAGCCGTCATGCACGACTTTGTCGCCGGAAAAATTCACATTCTCGTCTCGACGACCGTGATCGAGGTCGGCGTCGACGTATCGAATGCCTCGCTGATGGTGATCGAACACGCCGAGCGGTTCGGCCTGTCACAGCTACACCAGCTTCGCGGACGCGTCGGACGCGGTGCCGATCAGAGTTATTGCGTGCTGCTCACCGGCTTCAAAAAGACAGCCGTCGCAAAAGAACGCCTCGGGATTATGGAACAAACGTCCGACGGGTTTAAGATCGCCGAAAAAGACCTCGAAATACGCGGCCAGGGCGAAATCCTGGGCACACGGCAATCAGGCATCCAAAATTTCAAAATGGGCAACATCGCCCGCGATCTTGAGATCCTCATCGCCGCCCGCAATGAGGCCGAGAACTATCTAACAAAAAATCGCATGTCGCCCGAGACGTCCCGGCTTGTAAAGATCGTCCGCTCAGAGAAACGCCTTCGTCTCGGCGGCATCGGGTAGCCGCGATTGCCGGTCCGCAACGCATCCCTTACACTAGACAAAATGCGAGTAATTTCCGGCCTCTATCGCGGGCGCGTGCTAAAAAGCCCGCCGGACAACAAAACGCGGCCGACATCAGATCGTTTGCGGGAAACACTATTTAACGTGCTGGCCCCACTGATTTCGGACGAGACTCGATTTCTCGATCTCTGTGCCGGGACCGGGGCGATCGGCATCGAAGCTGTTTCTCGCGGTGCGGGATTTGTCACATTTATTGATAAATCAAAAAAATCTTGTGCTCTGATCGAAGAAAACCTCGACAAACTCGGCGTGCCTGAATCGCAAACAGATATTCAGGGCCACGCCGCCGAAAATTTCACCGGACGCGACCATCCGATGGGCTGGGACATCGCGTTTTTCGACCCGCCGTACGATTCAGATTACGCACTCGTGATGCACGATTTTGGTTTTAAGAACGACCTGCTTCGCGACGGCGGCGTCCTCGTCGTCGAGCATCATACAAAAAAACAAATGCCCGAACTGGTCGGTGAATTGCGTCGCTGGCGTGTGCTGAAACAGGGCGAAACGTCGCTCAGCTTTTATGAAAATTCCTGAATTATTCATTGTTAATTGTCCATTATTAATTACTTTTGAAGTATCTTGGCCTTAGCAGTTCTTTTGAATATCAATTAAAAATGTGCAATTAACAGTTAATAATTTTTACCGATGAAGATACTCGTTTGGCTCATACTCTGCCTGATCTGGGGCACAACGTGGCTCTTTATCAAGGTCGGGCTCGAAGACCTGCCGCCGATCGGTTTCGCGGCGGCGAGATTCCTGTTGTCGGTCGCGATCCTGCTTGTTTTGATTCGTGTTCAGAAGATACCGCTGCCGAAGACCCGCAAGGAATGGCGGCTGATCGCCCTGACCGGCGTACTGCAATTTTCTATCAACTACAGCATGGTTTTTTGGAGCGAGCAGTACATCACGTCTGGCCTCGCGGCGGTTTTGCAAGCGATGATCACTGTTTTCGGCCTTGTTCTGGCATGGGTATTTTTGCCAAGCGAACGCATTACCGCTCAAAAGGTCATCGCGGTTCTGATCGGCGTTGCCGGCGTTGCGGTCATCTTCATAGACCAGCTGCGAATCGAAAACTGGCTGGCATTTCTCGGCTGCGTTGGTATCGTCGTCGGAGCTTACGCTGCGGCCCAGGCATCGATATTAGTCAAAGCAAAGGCAGGAGGCGTACATCCTGCGGCTCTCGTTTTTTCGCAAATGATCTGCGGCCTGCCGGCAATCATAATTTACAGCCTCGTGGCCGAGGGCGATCCGCTTGCGTTTCACTGGACATGGAAAGCTGTCGTGTGCGTTATCTATTTGAGCGTGTTCGGCACGGTCGCGGCATTTTGGCTTTATTATTGGCTTTTGAGTAAAATCGAATCGACCAAAGCGATGATGATCTCGCTCGTCACGCCCCTGCTCGCCGTAATAGCCGGCTGGATCGTGCTCGGCGAAAAGTTGCCGCCGCAAACCGGCGTGGGCGGCTTGCTGATCATCGGGGGCATCGGATTGATCGTCTTTCGTCGTAAACGTATTTGAGTCGCCGAGTCGAGAATCCCAGTAGGAAAATTGACAGGGATGAAGGAGATAAAAGGGATACAAAACAAATTTTAGATTTTTACTATCCCCTTTATCTCCTTTATCCCTGTAAAATCTTCTTTACACCGAAATTTCTTATGTTTTTCAAATTCACAACATCAGGCGAGTCGCACGGCAAAGCCCTTGTCGCCATCGTCGAAGGCCTTCCCGCCGGTCTGCCTATCGATATTGCCGCCATCAACCACGAACTCTGGCGCCGGCAACAGGGCTATGGACGCGGCGGGCGGATGAAGATCGAGACCGACACGGTCGAGATACTTTCGGGCGTGCGTCACGGCAAAACGCTCGGCTCGCCGATCGCGTTGATGATTAAAAATGACGATTTTGTCCATTGGCAGGACGTAATGTCATCGGAAGAGCTAGAAACGCAGCCCAAGAATCCGCGTATCGTCACGCGTCCGCGTCCGGGCCACGCCGATCTTGCCGGAGGGCAAAAATACCAGACCCGCGACCTCCGCGACATCCTCGAACGCGCCTCGGCCCGCGAAACCGCCGCCCGCGTCGCCTGTGGCGCCTTTGCCAAGCAACTCTTGGCGGCATTCGAGATTGAGATCAAAAGCCATGTCATCAAGCTCGGGCACGTTCAGGTAGTGCCGCTGCATCAGCCATGGGAGGCCATAGCCGCAATCCCCGTCGATACGCCACTCAATTGCGCTGACGCCGATATTCAGTCCGAGATGATCAAACTTGTCGATCAGGCAAAAACGGATGGCGACACGCTTGGCGGCATTTTCGAGGTCGTCGCGAAAGGCCTGCCCGTCGGCCTCGGCTCGCATACCTCGTGGGAGGACAAGCTCGACGGCCGCATTGCCCGTGCGATAATGTCGATCCACGCCGTCAAAGCCGTCGAGATCGGAGAAGGTGTCGCGAACGCAGGGAGGCGGGGATCGCAGGTGCATGATGAGATATACTGGTCGGAACCACCTGCGGTAGCGGGTGGTTTAACGCAACATACCACGAAGGTAGACGATAGTCTTCAACCACCCACTACCGTAGGTGGTTCTGACAAGAGGTTCACCCGGCCAACAAATCGAGCCGGCGGCATCGAGGGCGGCATTACCAACGGCGAAGAGCTACGCGTCCGCGGCTACAAAAAACCGATAGCCACGCTCCGCACACCGCTGCATTCGGTTGACATCAACACAAAAACGGAAGACCTCGCCGCCTTCGAACGCTCCGATATCACCGCCGTCCCCGCCGCCGGCGTCATCGGCGAAGCCATGCTCGCCATCGTCCTCGCAAACTCAATGCGCGAGAAATTTGGCGGGGATTCGATGGATGAGATGAAAAGAAATTTTGATAGCTACGTAAAATCGACAAATGAATATTAAGACGGATTTTTTGCCCGCGAATTACACGAATGAACGCGAATAAAAGACTTATAGAATTTAGTTCCGCATGTGTACGTAAATTAATGATTTAGGTCTTTTCTTATTCGCGTCTTTTCGCGTAATTCGCGGGCAAAAATTCTTATGAGACTGATAGTTACGTTCATTTTCCTGACTTTACTACTCCTCGCTTGCTCAAAGACCGAAGAAAAACCCGCCTCCAACATGGCCACCGCTCACGAGGCTAAGAAGGAACGAGCAGACCTACGAGCCGCGATCAAGAAGATCGAGCCGTTCTTCAAGCCGATGGGCAAGCCGAAGGGCTATGACTGGCTCGCTTCGCACAACGAGCCAAGCCAGACGTTTGAGGAATACCTCGATAGCAATCCGACAAAGCCAACAACGGAACGCCGAAAGATTTATGTACTACCCCTCGGTACATTTACATCCCAACAAAAAAAGATAATCGACATCGTCGCCAGATATATTGAGGCGTTTTATGATCTGCCGGTCGGCCTGATGCCCGCCCGCAGTGTCAAGCGGCCGCTTAGTGTCAAAGACAGCCGCTTAAACAAATCGACGCATAAAGAGCAGATTCGAACCGGATACATTCTTGACGGTGTTTTGAAACCGATCATCCCGGCCGACGGAGCCGCGCTGATCGCATTTACCGCCGATGATCTTTATGCGGGCGACGCGACAAATTACGTCTTTGGCGAAGCCAGTCTCGAAAACCGTGTCGGCGTATGGTCGCTCGCGCGTCTCGGGGACAACGCAAATTACGACACCTTTCTCCGCCGCACCTTAAAGATCGCTGCTCACGAAACAGGTCACATGTTCTCGATGCGCCACTGCACTAAATACGAGTGCGTCATGAGCGGGACAAATCATCTTGGCGAGACCGACTCACGCCCGATCGACGCGTGTCCCGAATGCATGGCAAAGATCTGCTGGTTGACGGACACCAAGCCGAAAGAACGGTATGAAAGGCTCGCCGCCTTTTGCCGAAAGAATGGAATGGCGAAAGAAGCAGAGGAATTCGACCGAAAAGCCGCCGCCGTCAAGAATATTTGATAGGTAAACTATGCGGTAAATCGCAGCCTTTGATAAAATCCCTTACGCTCTGTTTTTCGTACAGATACAAACCAGATCGATTTAGTGTAAAGGAAAAATATATGAAAAAGTCACTTATCCCGTTCATCGCAATAATCTTTGTCGCCTTATTCGCCGTTGCGGCCTCGGCCCAGAACACGACGGCTGACAAACCAAAAGCTGACGAAACAAAAAAGGAAGAGGCAAGTCCACTTCTTGCAAAGTGGGACGTCGTTTTCGCGGCACCCGGTCAGGACTATGCCGGAACGCTTAAACTTGAAAAAGAAAAAGACGCCTACAAAGGCATTGTCGCTACGGAACTCGGTGAATCACCGCTCAGAAACGTCAAAGTTACGGGTGCCTCGTTTACCGCCGACATCACCGTAAATGCTCAGGGCCAAACATTCGAAGGCTCGATTTCCGGCAAAATCGCCGACGGAAAACTCGCCGGCGAGCTAAACCTTGCGGCTCTGGGAGCGATCCCGTACAACGGTAAGAAGTCAAAGTAGAAGGGGTGAATGGTGAGTGGTGAATGGTTAATGGTGAACGTCACTGAAAGTTGCAGATGTCTCCGGTTCTTTGATCACCATTCACCCACTCACCATTTACCATTCACCATTCACCATTTTATTTTCCTATGTCTCGGCGGTACTGCATTCCCGGCCACGAGATTTTTGCAACGGCTGAGTAGGCCAATGTCAGGGCCGACGAAATGTCATCACCGGTCGCCGTCACGCCCAGAACGCGGCCGCCAACGGTCACAATCGAATCGTCAGGGCCATTCGCGGTTCCGGCGTGAAATACCTCGACACCCTCTATTCCAGCAGCGTCATCGAGCCCTTGAATAACGTTGCCGATCCGCGATTTGGCAGGATAGCCCTCGGATGCAAGGACGACACATGCCGAGCTTCCTGGCCGCCACTTGATCTCAATGTCATTTAGCGTGCCAATTAGCATCGCTTCGCAAATATCGACAAAGTCGGTTTCTAGCCGAACAAGTATTACCTGTGTTTCGGGATCACCGAATCTCACATTGTATTCCAGCACCTTTGCCCCGTCCCTCGTCATCATCAGCCCGATAAACAACACGCCGCGAAACGCGTATCCCTCGCGTACACAGCCTCGCAGAGTCGGAACGATAATCGCACTCGTAATGTCGGCAATTTGGGCGTCAGATAGCAGCGATGCGTCCGTGATCGTGCCCATGCCGCCAGTGTTCGGCCCCGTGTCGCCCTCACCGATGCGTTTATGGTCGCGGGTCGGCGGCATTACGGCAAACTGCTCGCCGTCGGCAAATACCAGCAGCGAAACCTCTTTTCCGATCAGGCATTCTTCGAGAACGATCTTTGCGGCGGCGGCCGTGCCGACGAGGTCGTTCATTTCGTTGATCGCCACTATCGCTTCGGCACGATCCTTTGCAACGACGACACCCTTTCCTGCGGCGAGGCCGTCGGCCTTAACGACGACCGGCGTTGATGGATTGCCAAAATCGCCGCTTTCGAGTTCGAGCACGGCAAATCCGGGGGAATGGGAGGTGACATATTTAGCGGTTGGAATACCGTGGCGGGCCATAAAATCTTTGGCAAAGGATTTGCTGGATTCGAGCTGAGCGGCTTCGCGGTTCGGGCCGATGATGCGCATGCCCCGACGCTCGAATTCGTCAACGATCCCGAGTGCCAACGACACTTCCCCGCCTACAAATGTCAGCCCAATTGCATTTGCCGCCGCAAAATCGGCAAGCGCATGCACGTCGTCGGGCCTGATATCTACACACTCGGCAACCTGGGCAATACCCGCGTTGCCACTGGCGCAAAAGATGCGCTCGACCTTTGAGGTCTTTCGAAAACTGCGGCAAATGGCATGCTCCCGGCCACCCGTTCCTACTACCAAGACATTCATAAAATTTTACTATATAGTGTAGTGGTCATACCAGTGCTTGACACGGAAAAGCGATAGTTGTAACTTCGTGTTCATTCACATTAATATGACTGAACAGGTTCAACGGTCAGCCCAGCCATCGAATCTAATACATTCTCTCCTGCTCCCATAGTGAGCGAGGTTCCAAGCGGAATGGTTTCTATGTCCGATAGCGAGTTAAAAGAGGTAGCCACGATCACGGAATTCGCCACCGCCGAACCGGAAATTGAGGACTCTCCTATCCTCTGTATCGACTGTGCCCAGGAATTTATCTGGACCGCCGGCGAACAACTCTTTTTCCGCGAAAAAAACCTTCTCAATCCGCCAAAACGCTGCAAAGACTGTAAGAAAGCTAAAAATCGCAGGCTCGAAGCCATAGAATTGGCCAACACAACCGGCCAGCCGCACAAAATCGAGGTCCGCGCCAGCTGTGCCAAATGCCACGAAATAACGACAGTGCCGTTTTATCCGTCGCAAGGTCGGCCCGTCTATTGCCGCCAGTGCTTTATCGACATCAAAGCTCAAATACCCAACGGCGCCGGGGTCTAACCACCGACGTGGACATTTGGCCGCATCTCAGGATCATTCTCAGCCTGCCGCAATATTTCGCGAGTAACCGGCGCCGTGTCGCCCTCGCCAAATAAAATATACCTTGCCAGGTAAATAAGCGGATTGCCCTCGCTCCAGCCAAAATACACGTGCGGTATCTTGCCGGTACGGTCGCGCAAATATAGCAGGAACGCCGCAATCGCGTTCGGCACGGCCGGAGCCTGTGTT
>JANYIL010000182.1 GCA_025362075.1 Chloracidobacterium sp.
ACCCGCATCTTTTGCCTCTTTTGCATTGCTCTTTTTGTTGTAATACTCGGTGTGCCAGGCAAGCAGGTATTCGTAAACGCCCAACAGGAACGAACCGGAACCGCAGGCAATGTCGGCGAAACGCATCTTGGCAACGTCGGCGGGCGTGACTGAGCTTGGAGTCCCTGCTTTAGCAGGCTTCTTCGTCTCGGTTGAAGAGCCGCCTGAAGGCGGGACTCCGAGCGGGTTTCCGAGCAGACTCCCGACCGTATTTTCGACAATATATTTGACGATATATTGCGGCGTGTAGAAAACGCCTCCGGCTTTGCGGACTTCGGGTTTGGCCTCGATGCGGGCTTGTTTTGCTGTGGCGACGATCACATTGCCGAGAAAGCGTTCGTAGATGCTGCCGAGAATATGGATCGGAATGTAGTTGAAATGGTAAGGCGTTCTGTCGCCTGCGAATGTGTCGCAGATATTTAGAAAAACTTTGTCATCGACCACGAAATCCGGTTTGTCGATGAAATGATGCTTGAAAATGATGCCGTTATATGTTTTGTCGAAGTCCCTTGATTTCGCGATGAACTGTCCCCAGGCATTTGGTTTGAAACCAAACTTGTCGAGGATCGTGTCCGGCTCGATAAGCTTGTCTTCGAGAAAGCGGATAAAAACAAGCCGGTCAAGCGTTCGTTGAACGGCCTCGGTCAGGTCGTCGCTATCGAGTGTAGGATTTTTCTTTTTGAAATTCTTTGCAAGCTCCTCGCGAAAGCCTTCGAGCATTTCGAGAAAAGAATCGTCGATCTCTCTATAGCCATCGGCAAAGACCTTTAACTGCTTTACACGGCCCTTTGGTTTTTTAAGCTCGCTGCATTCTCTTTCGTAGGTTCCGTCTGCAACTGCTTCGCGTCCGAAGAGATAGTAAATCTCAGCAAACTTTTCGGAGTTTAGAAAATCCGTGAAGTGATATTTCTTATGAATCCGTTGGGTTGCAGTGTCGAAATCAGGCAGATAGCGGCAATCGAGAACGATAAGCTCTTTGAAATTAGTAAGTAACGAAAGGCTGGCTTTTGAACTGCTATAACCGTAGCGAAGTGTCTGGAAACAATTCGCTTGAGTTTCGAGCGGAATCGAAGGTTTTTTCGCCTCGACAAAGAAATGAATCTTGCGAAATTCCGGTGCAAGGGCAAAAGAGTAATCAGCTTTCTTTACACGTTCGGCAACATTGACGCTCGGCTCGACCCGTACTTCCTGCGCGTAGATATTCCTTTGTACCTCGTGGTTTACATCCCAGCCGAGAGCGATAAAAAATTTGTCGATGTAGTCTTTGCGAACCTGTGACTCATTGTAGTCAGGGCGAATACAGTTGGCTAAATCCTTGTTAAAGTCATTAACCAGTTCTGTAACCTGCTCGAAGGCTGTGTCAAAGTTGTTGGGAATCATATTCGGATTAGCTTCCGAAATGTAGCATTAACCGTCGCATGAGGCAAAGAGCGGAGGCGGAGCCTCGGTTGCTTGGGTGTGCTTGACGGAAAGGCGGAGCCGTTTCCGCACATCGAGGGGCGGAGCCGGGGAAAATACAAAATTGAGAATGCAAAATGCAAAATTACAAGAACCCGGTCGCATTCGAATGCGGAACGTGGAGTGCGGACTAGGGAATTCGAATTGTGAACAGTGAATAGTTAACCGTGAACAGTTTTAGGATTTTAAATGTCTCGCGTAACTGCCGTCCGAGTAGTTAAAAGTGAACAAGGAATAGTAAACAGTGCATAGATCAGGATTTTAAATATCGAGCGTAACTTCCGTCCAAAACTCCATCTACTAAGATATCTTTTCCGCTGCGGCGGGCGAGTTTTTTCAGTTGGGCTTCGTGGGCGAGATGGGCTTCGTGGGCTTCGCGTTCGTGGTCGCGGATCGCTTCGGTTTCGGGGGCGGTGCCGAGGTAGGTGAGGGCGAGGAACGGCTTTGCCGTTAGTGAATAACTAATAGTGGATAGTGAACAACTATCGGAAGGCGGAGAGTGGAAAGTCGAAAGGGCCGAACTTTTCGTTTTCCGTTTTTCGTTTTCCACTTTGCCGGGGCCTTCGGTGCGTTCGAGGCGGTAGATGGAGACCAATGGTGAATGGTGAGTGGTGAATGGTGAATTCGGATCAGAAACGCGGTCGCTATCGTTTGCGGTTCTATTCTTTAGTGACTTGATGTAGCGGATGTCGGGGGCGAAGGTGCTGGGGCAGAGGGCGAAGACGCTGTCGGCGGATTCGGCGAGTTGGGGGCCCGCCGATAAATCGTTCAATGTAAGTGAAGAGTGAACAGTGAACAGTGAAAAGTGAGAAGCAGCGGAGCGGGACGCCCGGCTCGTCCGGCGTTTCGTTTTGGCGTCGGCGATGGCGAGGACGGAGACGCCGGCGGTCATTGCGAGGAGTTTGAGCGAGCGCATTGTTTTGATCTGGGATGCGGCACTGGTCGAGCCGGGGTCGAAATTCGCGAGGTTGTCGATGATGATGACGGACGCCTCGGCTTCGTCGAGGGCCATCTGTATCGAGTGGCGAAAGTAGCGGGCGAAATCGTTGCGAAATTCCGCCGGGACCTCGGTGTTGCCGGTGTAGCCCGAGCGTTTGAGCCGGGTCGAGAAGCGATACTTGACAGGCAGCTTGCCGGGGATCGGCGACGGACAACTGTATCGCGCGGTGAACTGTTCGGCGGTGTGTTGGAAATCGAGGTAGAGCACCTTTCGATTGCGGAGTGCGGAATGCGGAGTGCGGAATTCGGGAAACTGGCGGCCGCGGGCGATCGATTCGGCGATCTGCATAGCGAGGATGCTCTTGCCGATGCCCGGTTCGCCGAACAGCAGGGTGACCTCGCCCACTCGCCACAGGTCGCCGGCCAGGCGGTCGGGTTGAACAAGGCGTTTGGGTGCGGGAGCGAGCCAGGCGTTTGCGGGGCGGACCTCGAACAGGCTGCGGCGGCAAAATTGCTCGGGGTGGTCGCGGCGTAGTTTTTGACGCTGCTTATTGTACGGGTCCGCTGGCTGCCAGCCGATGGCTGTGTCGTAGCGGCTTATGTCATCGTCGGGGTCGTCGAGATTTTCGTTGTCGTGTGTCATGGTAACAAGCGTTCTATTATTTGTAACGGAAATTGCAATGATTGTCAAATGTTTTATGTATGGCACAACCGGCATATTGACTTATACGGTGGGAAAAGCAACAATCGAACACTTGGTCTTTTACAATTAAGACATGCGAGGTGCCGTCTTTTCACGAGCGGCCCAACAGGAGAAGCGGGTGAAAATCCCGCACGATCGCGTCACTGTGAAAGGATGAAGGATAAAGGATAAAGGATAAAGTAAGACAAATTGATCTTATTTTCGCCTTTCGCCTTTCGCCTTTCGCCTTAAGTCAGAACGCCTGCCTCGCTGTATTAGCCAGAGTGGATGTTTCGCGTCAAAGCATCGAAGGCAAGCACGGTTATCTTTATAGAAACGCCCTGTTTTTCCCGTCGATTTTCGACGCGCGGGAAAGCAGGGCGTTTTGCTTTGCAAAAAGAGGAAGAGTGAAGGCAAAAGTAAAAAGGCAAAAGGCAAAACTGATCGTGGTGCTGGCGCTGCTTGTTTTGACGGGCTGTCGCGGGGCCGTGAATAGTAGTGTTGCGAATTCGGCGACGGTGACGGTGCCGATGCGGGTTGTGACGGACGATCTTGGGCGTGATGTGACGTTGCCGGTCAAGATTACGCGGGTGGTCAGCACGGCTCCGAGTGTGACCGAGAATATCTTCGCCGTTGGTGCGGGCGACCGCCTCGTCGGCGTGACGACATTCTGCAACTACCCCGAACAGGCCAAAGAGATCGCCAAGATCGGAGACACGATGACGCCGAATATGGAGTCGATCATCGCGCTCAAGCCGGATGTCGTTTTTGTCTCGACGGCCTCGCAGATCGAGGCGTTTATGAAGACGCTTGATGCGAACGGGATCGCGGTGTATGTGACGAATCCTACGTCGCTTGAAGCACTTTATAGCAACCTCGAACAACTCGGCATCATATTCGGAACGACGGACGCAAGTACAAAACTAATAGCCGACCTTGAAGGTCGTGAACATGGAATTTGGAAAATAGTCGGGTATCCTCTTCACCGAGATGAATCTCTGGCGGCACATGACAAGCGTGTAGCAGCAGTGAAGGTTTTTGTTCAAATCTCAAAGGAACCGTTGTTTACGATAGGCAACGGTGCCTTTCTAAATGATTTGATCGTAACGGCCGGCGGGCGTTCGGTAACTGAACAGGTTGAATCCGCGTTTCCAAAATTAAGCAAGGAAACGGCTGCGGCGTTGAACCCGGACGCGATCATTCTCTCGGAATCGGATGACAACAAAGAGCCGAACGAGGTTTTTAAGAACTCGCCAGCGGTGAAAAACGGACGCATATATAAGGTAAATGCCGATTTGCTGTCACGGCCGGGGCCGAGGCTGGTAGATGCGCTGGAGCAGATCGCGAAGTATCTGCATCCGGAGAAATTTAAGTAAGGATTTTCTGAATTGCCACTAGCTTTAGCTAGTGGACACGAGAGGAAATGGTCTCGGCTTTAGCCGAAAGATTTGTTGGGCTAAAGCCCGAAGGATTTTTGAGACCTATTCACTAGCTAAAGCTAGTGGCAATTTATTGAAGACAGAAAAATTTCAAAATTCGAGAAATCGTGCACTGCTTATTGGAGGCGGGCTGATTGCGCTGCTCCTGATTGTGTTAGCGGGCGCGGCGATGCTTGGGGCGGAGCGGCTGCCGTTATTTGATCTTAATGAGCAGCAGCGGTCGATACTTTACGACATTCGTTTGCCGCGAATTTTGCTGGGGGCGTGTGTTGGTGCAAGCCTTGCGGTCGCGGGTGCGGGGCTGCAATCGCTGCTGCGAAATCCGCTGGCAGAGCCTTATTTGCTGGGGGTGTCGAACGGAGCGGCGTTGGGGACGATGCTGGCGTTTGTGTTTTTTCAGAGTCTTGAGGTCACGCGGCCGCTGCTGGCGTTTGCGGGAGCGGGGCTCGCGACGGTTGCGGTTTATCGGATGGCGAAGAGCCGGGCCGGTATGAACGTCGAGCGGTTGGTGCTGTCGGGCGTGATCGTGACGACGTTTTTGTCGTCGGTGATCGTGATGCTGACCACGCTGCTCGACGCGGCAAAGCTGCGGAGCTTTACGTTCTGGTTGCTCGGAGATCTGTCGCAGGCGACGCGGAATGGCGTTTATTTGAGCCTTGGGGCGGTGATCGTCGGGACGGTTGTGCTGACGAGCCAGGCACGGGCGTTGAATTTGATGATGGTCGGCGAGCGGGATGCGTTTGATTTTGGCGTCGAGGTCGGGCGGGTGCGGATGCTGGTTTTTGGAGCATCGAGCCTGGTGGTCGGAGCGGCGGTGGCGGCGAGTGGTTCGGTCGGGTATGTCGGGTTGATCGTGCCGCATCTGGTGCGGTTGACTGTCGGGAGCGATAACAGGCTGGTGGTGCCGTTTTCGGCGGTGGCGGGGGCGATATTTGTGGTTTTTGCCGACACGATCGCGCGGACGGCGATCGCGCCGAGGGAATTGCCCGTCGGGGCCGTGACCGCGTTGATCGGGGCACCGATGTTTATTTATTTGCTAAGAAGGAATTGAGTCAGAACCGGGAGCGATAGCGACTGGATTCCGACTGCCCGTATCCAAGAACCCAGTCGCTATCGCTCCCGGTTCTGACAAGAGAGATGCTTGAGATTCGGGACATAACGGTTAAGTACGGTGAGTACGAGGTTTTGCTCGATGTTTCGTTGCGTTTGAGCGGAGGTGAGGTTATTGCTTTGCTCGGGGCGAATGGGGCGGGGAAAACTACGCTGATACGTTCTTTGAATGGGACTTTACCACTTGCGGGGGGAGGGATAGAGCTTGATGGGCGCGGGCTTGACAGCATGTCACGCGGTGAAATTGCCGCAAATATCGCGGTCGTCGCGCAGGAGAATGAGACGCGGTTTCCGGTGTCGGTTTTGCAATTTGTTCTGTCGGGGCGTTTTGTTCATGGCGGGGCCTGTGGGTGGGAGAGCCGGGATGATCTTCAGTTTGCCGAAAAGGCCCTTGCCGAATGCGACCTTGCCGGATACGAGACGCGTTTGATGAACCACCTGTCCGGCGGCGAGCGGCAGCGGGTCGTGCTGGCCAGGGCAATAGCCACGAATGCACGAATTTTATTGCTCGACGAGCCAACGGCGAATCTCGATCTCGCGCATCAGGCGATGATGTTTAAGCTGGTTCGAAAGCGGTGTCTTGAGTCCGCTGCGTCGGCGATCGTTATCACGCATGATCTCAATCTGGCGGCGGAATTTGCGGATGAGATCGTGATGCTGAAAAACGGGCGGATCGTTGCGAAGGGGACGCCCGCAGAGGTTTTGACGACCGAGAATGTCGAAAAGGTTTTCGGCGTTCGAGTGCTGCTGGATCGAAATCCGGCGAGTGGGAACGTTCGGGTGACGAACGTTTTTGAAGAGTTTTAGCCACGAATTACACGAATATCACGAATTCATACTTCTTCTTATTTGTGTCATTCGGGTAATTCGTGGCAAAAATCTTCTTTTTGTTGACAAGCGACGCAAAGGAAGTTTGGTGAAGAGCCAACGCTGCCCACGCAACAGTGAAAGAGATTGGTTCATTGGGCCATTTATTCATTGATTCATTCAAGAATGAAAAAATGAATAAATGACCAAATGAATTAATCTTCTACAGTCTGGAACTTTGCTCATTTGTCGGGGCTTAAAACCATTCTGCGATGGGCAGAAAAGGAGAGAAAATGAAATTACTTTTTATGACGGCCATTGTTTTTTTTGGCCTAGCAATATCGATTCCAGCGCAAAGCGATGGAAAAATTGAGGGATTAGTAAAAGAGCCGACCAAATCAAATCCGCCAACCTACCAACCCGCACCAAACCACAAGGTTCTACTTCGGTCTGAAAAGAATGAAGAGAGGGGAGAAACGACAACCGACAGCTCTGGTAAGTTTGCTTTTACCAATGTTCACCCTGGCCACTATTACGTATTCGTAGGTTGTAATTGTTGGCGAGGTGCGATGAGAAGCGAAGTTGACGTGCGAGCCGGTGAAACATCCAACATTGAGGTTGAAATCAGACCGTTTCTCATAAATGAGACGGTTTCGGTAGCCGCCGGCGAAAGCCAACCGATCGAGAAAGTTTCAAAAACAGTCAACGTAATCGACGGCCAGGAGATGCGGGACCGGGCGGATTTTTCGCTGGTCGAATCACTGCGGACGATACCGGGGTTTCGGGTTGCACAGTCGGGCGGGTTTGGCCGGGTCGCGTCGATCAAAACGCGGGGCCTCAGAAATCAGGACACGGCGATACTTATTGACGGCATCCGGTTTCGCGATGCGTCGGCGATAACGGGTGACGCGACGTCGTTTTTGAGCGATTTTACGCTGACAAGCGTTAGCAAGGTCGAGGTTTTGCGGGGGTCGGGTTCGTCGCTGTATGGAACCAATGCGGTCGGCGGCGTGGTTGATTTTCAGACACCGGAGGCAAAATCGGGAACGCACGGACAGATCGGTGGCGCGTTTGGAGGGCTGGGGCTAGGGCGGTTTCGCGGGAACGTTTCGCACGGCAGGTCGGATGGCAAATTGGGCGTGACGGCGGGCGTTTCGCGGACGGCATATACAAAAGGTATAGATGGCCAGGACAACGCGAATAATACTAATTTTCAGACCCGGCTCGACGCCAGCCCATCGGAAAAAACCCACATATCGGGCCGTCTTTTTTACTCAGATGCGGATGTGCGGCTGAATTCGAGTCCGGATACCAAGGGAGCTCTCCCCGCGACAAATAAATCGATCATCGACGCAAATCAGGGCGTGAATTTTGTGTTTGACGTAAACGACCCGGACAATAAACAGAAGTCGCGTTTCTTTGACGGGCAGATCGCTGTCAATCAAATCATTAACAGTGCGTTCGTGATCAGCGGTTATTATCAGGGGCTGACGACCAGG
>JANYIL010000215.1 GCA_025362075.1 Chloracidobacterium sp.
GTCTCAAAACCGGTGACGGCGACCGCGAGCTGCACACCTTTTAGGGCTGAAAAGTCGGGCTTTTTCTTCGCTACCTCGGTAAACGGCTTGCTGTCGACGATCGGCTGCAACGCAGCAGCAAGATCGTTTGTTTCGAGATAAACAAGCGTCGCAGCCGGGACGAGTGTGCGGAGGTCGGTCGGCCTCGACGAGCAGGAGAATAGGAAAATTAACCACAGATAAACACAGATGAACACAGATAAAGACAAGATTTTTTTAGGCGCTCTCTTGCACTCCGGAAGGTTTTTATATCTGTGTTTATCTGTGTTCATCTGTGGTTATCTTCTGTGATAAAATCCAAAATCAATATGAACCAAGTATTCAACACTGACATTCTAAAAGGCAAGGTCGCTTTTGTAACAGGCGGCGGGACGGGAATTACGGGCGGGGTCGCACGGGCGTTTGCCGAGCATGGTGCAAAGCTCGCGATCACCAGCCGCAAAGAAGAGAATCTTGCCGCCATGAAAAAGGTCGTCGAGGACGGCGGCGGCGAATGTTTGACCGTCGCGGCGGACGTTCGCGATTTCGAAGCGGTGCAGGCGGCGGTTGCCCAGACCATCGAACACTACGGCAAGATCGACATTGTCATCAACGGCGCTGCGGGCAATTTCCTTTGTGCGGCCGATCAGCTTTCGCCGAACGGTTTTGGCACCGTAGTTGATATTGATACGAAAGGCACGTTCAATGTCTGCCGGGCGTCATTCGACGCGTTAAAGGAATCAAAAGGCCAAATCCTCAATATCTCCGCCACGCTGCACTATCTCGCAACACCGATGCAGATACACGTCTCGGCCGCAAAAGCCGGTGTTGACGCAATCACACGAAATCTGTCAGTCGAATGGGGACGCCACGGCATCCGCGTCAACGGCATCGCCCCGGGCCCGATCGAAGACACCGAAGGGATGAAACGGCTCCTGATGCCCGAGATCAAAGAAAAGCTGACAAAGAAAATTCCGTTGCAGCGATTCGGCCGCATCGAGGATATCGAGAACGCGGCGCTGTTTCTGGCGTCAGACGCGGCAAGCTATATTAACGGCGTCACGCTAGTCGTCGATGGGGGTTCGTGGCTGCTGGGAACTAGTTTGATGTAGCGGAATCACAAGATGGGATGCACAAGCCCGCGCGTGAGCAAGGGCGATACACACGGCGTTGAGTGAATCGCCCTTGCTTACGCGCGGGCTTGTGCACGTCCTGATTATTTAGGCCTGGCGGTCACCGCGTCCTTTGCTTCGGTATCTTCAGCGTCCTGCTTTTTGCCAAGGATCGCACGGAGGACCATCATCTTGGCCAGCACGCGAACCTCTGGCCGGTCAAAACTGTTCGTAACGGCCTTCAATTTTGAAAAATCGGCCTTGGCCAAATGCTGCAGTGTTGGTGCGGCGATATTTAGCTCGCCGGTTAGGCCCTGGATCATCGAGCCGCCAAATTGGCCGACCTGAATTTCGCCGTCGTCGATTATTTCACCGTTTGTATCGAGGAACTCGGCCGCCCTGACAAACGCCGTGATCGTGTCGTTTAGCTTGACGACGGTGTCGGTCAATATCGGATATGCCCGTTGCGGATCGGTTTCGGCGTAGGCCGTGATGAGCACCCACGTCCGCAAAAATTCCATATAGTTCTTCGGCTGCGGATTTACCAGGGCCTCGGCATCTTTCATTATCTCAGCGGCGGATTCCTTGTCTCCGGCCTTCGCAACCTTTGCCGCGAGCATGCATAACGATTCGAGGCGTTTATTCTTATCCGGCGTCCGGGCGATGTGCTTTCGTGCCTGGGCGACGGTCTTATCGCGATCTTCTTTTGGCAGCGATTTCGAGTCTAATTTCTGGATGTCTTCGATTAATTTCATCTCGGCATTCGCCCGCTCTTCGAGGGCCTTTGCCTTGCGTTCCTCAGCCGTGGTCATACCGTAGGGAGCTATGACGGCATTGCCGGAGGTAACAGGGTTCTTACTCACCTCGACAACCGGGGACACATCGGGCAGCGGAGTATCGGGACCGATGACGGTCGGATTGGTCGATTGTTTCTTAAATTTCGCCTTGAGTTGGGCCGACCGGGACGGGGCGTACTTTGCGATAATATCCGCCGAACCGCTGGCCATGTCCGGCGCGCTCTCGGCCTGGAGTGCAGCCACGGCCAGTATCTCGGCCAGGGCACGGTAATCCTGCATTTCCATCAACGGTTTTTTGCCGCCGGGCTTTCCTTTTTTTGCAGTCTCTTCGCCAAATTCAATAAAGGCGTTGACCACCGATTCTTCTGTTCCCTCGAGCTTGTTTGATTTGATATGGCTAACTATAGCGGCGGCAAAATCGGCGCCTTTATCGGCATCCTTGGCGTAGATCTTTTTTAGCAGCTCGATGTGTTGAAAATTGACGCCGCTGTCCAGAGATTTTGCTCCGTACTCTGCGGCCTTGGCGGCATTCGTTGAGGCGACCATCGTCATTAACTGGACCTCAAATGCGAGGTCGCGTTGGGCGGTGCTCTTGCGAAATTCAGGATTTGTTATCGCCGCGGTGCTGTCATAATAAAACGACATCGCCATATCCGGCTCATGCTCGGCAAGGCTCAGCGAGATCTGACGGCGGATCATGAGGGCCGTTTGGAATTTACGCATGAGCTGTGCCTTATCGGCCGTTTCATCGGTCGCGGGGTCGTCGTCATTGTCCTTGGCGGTCGCCTCGTTCATCTGGCCGTCAAATTGGAGCAGCAGGCTTCTAAAATCGGCGTCGACGCCCTGATACATCTGCCGGGCCTCTTTCTCATCGTTAAACCACATCAGGGATGCGATCTCCGCCCCGAAGCTGATCCGGTTTTCAAGCGAGCGCATATTATTGATGTCGGCCACGGTCTCGCGCAAAAAATCGACCGCATCCTTACGAAGCTTTTCGTTTTCCTCGGTTTTTGGCGTTTCAGTCGTCGTCTGAGCGGCGATCATTACTGCCGAGATCAATAAAAGTAAACAAGCAGCTAGTTTTTGTTGCATTTTGATTCGTTCCCCGGTGGGCACAATGTTTATGATAGAGTTATCGCTCCTTTGGTCAAACAAGAGAACGTTTTGATGCACAAAGTATTGCAAAGGGCACAAATAAATGTTGCTGGTCATAGATAATTACGATTCCTTCACGTACAACCTCGTCCAGTACCT